>JBMDWN010000089.1:0-6453 GCA_048595275.1 Olivibacter sp. | reverse complement strand
CCACCACCATTAGTAGCTTGAACGCCGGGCGCAACACCTTCTAAGGCCCTAGTGAAAGACGCAACCTGCTGATTTTCGAAATTCTTAGCAGAGATTGTTGATTCGGATCCTGTAAAAGCAGTTTTCCTAATCGCCCCATAGGGAACCTGTACAATAACTTCTGACAGGGTCTCCGCAGTCGATGTTAGTGCGAAGTTGATTTCAGTTTTATCTTCCAGAGATATTGTTTGTCGATCATAACCTAGATAGAAGGCTGTGACTGCTCTCGCACCATCAGGCACATTGATTTGGTACGTCCCATCGGATGAAGTCTGTGTAGACCTAGTAGTGCCATTAAGGGTGACCGTTGCTCCGGGCAATGGAGTACCATCTCCTGACGACGTCACTTTCCCTGTTAACATTCTTTCTTGTGCAAACGCTATATTCACTAGCGCTAAACAAACCAGAAAGAAACTAAGTAGCTTTTGTTTCATGTGTTTGTATTTAAATTGATGTAAAATTTGTTTGATTGATAATTCCGAAAGCAATAGCATCTACCAGACGCTTTATTCGCCGGGTTTAATAATTAGCGAATAGTCTCCATTGGCTAATGAAGTACTATTTCCTCTGCTTTTTATGATAAGAAAGTTTGTAAACATGCAGATGTACATTTCAACACATACGCAAAAAAGCCCTTAAACCTTATGCTAAAAATATATTAGAGAGATGTAGGTTTTATTAACGTATAGGTCTTTCCAATAATATTGTTTTAGATGAATTAATATAGTTTTCAAAAACAAAAATAGTGGTTAAGAAAAAGTTTGCAAGTTTTTTTTTCTTTTTTTCTGAGATATTTCAATATCTCTCTTCTGTATATTCAAAATAAGGTTTAATAGGTAATCGAGATTAATATCAGATTAGAAATGTAACAACAGTTGTTTGCATTTATAAAAAGCTCACAATAAAAAAGGCTGCCTTATGTAAAGATAGGCAGCCTATTTACTAATTAGACAAAAATCAGTTATCAGTCATTAACGAATTATATAGAAGTTCGTTTGCAGAAATAGGCCAAATATATTGTTGCTGACTCGGCGTTACCGCACCTACAACACCTTTAGCCGGTATTGGTTGCCCTAACCTCAAAAGATCGGGACTTCTCAAGCCCTCGCCAAGAAATTCAATATTTCTCTCTAAAAGAATCGCTGATATTAAAGCTTCAGCATTCTGAAACTGCCCGACCTGGTAAGGATTCGCAGGGTCTGATCGTTGGCGAACTGCATTGAGCAACGCTACTGAACGAGCATCGACTGCCCCCCCACTTCTAACTATCGCTTCAGATAGACTCAAAAGAACTTCCGAATATCGAATGACCGGAACATAGTCTGTCCAAGGATTTGGCACCTGGAATTTTTCCAACACCGCCCCGCCTGTCCCAGTACCAATGAACTGACGTCGCGCGTCATTCTCGCCCCAGGATTCGTTAGCTATGATTCCATCTTCATTAAGGTTATATTCTACGTTCCCCATATAATAATATTGCAGAGCATTTTGTCCCCCGGGATTACTATTTGCCGCCATCGGTAACGAAAATATAGATTCTGAGGAAGTATAGGCTGTAAATACATCTGCAACACTCGGGTTGAGTGCGTGATTAACCCCAGAAGCGGAACTAAAAGGAGCTGTCATACTTACAATTTTATTACTTTCACTAATTACGCCTTCATAGTTCTGCATGGAAAGGTAAACGCGCGTCTTAAATGCAATTGCGGAATTCCGGTGTGCTCTAGTGGTATTTAATTCCGCCGAACTATTAGACTCCGGTAGATTTTGTTCAGCAAAATCCAAATCTTCCAGTATCTGAGCATAAACCTCCCCGACAGTACTACGTGCCAGACTGTAATCACCCACTCCCTCGTTCCCGGTTAATCTTAAAGGTAGGCCCGGTGCCGAACCGTTGCCGTCCCAGTAAGGTCTGGCATATAATTGCAGAAGGCTGTAATAACAAAGTGCCCTGACAAAGCGGGCCTCGCCCAGATATTGGCTTGCTAAAGGCTCCCCGACAATATCGGTACCTCCTTCAGTCATTCCATCAATAAAGAGATTTGCATTATTAATCGCAATATAGGCCCTTTGCCATAAGTTGATGACTTCATTGCTTCCATTAACAACATTTAGCTCCCAGGTTTGTAAACCGGTAACTCCATTATTGGTCCTATTGATAAAGTTGTCAGCTCGGATTTCGTTATAAATTATATAGCGACCGCCGTAGAACTGTCCGTGTTTGACGGATTGGTATACTCCGTTTATCATTGCTTCGATCCGCTCTGCTGTTGTAAACGCAGAACCAGAGATTACATCTGTCCGGGATATAGGATGTAAGTCGGCTTCTCTCCTGCATGCGCCTAATAGTAATAATACGAGCACGCATGGTATAATTGCATCGAATGTCTTCATAATTGCTTTAATCACAGTTCAGTAAAAAATCAAAATAGTAGATTCACTCCAGCGGTAAAGGTTCGCCCATTTGCTACCGAATTCCGATCTACGCCGGGCGCAACGTTTGAATTACCATTTGAAGAAACTTCAGGATCGGTTCCTGGATATTTGGTAAAGATGATCGCATTATTAGCGTTCACATAGAAGCGCAATCTAGAAATACCAACCTTCTGCAGCGGGCTTGTAGGCAGCGTGTAGCCTAAATTGATATCCCTTAATTTTAGAAAATCACCACTATACACGTGAATATCTGAAGCGGTCGCTGAACCGTTAGATTGGTTATCCCCGAAAATTACCCGCGGTACATCCGTAATTTGCCCAGGCTCGGTCCATCGGTTTAACATGGTGGTGGAATTGTTCCAGGCCCGTTGGTCCATAAGGCCCGCTCCGGTACCCCAATAAATTGAGTAGTCAAACTGAAAGGTAAAATTCAACATTAGATCAAAATTCTTATAGCGGAAATTATTGATGAACCCACCATAATAACGAGGAACGGTATTTTCATACGGTACCTGATCGTTCGAACCTATAGCGGGCGCTTCACTACCATCGGCATAACGCCAACCGGACGCTGCATGTTCGTAGAAAACCTGATCACCATTTCTGTTAATAAATATCCGCCTTCCCGTCTCTGGGTCTACTCCACCTGTCCTCACCACGAAAAGCTGGCCGATTGGCCCTCCCGCAACTGTGATGTTACTGATTTCTAATCCAGATGTCTGACTAGTAAATTGCGTTACGGATTCACTCAACGATAGTACTTCATTGTGGTTATAGGTTAGGTTGAAAGAAGGTGTCCAGGAAAAGTCCCCCTTACCAATTGCCTGAGCATTTAAAGTAAGTTCAAAGCCCTTATTGACCATGCTTCCAATATTTACATTTGGGTTGCTGATCAGGCCGGCAGAGGGCGCTTGCGGAACTTGATAAATAAGGCCATCAATATCATTCTTATAATAAGCTGCTTCGATAGTAAAACGGTCATTAAGAATCCCCAGATTTAAACCAACATCAAGCTTTTTACTTGTTTCCCACCCAATAGCTGGGTTTCCGCTCGAACTAGGATTCAGCGAAGGAGTAGTTCCATAAAGATTATATTCGTATAATGTCTGAGGCGCAAGCCAGCTCAAGCCATTAAAGTTACCGACGGTACCATAGCTCCCCCGAAGACGAAAACTAGAGAATAGATTATCAAAAGAGCTGTTCGACCAAAAATCTTCTTTGGCAAGATCGTACGCAGCTCCAACGCTATAAAAATTCCCACCCTTCTGATCTTGTCCGAAGGCAGAATACTCATCTCTTCTGAAAGATCCATTCAGAAAGTATTTTTTTCTGAAATCATAATTTAAAGACCCAAAAAACGACACCAGGTAGTTTTCGGAATATTGCCCGCCTGCACCTGGGGTAACGAAGCCTGCCCCGATATGCTCGAAAGCAGCGTCCGAAAGACCGCTTCTGTCAGCCCAAAAACCATCTGTTGTTGTTCGCGTCTGCTCATTCCCTCCAAGTAAATGAAGGTAGTGTTCATCGTTAAAGGTGTGATGAATGTCGAACGTATTTGTCCAGACCCAGGTTTTCCTTCCAACGTCCTGGCGATAAGCATAGCCTTCCGATGCAAATCCATCTCCGTTTATTGGGGTATAAAAGACATCATCGTTAACAGAAAAATAGTCTATCCCATATAAGGTCTTCAGTGATAACCATGACAGCGGATCGGCTTGTAAAAAGCCGTTCCCCTGAAAGCGCTTTACAGCTGTGTTACTCCTGTTGAAATCTTGTATGACAGCAATATTGTAATAACCCGGTGTTCCGGCTGTGTTCGCTCCGGGGCCTAAAGCATTTCCAGAAACATTATAACTACCGTCATTATTGAATGGACTGACATTCGGCTGAGAAACCATCGCGATTCGGCCTAGCCCGGTAATCGAAAATGCCTGTCCTGGTAGAGAGCCTGAACTTGTGAAGGATTTGGTTTGCTCATCGGTCATGTTGATTTTTGTCCCAACCTTAAAGATCTTTGCAAAGCTATGATCAATATTAAAGTTACCTCCCAATTTACTATAATCGTTTCCTATTACTATACCTTCCTGATCAGTGTAGTTCACGGACCCAAAGTACCTGGTATCCTCATTTCCTCCTCGTACACTCAAAGAGTTATTGTGCGACACCCCGTTTCTGTACACGTAATCATACCAATTTGTATTAATGGGATTCCCACTTGCATCGTAATCTAAATTGAAGGCACGGCTGTCCGCATTGAAAATACCCGCGTTTCGAAGGGCTTCATTCTTTATATCCACGTATTGAAAAGCATCTAATAAATCCGGAAGACGCTGTACTTGATTGACACCGACCCAAGCGTCATAGGCCAGTTGCGCCTTACCAGATTTCCCTCGCTTTGTCGTGACGATTACCACACCGTTTGCCGCCCGACTTCCATATATAGCTGTAGCGCTGGCATCTTTGAGAATCTCGATGTTTTCGATATCATTTGGATTGATTGCGGTCAGAGGGTTCACCGGCGATGACGATCCGCTATAAGTACCATTTCCCCCTGTGGTTGTAGTCAGTGTTGGCACTCCGTCTATAATTATCAACGGATAACTGCTAAGTGAAATAGAATTTGTCCCCCTTATTCTAAAAACGGGTGGATTACCGACGACGCCATTGGAGATTGAGACTTGAGCTCCTGCGGCCTTACCTCCCAAAGCTTGATCAAAGCTCTGAATAGGTATATTGGTAACCTTATCACCCGAAATACTTGCGACATTTCCAACAAAATCGGATTTACGTACGGTACCGTAGCCGGTAACTACAACCTCTGATAATTGGGAATCGTCAGAATCCAGTTCAACGTTGATATAGGTTCTATTGCCAACCTGAACGGTTTGAGAAACGTAACCCAGATATCTGAACGAGAGTGATACAGAGCTTTCAGCAATAAGGACCTCGAATACACCATCCGAATTCGTTTGTGTACCTCTGCTTGTTCCAGAAATAATTACTGACACGCCCGCTAGAGGCGTTCCATCTACGCTTGAAGTAACTTTACCTGTAATTCTCGTATCTTGAGCGAAACTTGATGAGACGAAAAGACAGAAGATTGCGAAAAAAAATAGTTTTTTTCTTTTCATGTGGTTGATTAGTATGTCTTTTAAAATGATTAGAATAGAATACAATGGAATATATTCTTCAAAACTGGCAAACAGAAATTTATACTGACTAAAAAACGACCTCCTTCCTTATTTATTGATTGATTTTAACTAACAATAAACAAATGAGGATATTTTTTTATAAAAAAAGAAATTTTTAATGTTTTTTGAGAATATTTCGATGAATAACATTTTAAAATAGAACAAAAACAAAAAATAATAATAAAAATGCAGTATATATATAAAAAAATCAATTTTAGGCATTGCCATTGCAGAGGTGCTGATTACGGAAGTACTGTTTGAATCCAAGAAAGAAATTGGGAATCATTCTTATCTTTATCCAAAACACCAAATTTATACCATGACTGCCGCCATCATTGCCTTAATCCTGATCAGTGTTCTTCAAAAACGAATAAAAAAGCCTATCGACGGCATTGATTGGCCTCGATATCTAAAAGCTGGGATCTACTTTTCAATTGCTTTAATCGTCTTTAATGTTGTCTCGCATAAAACCGCAACAGAAGTATTATCCTACCTCTTACTGGCGGGTCTGATCTTTATCATTTTCCGATTAAAGCCCTTGCAGTTCGCCCGCCCGTGGGTGAACACAGTATTGCCCCTTATTGGCGTTCTCTTATTGTCCGATATAACAGAATGGATCGCCCCCAAGTTCCACGGGAAGTACGAAGACATCTTCGATGCAGCTACGGCCTTTAGCCTCTTGTGGGTCTTAGCCATGTGGTTTGTCACGCGCCGGCAACAAAAGGCACTGAACACGGAACGTGAAAAGCGTGAGCAGGAGGAAGCCCGCCATCAGATTCTTGAAGAG
>JBMDWN010000088.1:0-9402 GCA_048595275.1 Olivibacter sp. | reverse complement strand
CTGTTTCCCGATACCGAAATTTTCGAATACCCGAAAAATTTCCTCTTTAATTTCAGTTTGCCGGCGCTTCTCTATTCCCCCGGAAAATTCGGCAATCAATAGAATATTCTTAGGGGTGTGCTGATCGGAAACGAATTCCATCGCCTTAACACGATAGCCGAAATAAGTTAAAATAAGCATACGAAGTCCATCGGTAACCATCTCTGCCTGACGCTCGAGAAATACACCATGCTGTGTTAAAAACGACAGAGGACCTGTCCGCGCCTTGCTGCTCATTTCACGCCGGACTTCTTTATGACAACAGGGAGCCACAACGATTAGATCGGATCCGGCTTTGATGCCCTGATAAATCGCATCATCCGTTGCTGTATCGCAGGCATGAAGTGCAATAAGTACATCCATCCGCTGATCGGTTTCGTAAGCTCCGATAATCCCGCTTTCAAAGTGCAGCTCTGAAAACCCCACCTCTTGTGCCAGCTGGTTGCACTGATCAACAAGCTCCGGCCGCATTTCTACGCCGCATACCGAGACCGACAGGTTCATTGAATGCCTTAAAAAATCGTAAAGAGCAAACGTTAAATAGCCTTTCCCCGCGCCCATGTCGACCACATTCAGCGTCTCCTTTCTTGAGGAAAGCCTTCTAAGCGCCGGGGCAATAAGCCTGATGTACTGATCAATCTGCTTATACTTATCCTGTGCGCGGTCAAAAATATTTCCCGAGGCATCACTAATGCCCAGTCTCTCTAAATAGCGGTTGTTAAAGGTTGAGATTAGTCGCTCTTTCTCGCGGTCATGTGTCTCCTGAGACCGTACAGTGAGGACGCCTTTGCTTATGTTCAGCTTAACTTTTGAGCGCCCCCCTGCTTTACCCATATCCAACACCGTCTCTTCACCCGACGTTCTTAAAGTGGACACCCGGAAACTCTTTACCAACTCCCCGATCAGGGTCATAGCTTCCGCAATACGAAGATTTTTAATCAGATCCTTCGTCTGGTGCTGGTAGGTAAAAGACCATTTTGATTCGCCTTTTATCCGAACAGGTTTTATAACGACTTTTTTTAAAGTGGTATCCGTTCCACGGTAATTTGACAAGATTAAGGCGACGAAGCACTCGTTCTCCTGAGCGCTCAGCACGGCCTGTAGAAATTGATTTACTTTGTTATCTTCCATCTCGACATGACTTAAACAAAAAAACCCATTCTTCGCAGAATGGGTTCCTGATAATTTGAAGCGGGATTATTCTTCTCCCTCTTTTTTGCTTTCTTTCTTAGCCGCTTTCTTGGTTTCTTTAGCAGGTGCCTTTTCTTGTCCTTCTGAAGCTGACTCTTCAGTAGTTTCCGCTTCTGCAGCTACCACTGGCTCTTCTTCCTTGACGCCTTCAGCTTCTGATGGAGCTTCGGCTTCCGCTTGCGCAGCAGCAGCTGTAGAAGATTTCTTACGGCCTCTTCTGCGCGTCGATTTCTTAGCATCCGCTGATTCACCTTTGGTGTAAACCTCGTTGTAATCAACCAGTTCGATCAAGGCTTGCTCAGCGTTATCTCCCAAACGATTTTCCAATTTAATGATCCGGGTGTAACCACCGGGACGGTTCGCCACTTTTTCAGAAATTTCTCTGAAAAGAATAGAAACCGCGTATTTATCTTTCAGATAGCTAAACACGGTACGTCTGGAATGAGTCGTATCGTTCTTTGACTTCGTGATAAGCGGTTCAACATAGGTACGTAACGCCTTTGCTTTCGCCAATGTTGTTGTAATGCGCTTGTGCTTAACCAGGGAAACAGCCATGTTTGCTAACATTGCCTTCCTGTGGCTATCCGTGCGGCCTAAATGATTAATTTTTTTTCCGTGTCTCATGATAATTTGTTTTGTGCATACCGTTCCCTGACTTTCTTCGGGAGGAATTATGCAACAGGTCGCTTATTTATTTAACAATTGTATTATTAACGAATCCTTAGTCTTCGTCAAGCTTATACTTAGACAAGTTCATTCCAAAGGAAAGGCCTTTGGACTTCACTAATTCCTGAATTTCGGTCAGGGATTTTTTACCAAAATTTCTGAATTTAAGCATATCCGCTACATCATAGGAAACCAATTCCGCCAAAGAGCGGATATCAGCCGCTTTGAGGCAGTTTAGCGCGCGGACAGACAGGTCCAGATCAACTAATTCCGTCTTAAGAATTTTACGCATATGAAGAATCTCTTCATCAACTTCTTTGGTTTCTTCTTTAGCCTGCGACTCCAGTAAGATGTTCTCGTCAGAGAAAAGCATGAAGTGATGAATAAGGATTTTCGCTGCTTCTTTCAACGCATCCTCAGGATGAACAGAACCATCTGTTGAAATGTCGAGAAGAAGCTTTTCATAATCCGTCTTCTGCTCAACCCGGTAGTTCTCAATCGTATACTTTACATTTTTTATAGGCGTATAGATTGAATCGATTGCGATCACGCCAAGAGGAGCATCAGCTACCTTATTTTCTTCAGCATTTATATATCCGCGTCCTTTGTTTACCGTTAGTTCTACTTCAAGCGTAACAGAGCTTTCCATATTACAAACGACCATATCCGGGTTCAGAACCGTAAAATTACTGGAGAAACCAGTGATATCGCCTGCCTTAAACTGATCCTGACCATTGATGACAACAAAAATCTTCTCCGAATCTCCGGAATCTCCAGATTTCTTAAAACG
Organism: Olivibacter sp.; assembly: GCA_048595275.1. GTDB lineage: Bacteria > Bacteroidota > Bacteroidia > Sphingobacteriales > Sphingobacteriaceae > Olivibacter. The sequence continues at coordinate 6,716 of JBMDWN010000088.1, read as the reverse complement.
CACTTGCTTTAAGTTCAGGATGATTTCAGTAACATCTTCAACAACACCCTTGATGGTAGAAAACTCATGTGAAACACCGGAAAATCTGACCGAAGTGATCGCGAAACCTTCCAGCGAAGACAACAGAATGCGGCGTAAAGCATTACCTATGGTTACACCGAAGCCTGGCTCAAGCGGACGGAATTCAAAAGTCCCATCGAACTCGGTTGACTTCTGCATGATAACTTTATCCGGTTTTTGAAATGCTAAGATTGCCATTTAATTCGAATTAATATTAGATAAAAGAGATAACTGATTAGAGCATGGAAAGGGAAGCAAAGCTTCCCTCCAACAATTCTTATTTAGAGTACAATTCGACGATAAGTTGTTCCTTGATGTTCTCAGGAATCTCATCGCGATTGGGATAGTTTAAAAACTTACCGCTAAGTTCATTAGCATCCCATTCTAACCAGCTGAATTTATTTAGTTTCCTGCTAACAACGCTATTAGAAATAGCTTCAAGACTTTTCGAGCGCTCTCTTACAGCGATTACGTCTCCAGGACGCAGGCTGTAAGAAGCGATGTTTACTACGCTCCCGTTAACAAGAATGTGTTTATGTCCGACTAACTGACGTGCAGCTGAACGTGTTGGGGCAATTCCCAAACGATAGACTGCATTGTCCAGACGTGCTTCCAGGAACTTCAGGAGATTCTCTCCCGTAATACCTTGTTTAGAAGACGCCTTATCAAATAAATTAGAGAACTGACGTTCCAATACACCGTATGTGTATTTCGCCTTTTGTTTCTCCAGCAACTGAATAGCGTATTCAGATTGCTTACCACGACGACGGGAAGGCCCGTGCATTCCCGGCCCGTAATTCTTGCGCTCAAGCGCTTTGTCCGGTCCGAAAATCGGCTCCCGGAATTTTCTAGCGATTTTGGACTTAGGTCCTGTATATCTTGCCATTGCTTCTTAAAGTATCATCCGGCCCAACTGACCGGCGAATCTTATCTTTAAAATCTGTTAATTAAACTCTGCGACGTTTTGGAGGGCGGCATCCGTTATGCGGAAGAGGCGTAATGTCTTTGATTGCGCTTACTTCGATACCTTGAGTCTGTAAGGTACGGATAGCGGACTCACGTCCTGAACCTGGTCCTTTAACGAACACCTCTACTTTACGCAATCCTAAATCATGCGCTACCTTTGCGCAATCTCCGGCTGCTTGTGATGCAGCGTAAGGTGTATTTTTCTTCGATCCCTTAAAGCCCATCTTTCCCGCTGAAGACCAGGAAATCGCCTGACCCTGGTTGTTTGTAAGGGTGATGATGATGTTGTTGAAGGTAGCACTGATGTGAGCCTGACCTATGGGTTCAACAACGACAATACGCTTTTTGGTAACTTTTCTAGCTTTAGCCATTGTATTGTATCAATTATTATTTAGTAGCTTTTTTCTTGTTAGCAACTGTTTTGCGCTTTCCTTTACGCGTACGGGAATTGTTTTTTGTACGCTGACCCCGCAAAGGAAGACCTTTACGGTGACGCAAACCACGGTAACAGCCGATATCCATCAAACGCTTGATATTCAGCTGCACTTCCGAACGCAAAGCACCCTCAACCTTAACCTGATCGTTAATGATTGTACGGATAGCCGTTAGCTGATCGTCAGACCAGTCCTGAACTTTCACGTCCTCCTCAATACCGGCTTCCGCCAATATTCTTTTAGCCATAGAGGGACCAATACCGTATATATACGTAAGGCCGATAACTCCTCTTTTGTTCCTTGGTAAATCTATACCTGATATCCTTGCCATATTACTGATTATTACCCTTGACGTTGCTTGAACTTAGGGTTCTTTTTGTTAATTACGAAAACTTTGCCTTTGCGACGAATAATTTTGCAATCGGCGCTGCGTTTCTTTATTGAAGCTCTAACTTTCATCAGATTTAAAATTTATTAACGAATACCAAAAAAGCTTGGCAGACCTACTTATAACGATAGGTGATTCTGCCCTTTGTCAAATCATATGGAGACATTTCCAGCTTCACACGATCACCTGGAAGGATTTTAATGTAATGCATACGCATCTTCCCGGAAATGTGTGCGATGATCTCGTGCCCGTTTTCCAGTTCAACTCGGAACATTGCATTGGACAACGCTTCTCTTATAATACCATCTTGCTCTATTGAGGCTTGTTTAGCCATATGATTTACTTAATTTTTACGCAATTACCCCTATTAAACAGGGTTGCAAAGTTAAAAATAAAAATACTGATTATCAAGTCTTTTTATTCAAAACTTCTTCAACGTAAGAAAACGTGGTCAGCGCCTCAGCCCTTCCTTTAGCAACCGCCACCGTATGCTCAAAATGAGCAGAAGGTTTGCCGTCTTTACTGCTAACTGTCCAACCATCTTCCCAAAACTTGACCCCTCCTGTCCCAAGATTGATCATCGGCTCAATGGCGACGACCATTCCTTCACTCAGCTTGGCGCCACGGCCACGGAAACCGAAATTAGGAACCTCAGGTTTTTCGTGTAGCTGTATCCCAACACCGTGCCCCACAAGTTCCCGCACGATACCGTAACCAAGCGGTTTAATGTACTCCTGAACAGCGTAAGATATATCCCCGACCCGATGTCCCGAAACAGCCTGATCGACACCTTTCCTCAAGGCTTCCTTCGTATGTTCCAGCAATAAGGTAACCTCTGGTTCCAGCTCACCTACTCCGAAGGTATAAGCCGAATCACTGATGTAACCATCCAGTACAACACCACCATCTACACTGATGATATCGCCGTCTTTCAGTTCGTAATCGCCCGGAAAGCCGTGCACGACCTGGTCATTCATGGAGATACAAAGTGAATAGGGGAAGCCGTTATAATTAAGAAAAGCGGGGGTTCCGCCGTGGTCATGGATAAATGTATAAGCTAACTTATCCAGATCAATCGTTTTAACCCCTGCTTTGATCTCCTTTGCTATTTCTCCGAGAAGCCGGGAAAGTACATCAGCACTTTTCCGTATCTTTTCAATCTGCTCAGGAGTTTTAATAATAATTCCTGACATCAATTAAATGGTTGGATCTGCAACACCACCCGTTACCGGCGTACTTCTGCCTTTAACTCTGCCTGTCTTCATGAGGCCGTCATAATGACGCATTAGAAGGTGACTTTCAATTTGCTGAAGCGTATCCAATACTACACCAACCAGAATCAGCAACGATGTACCTCCATAAAAATGAGCAAACTGACTATTAACCCCCAACAAACTGGCAATGGCCGGAAGGATGGCTATAATCGCCAGAAAAACAGAGCCGGGAAGCGTGATCTTAGAAATCACACCATCAATGTAACCACTGGTGGCCACACCAGGTTTAACACCCGGTATAAACCCACCATTCTTTTTCATGTCATCCGCCATTTGCTGCGGATTTACCATAATCGCCGTATAGAAAAAGGTAAAGGCGATGATGAGAAAGGCAAAGGTTACGTTGTAGGCCACGGATGTGTAATTGCTTAACGACGTCAGAAAAGAAGACTGCATGTCTGGAAAGAACTGTGCAAGTGTCGTTGGCACGAACATAATCGCCTGAGCGAAAATGATCGGCATTACCCCGGCAGAATTTACTTTCAGCGGGATATATTGACGTACGCCGCCGTACTGTTTGTTACCGACGATCTTTTTTGCATACTGTACAGGTATTTTACGAACGCCCTGTACGATAAGAATAGTAAAGACCACCACGAAGAATAAAGCCGCCAATTCCAGAATAAACGGAATCAGACCGCCGTTTCCTCCATCCACACGGGTTGCCCATTCGCTAATCAGACCACTGGGTAACTGAGCAATGATACCCACCATAATAATGAGGGAAATACCATTTCCGATACCCTTATCGGTAATTTTCTCCCCTAACCACATCACAAACATGGTACCTGCCGTCAAAATGAAAGTCGATAAGATCGTAAAGTATGGTTCCACCATTTGCTTGGCCTCGGGACCAATCTGGGAACGCACATACGCAACTGCCTGAACCAGCGTAATGGCCAGCGTCAGATAGCGTGTTATCTGTGTCATCTTCTTGCGACCACTTTCTCCTTCTTTCTGTAGCTTTTGGAAATAAGGCACGGCAATTCCCAACAGCTGAACGACAATCGAGGCTGAGATGTAAGGCATAACGCCTAGTGCAAAAATGGCAGACCGTGAAAACGAACCACCTGCAAACATGTTGATCAGACCCACAATACCGTCTCTGGCCTCCTGCTGCAAAGCAGCCGGATTGACACCTGGTAAGACAATATGAGATCCTATCCGGTAAATCAAAAGAAATAAGATCGTATTCAGAATACGGGTTCTCAGATCTTCGATCTTCCAAATATTGGTTAAGGTTGTGATTAGCTTCTTCATTTATTAAAGTTTAACGATCGATCCGCCAGCTGCTTCGATTGCTTTTTGCGCTGAAGCGGAGAATGCATGTGCTTTAACTTCAAGTTTGGTTTTAAGTTCTCCCCGTCCAAGGACTTTTACTAAATCCTTTTTGGACGCTAATCCATGGCTGTGCAAAGCGTCCAGATCAACAACCGTCAGGTTGTGTTTTGATGCCAGTTCTTCCAGCACGTCCAGGTTCACCCCGACGTATTCCACCCGGTTACGGTTCTTAAAACCTACCTTCGGAATCCTTCGCTGCAAAGGCATCTGACCACCTTCGAATCCGATTTTGGTACTGTGACCTGAACGGGATTGTGCACCTTTATGTCCACGGGTTGAGGTGCCACCTCTTCCGGAACCTGTACCACGACCAATTCTTTTTGATTTCTTAACTGAGCCTTCTGCCGGCTTTAAGTTACTTAAGTTCATTGTGTTGTTAAACTTCTTGCCGTCCTTCGCTTTCACTAATCAGGAGCGGCGATTAAACCATTGTTATTATAAGCTAAAGAGGGGACAATCGCTTTTACTCAATTGTCCCCGCCTGAAGTGATTAAGCTTTCTCGACCGCTACCAGATGGTTCACTTTACGAACCATACCGATAATTGCAGGAGTGGCTTCAACTTCAACGGAAGCGTTGATTTTACGGAGACCGAGCGCCTGCATGGTTTTCTTCTGGCGCTCGCTTCTGTCAATAACGCTCTTTATCTGGGTGATTTTGATCTTTGCCATATCTCTATCCGTTAAAAACTTTATTCAAGTCCACGCCACGGTTCTGAGCCACAGTATAAGCATCACGCATTTTAGTTAATGCGTCAATGGTTGCTTTAACTACGTTGTGCGGGTTGGAGGAACCAGTGGACTTCGCCAATACATCTGTAACACCAGCACTTTCCAAAACGGCACGCATAGCACCACCGGCCAGTACACCTGTACCGTGTACAGCTGGCTTGATTAATACCGAACCACCTGAAAACTTACCTTTCTGGGGATGAGGAACCGTACCTTTGATAATCGGAACCTTGATCAGATTCTTTTTCGCATCGTCAACTCCTTTGGCTATAGCTTCGGTGACTTCCTTTGCTTTACCAAGGCCGTAACCAACGACACCATTCTCATCGCCTACAACAACAATTGCTGAAAAGCTGAAGGTACGTCCACCTTTGGTTACTTTGGCTACACGCTGAATGCTTACCAGGCGGTCTTTTAATTCGATCTCTGTCGACTTAACTCTTTTTATATTGTTTACTGCCATCGTTTTCTAAATTAAAAATCCAATCCACCTTCACGAGCTCCTTCGGCCAAAGACTTAATCCGTCCGTGGTAAAGATAACCGTTACGGTCAAATACTACTTTCTCAATTCCTGCAGCCTTAGCTTTCTCAGCCACCAATTTGCCTACGGCTTTGGACTGCTCAATTTTGGTTCCAGTAGCGCTCAGATCTTTAGATGCGGTCGATGCAGAAACTAATGTTTTCCCGGATACATCGTCAATTACCTGTGCGTAAATTCCTTTATTACTTCTATATACAGAAAGACGCGGACGCTCGGTAGAACCGCTAAGACGTTTCCTGATGCCTTTCTTAATGCGCACTCTGCGCGATAATTTACTTCCTGCCATGATGATTATTTTTTAGCTGATTTACCTGCTTTTCTTCTCAATACTTCGCCGGCAAATCGGATACCTTTACCTTTGTATGGTTCAGGAGCACGCAGTGAACGAATCTTTGCAGCTACCTGACCAATCAGTTGCTTGTCGATGCTTTCCAATGTAACGGTAGGATTTTTACCCTTCTCAGAAGTTGTAGTTACCTTTACTTCCTTCGGCAGTACCATCACAATGTGGTGGGAATACCCCAGCACCAGGTCAAGCGTACTACCTTGATGTGTGGCACGGTAACCCACACCAACCAGTTCCTGAGTCGTTTTATATCCTTCCGTGACACCAACAACCATATTGTTGATCAGGGCACGGTACAATCCATGCAGGGATTTATGCTTTTTATTATCTGTGGGACGGCTAAGAACAATCTTACCATCTTCCTGAGCAATTGAAATTGCTTTGTCTACTTGCTGCGTCAGCTCTCCTTTTGGTCCTTTAACGGAAATAACATTCTTATCAGAAACGTTAACCGTAACGCCAGATGGAATGACAACTGGAGCTTTTCCTATTCTTGACATCGTGTTTTTCTTTTCGATTAATAAACGTAACACAAAACTTCACCGCCAATATTCAGGTTACGGGCTTCTTTATCTGTCATTACCCCTTTTGAAGTAGATAATACAGCGATTCCCAAACCATTCAATACCCGTGGC
>JBMDWN010000087.1:0-2612 GCA_048595275.1 Olivibacter sp. | reverse complement strand
AGTAAAAGGACTACCTTTCCGGGAGGTGAGTCGCAAACCTCTTACGACGGAACGTAAAAGCGAGCAGGCGCGCGCCGATCTGACCAACCGGGAAGAAACCTTTCGGGCGGTGTCCGGATCAACGGTAACCTATCTATGCGCCGGACTGCCTTACCGGAATGAGATCTGGAAGCGGGATTGGCCGGTCATTATGCGGAACGTGCTGGATGCTTGTATATATCATCAGTCGAAACTGATATTTGTCGACAATGTGTACATGTATGCCGATGCAGAACTTTCTCATATGACGGAAAAATCGGCCGCAAACCCTACCAGGCCCAAAGGCCTTGTGCGGAAAGAATTGGCGGACATGTTGCTATCGGCAACCACATCAGGAAAACTGGAAGCCTGCATCGCCCGTTCAGCAGACTTCTACGGTCCCGACACGCCGAACAGCATTTTACAGGAGATGGTCTTAAAACCCTTAATGAAAGGATTCCCCGCGATCTGGCAGCAAAACCCAGACGCTGTTCATCAGTACACCTATGTCCCTGATATCGGAGAGGCCTTGATTTTGCTGGCCGAAGCAGAGGATAGCTGGAACCGGGTCTGGCATTTGCCGACTTCTGGAGAAAGACTGACAGGCCGGCAATGGATTGAACTTATCGCTAAAAAGTTAGGCCGCAAACCCCGGCACCTGACTTTGGGCGGAACGTTTTACCGACTTTTAGGTAAGCTGATTCCCTTTGTTGCCGAGATGGAGGAAATGAGCTATCAATACGCATCGGATTATATTTTCGACAGCAGCGCTTTCGAAGAACGCTTCGGCTTCAAGCCGACCAGTCCTGAGGCAGGTATCGAGGCGGTCATAGCGAGCGAGCGCCATTCAGGCTAACCCGTATATCGCTTTTCCAGCGCTTTTCTCCGAAAACCGAATATTTCGTGTAGCTTCTTTTCGACGTAACGGCGACCGAAGAAATTGCCTAAGCGCCCGACGGGAAGTTTATAGGACACGATATCCCGGGCCAATAGTCCGCCGTCCTGTTCCTCAAACCAATGTTCATGGTGCCACATGGCATAGGGACCGAAACGTTGTTCATCGATAAAATAGCGTTCTTTTTCAATGTGCGTGATTTCCGTAACCCAGGGTGTCTTCAGCCCTTTGAAAAGAGAGATGTAGTAAGTAATGAGCATACCTTCGTAAAAACCCTCGTTCGGCAGGCTGGTAATTTCGAAGCGCATATTTTCTGGTGTGATCTCTTCCAGATTTTCCGGCGAAGCAAAAAACGCCCAGCCTTCTGTGAGCGATACGGGAAGGAGCTGTTCCGTCTCCAGCGTGTATATACCAGATCTTTTAGTAATTTTAATCATTTTTGTTTTCCTTACCTAAGGAACAGGCTTGGTAACACTTTGTTGTCGGTTGATCCATTAATGACACGAGATAAGATATGAAGCATTATACATGGTTGCTTTTAATGGCCACGTTAGGCTGGAGTTCCTGCGGTACAAACGCCAAAAAGGATAAGGCAGATCTGAAAGATTCTCTGGTTAACAAATCTGCCGAGGAATGGAATGCCTCTATCCCGGGAAACTTCAGCGAGCAACAGGCGTTGCTTTTAGACTCCACCAGCATTGACTCATTCGTTAACGCTTTCCCGCAACTCAAATCAGTCCAACCGGAACTTGACCAGTTTTACCGGCAACGCCAGTATCGTTATGCCTGGTTCGACGGCCAAGGCCTGATTGAACAGGCCGGTAATCTGGCCGACCGCGTTTCAAACCTGAGCGCTGAAGGGTTGCAGGATTCTCTGTACTACCTGGCCGAGCTGGATTCCCTTCAACACAATTACGCGCAGCGGATGAATACGCGGCCAAGTCCGACACTTGAACTGCTTTTATCCGCTCAATACTTTGTTTTTGCCAAAATGGTCTGGGAAGGACAGGATGAATCGGTCAGCAAGAAAACAGATTGGTTTGTACCCAGGAAGAAGGTTTCTTACGTCGATTACCTGGACAGCTTGTTAGCCCGCCCCGCCGATGCCGATTTAAGTGCCATCGAGCCGGTATACCGGCAATATGAGCAACTCCGAACTTACCTGAAAGACTACCAGGAACTGGAAAAGAAGATGTGTTGGGGCAGGCTGGAGCCTGAAAAACGTTCTTACCGACCGGACGACTCTTCTTCCCTGATCCTGGCTGTACGCAAGCGCCTCTATCACCTGAAAGATTTTACTGGCGATACGATCACGAATGTTTATACCCGTGATCTCGAAGAGGGAGTTAAAGCCTTCCAGGTGCGCCACGGACTAAGCGCTGATGGCGTTATGGGACCTTCTTTCTTTGAAGCGCTGAATGTCCCCGTCCGCAAACGTATAGAGCAGATGGCCGTCAATATGGAACGGAGCCGCTGGCTGCCGGTGAAGCAGGACGGTGACTACCTTGCCGTCAATATCCCGGAATTCAAGCTTCACGTTTATCATGACGACAGTCTGTTGTGGGACTGTAACGTAGTGGTAGGAAAAAGTGCGCATAAGACTGTGATCTTCCACGGCGACATCAAATATGTGGTATTCAGTCCTTACTGGAATGTCCCACCAAGCATCGTACGGAATGAGGTGATGCCCGGAATGAAG
>JBMDWN010000086.1:0-18262 GCA_048595275.1 Olivibacter sp. | reverse complement strand
TATGTTTATGGCGTCCTGCATAACCGGGAGGTCCGATTTGCTACCCATAATTACGCTAACTTGATACGTCGACTGGTCGTTCATAGGTCTACGCTATAACTTTTAAGGTGTTCTGAATCGTACGCGCTCTCTCCATTGCTTCAAGCGGTTGGTCACTCAAAATGGTAATGTGACCCATCTTTCGGAAGGGTTTTGTGAATTTTTTACCATACAAGTGTACGTATACATCGGGCATGGCCATAACGTCCTCAAGTCCCTCGTAAATCGCCAACCCTTCATACCCTTCCGATCCCAACAAATTGATCATCACCGCTGTTGTTCGGGATGCTGTGTTACCCATAGGCAGGTTAAATATTGCCCGGAGGTGTTGCGCAAACTGAGATACGTAGTTGCCTTCAATGGTGTGGTGTCCACTGTTATGGGGTCTTGGGGCAAGTTCGTTGACGAGCAGTTGTCCGTCCTTGGTCAAAAACATTTCAACAGCAAGCAAACCAACAATTTGAAGGTCTTCAACAATTTTAACAGCGAGCTGCTCAGCGCGTTGCTGTATTTGAAAATCGATACTTGACGGGGAAATCAAAAACTCCACCAAATTGGCTTTTTCATTAAATTCCATTTCCACCAGTGGAAATGCTGATACCTGTCCTTGATCGTTCCTGGCAACCACCACCGATACTTCTTTCTCAAAATCTACCCATTGTTCAATCAGGCTGGGTGCATCGAAGGCTCCTTCGAAATCGTGTTCATCCACTATTTTATAAACGCCTTTTCCATCGTACCCGTCTCTTCTTAGTTTCTGAATAAATGGAAGGCTAAGCGAACAGGTTTTTAGTTGCTCTTTGGATTGCAGGAGTTGAAAAGGGGCACTCGGAATGTCATTTTGTTTGAAGAATTGTTTTTGAAGGCCCTTGTCCTGGATTAAACGAATAATCCGGGCCTGGGGATAAACCACAACCCCTTCTTCTTCCAATTTTTCTAAGGCATCAACGTTGACTTTCTCGATCTCAATGGTTAACAAATCAACCTGCTTTCCGAAATTGTATACGCGTTGAAAATCATCCAACGGGCCCACCTCGAATCGGTCACAGAAGTTTTTGCAGGGGGCGTCTCGATCGGGGTCCATTACGGAAACCTGCACATTAAGGTTGATGGCTTCCTGAATCAGCATGCGTCCAAGCTGTCCGCCTCCCAGAATTCCTAAACGTAAATCGCCATAAAAGTCTTTATCCATAAAATATTTATACGCTAATCTCTTTGTTTTCCCTTCTGGTCATGTCTGCTACGAGACTTTCCTGGTCAATTTTCTTCTGTAATTCCAAAAAGGCGCCGATGAGCGCTTCCGGCCGCGGAGGGCAGCCCTGAACGTATACATCCACGGGAATTATTTTGTCAACACCCTTAACGACATGGTATCCATGCTGCCAATAAGGTCCCCCGCAGTTTGAACAGGAACCCATTGAAATAACATATTTAGGCTCTGGCATTTGTTCGTAGAGCGTGCGAATCCGATCCGCCATCTTAAAAGTCACGGTTCCTGCAATAATAATAACGTCGGCCTGCCTTGGTGAAGCACGTGGAAAGACGCCAAAGCGGTCAAGGTCATAGGTTGAGGCCATCGCGCCCATCATTTCAATAGCACAACACGCAATACCGAAACTCATCGGCCACATCGAGGACAGTCGTGCCCAGTTGAGCACATCGTCCAGCTTGGCGACCATGAAACCTGTATTTCCGGAATGTTCATTGCCCATAAAAGATATACTTAATTATTTTTAGGACGAAAACGCGGCTTGAATCCCGTCTTAACGGGAGCTGTACCAGCACTGGCAGGCGCTGTGATAACAGGTTCCGCGACCGGTAAATCTGTAGCAAAACGGTCGTATTTCCGATCATTCACTTTTTCATAAGCTGAAACCGGTATTCCACCGCTAATCTTTGGTGCTATAGCTTTGGGCCTTACCCATTCGAGATCGCCCTTTTTCCATATATAGAGTAAGCCCAAAAGAAGAATTGCTATAAAGGTAAACATCTCCGCCATAGTAAACCATCCCCATCGCGAGTCAGCGTTAATCAGGGTTTCCTGACCAAAGACAGTAGACCAGGGAAACAGAAAAACCATTTCGACATCAAAAAGAAGGAAGACGAGCGCCACTACATAAAAACGCGGGTTGAACTGAATCCAGGCATTTCCTACGGGCACTTCCCCGCACTCGTAACTGCTGAGCTTTGTGGTGTTTGGCTTTTTAGGAGCGATAATTTTTCCTAAAAGCATGGTGAAGAGGACTAGAAATGTGCCAAGGAGAATGTATAAAAAGACCTTCCCGAACTCCGTTAACTGACTGCCATCGTCCATACGGTCAAAGATAATAAAAAAATCCGCTTAGGATTTAAAACTTCTTTTTCAGGTGATCGATGATTCGGGAGGCGTGGACACGGGAATTCTCAATGAACCATAAGTGGGTATTCATGCCCCCACAGACAACCCCCGCGAGGTATAGGCCGGAAACGTTGGTTTCCATAGTTTGTTCATTGTACGTTGGAACCATGACTTCATCAGGGCTTAATTCAACCCCTGCCTTTACTAAAAAATTAAAGTCGGGTTCGTATCCGGTGAGTGCCAGAACGAAGTCATTTTCAAGAGAAACCGGGCCGTTTGAAGTGCTGATATCGATCGTCTGTTCATAAATGGCGCTGATACAACTGTCGTAGAACACCTTGATCTCGCCGGCCGCAATCCGGTTTTCGATATCAGGGCGTACCCAGTATTTTACCCTCGGACTGATCGAATCGTGCCTTATGATCATCGTAACCTCCGCCCCCTTGCGATACGTTTCCAATGCCGCATCGACTGAAGAGTTGCTGCTGCCAACAACAGCAACTTTTTGTCGGGCATAATAATGTGGATCCTGATAGTAATGCCGAACCTTCGGGAGTTCTTCTCCAGGAATGTTCATAAGCTTTGGCCGATCGTAGAAACCAGTGGCGATAATTACGTTTCGGGCCTGATAACGTTGTTTTGAACTGATAACGGTGAAATGATCTTGTTGCTTCATGATTTTCCGCACTTCTTCAAATAACCTGGGGGCCAGATCGAAGTGCCCCTCAACCCTGCGGTAATACTCCAGCGCTTCAAGTCGCTTCGGCTTGGGGTTTATGCTGGCGAAAGGAATACCACCTACTTCCAACTTGTCTGATGTTGAAAAGAAGGTCATGTGCTGCGGGTAGTTGAAAAGTGAATTCACCAGGCAGCCTTTTTCGAGGATGATAAAGCTGAGTCCCGCGCGCTGTGCCTCAATGCCGCAGGCCAGACCTATTGGCCCGCCTCCGACAATGAGTACATCAAAAAGGGTCGTATTCCGCTCCATTCAGACAGACAAGATAACGGAAATTATTTTTGCGCGGCTTTTGCGTGATCTGCCAGGAATTGGGCAAGGCCGCTATCGGTAAGTGGGTGCTTCAGCAGCGCCAGCATAGCAGACAAAGGCCCGGTCATGACATCCGCGCCAATCTTTGCACAGTGGATGATGTGCATAGGGTGGCGGATGGAAGCGGCAAGAATTTGCGTGCCAAAATCGTAGTTGTCGTAAATGTCTCGAATATCCTGGATAAGCTGGAGCCCGTCTGTGGAAATATCGTCAAGCCTGCCTAGGAAAGGCGAAACATAAGTGGCGCCTGCTTTTGCGGCCAGCAAGGCTTGTCCGGCACTAAACACAAGCGTACAGTTCGTCTTGATTCCTTCATCTGTGAAGTGTTTGATAGCCCGGATCCCATCTTTAATCATCGGAACCTTTACGACAATCTTTTCGTTCAGTTTAGCCAGTTCCCGGCCTTCTTTAATAATGTTCTCGTAATCGGTAGAGATTACTTCCGCACTGACGTCGCCATCGACAATATCGCAAATAGCTTTATAATGATTTATCACAGACTCGTGTCCGGAGATGCCTTCCTTCGCCATCAGGCTGGGGTTAGTCGTTACGCCGTCCAGCACACCAAGTTCCTGAGCATCCCGTATCTGGTCGAGGTTTGCCGTGTCAATAAAAAATTTCATTTTTCTAACTAAATTATGGGTTCTGTTGTTAATCTACGAACAAAGGTACATAATCTATCAGAAGGGGGGAAGGAATATTAAAGACGTGGAAAATAAAAAATGGGTAAGCCCCTTTTATCGCACCGCTCAACCCTATACCCTTGCTACGTTCCCGTCCTGGGGGGTTCTAGAGGAGCTGGTCGTAAAAGACTTACCCGTCGCAAAAGTAGGAAAAAAAGCCAGACCGAAGAAATAAATATGCGGTTGCAGTTTATCGGGCTGATCCTCAGTTGGAAAAAATTGAATTAAGAAAATACCTGGAGGAGGTTGCTATTTTGTTAAAGATTTCACAGCATTGTTTCTAATCGGTTAAAAGGTGTTTCCTGAAATTACAATGTGCCATCCTTTTTTCTCAGAAATTATGCTAATTTAGCAATCCCAAACTAACTAAGCAAAAAAGAATGTCGATGCAACACGTAAAACAAGAGGGACTTTACTGCCCTGACTTTGAGCACGATTCGTGCGGAGTTGGCTTCGTAAGTCACCTTAAGGGAGCAAAAAGTCATCAGCAAATACAGGATGCTCTTACGATGCTGGAAAATATGGAGCACCGGGGGGCGTCCGGCTGGGATCCTGAAAGTGGCGATGGTGCCGGAATCATGTTCCAGATTCCCCATGAATTTCTTTGGGAAGAATGTATTTCATTGGATATCCGACTGGGAGAACCCGGATATTACGGTGTAGGTATGACGTTTCTTCCGAGGGATAAACAGGAAAACGAACTATGTCGAAGCATAATCGAAGAGTCTGTTGCTGCTCTGGATATGAAATTTCTCGGACTTCGGGAAGTTCCGGTAACCAGAGATGGTGTAGGGACTATGGCCCTGAGTGCCGAGCCTGAAATCATCCAGTTCTTCGTTGAACGTCCGGCGTCTGTCCGGAATACGGAAGATTTCGAGCGAAAATTATTTGTACTTCGCCGACTGATCGTACGTGAGATAAAGGGGCGTAGCAAAGATCCGGAAGCATTTTATGTTCCTTCACTTAGTTGTAAGACGATTATCTATAAAGGCCAGCTGACGACCTATCAGGTACGTTCGTATTATAATGATTTGTCGGATACGCGCGTAGTTTCGGCCTTTGGATTGGTGCATTCTCGTTTTTCGACCAATACCTTTCCTTCCTGGAAGCTTGCACAGCCTTTCCGGATTGTAGCGCATAACGGAGAAATCAATACGCTTACCGGGAACCTTAACCGTTTTTACGCCGGTTTGCGTTCGATATCTTCCCCTTATTTTACAGCGGAAGAATTGGATATCTTACTGCCGGTGGTTGATCCCGGTCTTTCCGACTCAGCTTCACTGGACAATGTTGTTGAGCTTTTGCTTCATTCCGGTCGTTCCCTGCCGCATGTCATGCTGATGCTGGTGCCGGAAGCCTGGGACGGAAATGAAGATATGGATGCCTTGAAAAAGGCTTTTTACGAATATCATGCAACCATCATGGAACCCTGGGACGGACCGGCCGCGCTGTGCTTTACAGATGGAAAATCGATCGGCGCCATGCTGGACCGAAATGGTCTGAGGCCGCTCCGATACGCCGTTACGAGCGATGACCGGGTTGTGGTAGCGTCCGAAGCCGGAGCGCTGCCAATAGACGAGTCTACGATTGTGACGAAAGGTCGCCAGCAACCCGGTAAAATATTCCTGATCGATATGGAGAAAGGGGAGATCCTGAGTGATAAAGAGATCAAGTCCGAGTTGGCCGCACGTCAGCCATATGGTAAGTGGTTGCAGACTTATAAAATACACATCAACGACCTGGCTGAACCTCGGTTAACGTTTACTTATTTGTCAAAGGAATCGGTGTTTAAGTATCAGCAGATTTTTGGATACACCAGGGAAGACATCGAAAGCATCCTCGTCCCAATGGCGCTTGACGGAAAAGAACCGGTAGGATCAATGGGGTCTGATGTACCGCTAGCGGTTTTGTCGGAACATCCCCAGCACCTCAGCAGTTATTTCAAGCAGTATTTCGCTCAGGTAACAAATCCGCCGATAGATCCAATTCGCGAGCGTCTCGTCATGAGTCTGGCTACTTTTATCGGGAACTCCGGTAATATTCTGGATGAAGATGAAATGCATTGTCACTGCGTGGCTTTACAGCATCCCATCGTCACCAGCAGGGATCTTGAAAAGCTTCGAAGCATTGATACGGGAATCTTCCAGGCCAAGACTTTGCAAATCTATTTTAAAGCGGATGGAAAAGAAGGATCACTGAAAGATGGCTTAGCCAGGTTATGCCGTTATGCAGAAGACGCGGTGCGTGACGGCTTCGAAGTGATTATCCTATCCGATCGTGCGATCGATTCACAACACGCGGCTATCCCTTCGCTGCTCGCTGTTTCCGCTGTACATCACCACTTGATCAAGACGGGTTATCGTGGAGCTGTAGGGCTGGTGGTAGAAGCCGGAGATGTATGGGAAGTACATCATTTCGCCTGCCTGCTGGCTTTCGGAGCAACGGCTGTTAATCCATACATGGCATTGGCTTCGATACGTACATTGAAAGAAGAAGAGGCTATTGAAACGAACCTTTCGTGGCCGGAACTCTCCGATAATTATGTGACCGCCGTTTGCGCAGGACTGCTGAAAATCTTTTCCAAGATGGGTATTTCCACCTTGCAGTCCTACAACGGTGCGCAGATTTTTGAAGTACTCGGAATAAACAAGGAGGTGGTCGATCAGTATTTCTGCGGAGCAGTATCCAGAATAGGAGGATTAAACCTTGACGACATCGCGCGGGAGGTGCTTAGTAAGCATCATCGCGGATTCAACACCAAACTCGTTCCGAGCCTGCTGCCGGAGGGCGGTATTTATCAATGGCGTCGGCGTGGCGAACTGCATTTGTTTAATCCTACAACGGTTCACCTGTTACAGCATGCTTGCCGCACAGGAAGTTACGCTGTTTACCAGCAATATGCGGAGCAGATCAATCAGCAGCAGAAGCATATGTATACGCTGAGAGGCTTGTTCGATTTCGCCAAACACCGGACGGCCATTCCATTGGATGAGGTGGAAAGTGCAGATTCGATTTTTAAGCGCTTTGCAACAGGAGCAATGTCTTTCGGTTCGATATCGCATGAAGCACACAGCACGCTGGCCATTGCCATGAATCGCATAGGCGGTAAGAGCAATACTGGTGAAGGGGGGGAAGATGAAAGTCGTTATAAAGTCCTGTCCAACGGTGACTCGATGCGATCAGCAATTAAACAGATCGCTTCTGCGCGTTTCGGTGTGACCGCTCATTACCTCACGGAAGCCGACGAACTGCAGATCAAAATGGCACAGGGTGCGAAGCCGGGGGAGGGGGGGCAGTTACCCGGTCATAAGGTAGATGAATGGATAGCAAAAGTGCGCCATTCCACACCTGGTGTAGGCCTGATTTCTCCGCCGCCACACCACGATATTTATTCCATTGAAGATCTTAAACAGTTGATCTTTGATCTTAAAAATGCCAATCGGGAGGCGAGGATAAACGTGAAGCTGGTATCAAAAGCCGGAGTAGGCACGATTGCTGCAGGTGTTGCGAAAGCACATGCCGACGTAATTCTGATTTCCGGTTACGATGGCGGTACGGGGGCCTCGCCGATCAGCTCTATTAAGCATGCCGGACTTCCCT
The DNA here is from genome assembly GCA_048595275.1 of Olivibacter sp. Classification (GTDB taxonomy): domain Bacteria; phylum Bacteroidota; class Bacteroidia; order Sphingobacteriales; family Sphingobacteriaceae; genus Olivibacter. The sequence goes on along the minus strand of JBMDWN010000086.1, from coordinate 10,554 downwards.
GGGAGCTTGGCCTCGCTGAAGCACACCAGACCCTGGTAAAAAATCAGCTCCGCAGTCGTGTTGTCCTGCAGGCGGACGGACAGATGAAGACCGGTCGTGACCTCGCTATCGCCGCCTTACTGGGGGCCGAAGAATGGGGAGTTGCGACAGCCGCCCTGATTGCCGGGGGCTGTATCATGATGCGCAAGTGTCATTTGAATACTTGTCCGGTCGGCATCGCTACGCAGGATCCTGAACTTAGAAAGTTGTTTTCGGGAAAACCTGAGCACATCGTAAATCTATTCCGTTTTATGGCCGAAGAGCTTCGGGAAATTATGGCGGGATTAGGTTTCAGGACAATCAACGAGATGGTTGGAAGAGCGCAATTTCTGAAAGTGCGCGAAGACGTGAATCACTGGAAGGTGTCAAAACTTGATCTGTCGACTATTTTGTATGCGCAACATAATCCTACCGGGGCGAGTCTTTACCAAACGGAAATGCAGGATCACGGACTGGATATGGTATTGGACTGGGGCTTGCTGCAGCAGGCCAGGAAAGCGCTTGACGCCAAGACACCGGTGTTCGGAACGTTCCAGGTGAAGAATACAGACAGAACGATCGGGACTATCCTTTCTAATGAGGTATCCAAGTTGTACGGGGCGGATGGGCTGCCGGATAACACGATTAATTATAAGTTTGAAGGCTCTGCCGGCCAGAGTTTCGGAGCCTTCGCAGCCAAAGGTTTGTCGTTCGAGCTGGAGGGTGAGGCCAATGACTATGTGGGTAAAGGCCTTTGCGGTGCTCAGCTCGCAATTTATCCGAACCGGCAGAGTCAGCTTGTTCCGCATGAGAACATCATCGTAGGCAACGTAGTGCTCTATGGAGCCACCAGCGGACACCTTTTTGTCAACGGTCAGGCGGGAGAGCGCTTTGCGGTAAGAAACTCTGGAGCCACCGCCGTTGTGGAAGGCGTGGGAGACCATGGGTGTGAATATATGACCGGTGGACGCGTGTTGATCCTCGGGGAGACCGGAAGAAATTTTGCCGCTGGGATGAGTGGCGGAATTGCCTGGGTTTACGATCTTAGCGGTGATTTTGATGTTAAATGCAACCGGGAAATGGTTGATTTGGATCCGATTACACAAGAAGATGAGAACCAGATCATTCAGTTGCTCAAGCGGCATATTTCCCTCACAGAAAGCAAGCGGGCCTCGGAAATTTTATCTGCATGGAAGAAAGAGAAATCCAGATTTATTAAAGTTTTTCCGAAGGAGTACAAGCGGGTATTGCAGCGCAAACTTGTGGAAGTTTAAGATTTTGACAATGACAGACATCAGCGGATTCAAAAAATATAACAGACAGCTTCCAGAAAAGGAACTGCCTAGAGAACGGGTAAAACACTATAAGGAGTTTGTTACCTTGTACGATGATAAAACCCTGAATAAGCAAGCAGCACGATGCATGGATTGCGGAATTCCATTTTGCCATTCGGGCTGCCCATTGGGGAATGTAATTCCTGACTTTAATGCAGCGGTGCATGAGAGCCGCTGGGAAGAAGCCTATCAAATCCTGGCATCAACCAACAATTTTCCGGAGTTTACCGGTAGAATATGTCCCGCCCCCTGCGAATCGGCCTGTGTGCTAAGCATTAACCGGGCACCGGTAGCTATTGAAGAAATTGAAAAGCATATTATAGAGATTGCTTTTGAAAAGGGTTACGTTGCAGCCAGGCCTTCTGCAAAGAAGACAGGGAAACGTATTGCGGTAGTGGGTTCCGGGCCAGCCGGCCTGGCCGGAGCGGCTCAATTGATTCAGGCTGGTCATGACGTTACGGTCTTCGAAAAGGACGACCGTGTCGGCGGACTGCTTCAGTATGGTATCCCGGATTTTAAATTGGAGAAGTGGGTTATTGATCGCAGAATCCAGCTCATGAAAGAGGAGGGTATTGAGTTTCGCGTGAGTACGGAAGTCGGAACAGACATCAGCATCAGCGAGTTGATGCAGTATGACGCCATCCTGCTGGCTACAGGGGCTACGGTCCCGCGGGAAATGCCACTTCCCGGCCGCGATCTGGAAGGTGTCCATTTTGCTATGGATTATTTGACTCAGCAGAATAAACGGCTGGCAGGCAATCCTATTTCAGGAGAAGCCATACTCGCAACGGATAAAGATGTAATCGTTATTGGAAGCGGCGATACCGGTTCAGACTGCGTGGGCACCGCGAACCGGCAGGGAGCCAAATCGGTGGGCCAGGTGGGTTGGAAACCCATGTTGCCTTCAGAGCGGAATGATGCTATGCCCTGGCCTACGGTTCCAAACCTGCACGCCATCACCTCTTCTCATGAAGAAGGCGTCGAGCGTTACTATGAACTGAACACGAAAGCTTTCATCGGGGACGAATCCGGTAAATTGAAAGCCGTTCGGGTTGTAACGCTGGCTTGGGAAGTCGATGAGCTGGGCAGGCCCTACCGTTCCGCTGAGATACCGGAGAGTGAGAAAGATTTACCATGTGATCTGGCCCTTATCGCGCTGGGCTTTAATCACACGGAGCATTCATTGCTTCAGGAGCTTGGGGTAGAAACAGACCGGAAAGGCAATGCAAAAGCAGATATCAATACATATCAGACGAATGTCGATAAAATTTTCGTTGCCGGTGATATGCGCCGTGGCCAGTCTTTAGTCGTTTGGGCTATTTCAGAAGGTCGGGAGGCTGCCCGCAAAATGGACGAATTCCTGATGGGCTATTCGGAACTGGCGGCGAAAGATGAACTGGTTTGTTATAACACTTGATACAGTATAGGTAGCAGGCAATTCAAGGGATCAGGTTGCCTGCTGCTCTTTCTTATCGTTTTAACTTACTGCTGAAATCCCACAAGACCATTCCAATTGATACAACGATATTCAATGAATGCTTAGTGCCGGATTGCGGTATTTCTAAACAGGCGTCCACCATACTCATAGCCTCATCAGACACCCCATCTACTTCATTTCCAAAAATCAAGACATAAGAATCAGCCCTATCCGGAGTAAAGTCGTTTAAGTTTTTGCTTCCGAAAGCCTGCTCCACGGCCAGAAGCTTATAGCCTTTGCTTCGTAACGCAGACAATGCCGTATTAATGTTTTTCTCGTGATGCCAATCAACCGATAGCGTTGAACCAAGCGCGGTTTTTTCAATTTCACGATGAGGAGGCGTTCCGGTAATCCCGGTTAGTATTATTTGTTCAATCCCCATGGCGTCCGCCGTTCGGAACGCCGATCCGACATTATGTAAACTTCTTACATTGTCCAGTACCAGAACGATCGGGAGCTTCTGTTGCTCCCGGTATTCCTCGACTGTCGGCCGCATCAATTCAGCCATAGATCGTTTTCTCATACGAACGGATTAGTGCACAAAAAAAAACCTGAAACATTGTTTCAGGTCAATAAAGCTATGCAGCGCTACAACAAAATTTACTTTGCAGAAGCGGCAAGTTCATCTAGTATCGCACGGTTTTCAGCCTGCTGATTGTTTTTCTCTTCGGCAGATCTGCTGCCCAGCTCTACATTTCTTCCTAATTTAAGAAATTGAACCTCTAAACGGGAAACGGTTTTGTTTCTCCTGTCTTTTCTTTTTAAACGTGTAACTCCCATGTTCGTCTTATTTTTCGAGGTCGGAAGCGGATTCGAACCGCTGTAGGAGCTTTTGCAGAGCTCAGCCTAGCCACTCGGCCATCCGACCCTTTTGTTTAACGGAATGCAAAAATAGCAATTTCTTCCTGTTGCTCTAATTTTTTTTGATTTTTTCTGGTATGTCCAGTTGTCGTGAAAGCTCGGAACATATGATCGCTCCGGCTATACCCACGTTGAGGGATTCTGCTTTGCCGTAGCGCGGAATGGTAATCAGGTGATCCGCGCGTTTCGTCAACGCCTCCCGTATGCCTTTTCCTTCGTTACCGAGGAGAATGACTCCTGAATCTTCAAAATGCGTGTCGTATAGTGAATCTCCATCCAGGGCAGCAGCGTAGACCGGCAAGCTGTTTTCTTTAATAAAAACACCGAGGTCTGTATAAACGACTTGTATCCTTGCCAGAGAGCCCATACTTGCTTGTACAACTTTCGGATTATAAACCTCCACACAATCTTCCGAACAGAAGATTTTCCGGATACCAAACCAATCAGCGGTCCGGATTAGTGTACCCATATTCCCTGGATCCTGTATGCCATCCAGCGCAAGAGAAAAGCCGTTTGCAAGATTAGCTGTCATCGTGTTTTCTTTTTCAGGTATCCTGATGATAGCCAGTTCACCCTGGGGATGCTGCAAAGTGCTTATTCTTGTCAATTCGGATTCCGAAACAGGTATAAGCTTTAGATTGTCAGGGAATTTTTCGAAGTTTGCAGGTAATTCTTTCGTATGAAAGAGGCAATCGACTGCATAATCAGAATGCATAAATTCCGTTATGGTCTTAAGACCTTCGGCAAGGAACTTTCCTTCCTGTTTACGGTGTTTTTTATGGTGCAGAGATTTTATATAATTGAGTTGAGACTTTGAGAGCATCGCAGATAGTTAACCGATTTCTTTTTGCAATATTAGCATTTTTGATGCTTTTTTCCGTGTCTTGCCGCTCTGCTCGTCTTCTGGAAGATGGACAACACCTGATAGTTGGCAACGAGTTGAAAGGAGTCAACCGTGAATTTGAAGATGAGGCCTCTGAATACATTCAACGGGACATCCGTCCGAATTCACCGATTCGCCTTTCTATTTACAATTTTGCGAACGGTAAAAATGGTGCTTATCGGACCGATCGTATCCGGCAGGTAGGTGAAGCGCCGCACATACTTGACAGTAACCTGATAGACATATCGAGTAGTCAGATACAGCGGTTTCTGCAAACCAAAGGTTATTTTAATGCCTCGGTTAGAAGTGAAGTCACCTTTCCGAAAAAGAAAAAAGCTGAAATTGAATTTTCCGTAGACCAGGGTGAATATTTTAAGATCAGGGATACCTATACGCATATTGAAGACCCTAAAATCGATTCCATATACGAAAGTAAAGCAGCAAGATATAGTGTTCTTGAAGAAGGAAATCGTTTTGACAGCGATAGCCTGGCCATAGAAAGAGAGCGCATTTACAACCTTATGCGGCAGAACGGATATTATGATTATTTACGTCAATACGTTCGATTTGAAGTAGATACCAATCTTCACCGCAGCCAGGCTGATATACATCTATTACTGGACAATCCTGAGGATCGCGATCAGCATACCGTGTTTTACATAGATTCCAGTTTCATCACGATCAAAAACAGCGATGGGGGTGTGGGGAGAGACAGCTCGGCAACAAAACACCAGCTGGGAGATGCATTTCAGGTCGAAGATTTTACACATAGGTTCAGGCCTTATCTGATCAAACGCTACATTTTTCAGAAAAAAGACGATCGCTTTAACATTGATCAGGAGAATCTGACTTACGACCGGCTTTATGAATTAAACACTTTCAGGACTATTAAGATCACGTACGATAAGCTGGACTCTAATCGGCTGAACGCACATTACGAACTTCAACCCCTGAAACGTATGTCCAATCGGGTTGAGGCGGAGTATACCTTTGCATCCGGACGCAGCGGATTCAACATAGGGAATACCTACACCAACCGAAACTTATTCGGGGGATCCGAACAACTGGAGGTTAAAGCCCGTTACGGAACGCTCTTTGATTCCAGGTTCAGTGGCCCGATATGGAACCGGGTCTGGAACCGGGATTTCCAGGTAGGGGCAAACCTGTCTATTCCCAGACTGATCGTGCCCTTCCGGATCCCGATCATGGGAAAAAACAGCATGCCTCACACCATTTTTTCAACCAATTGGCAGATTTTTGACCAGGTGAATACCTACAGCAACCGGTATAACATCAATTCCATATCCTACCAATGGTACGATACCCGATATAAATGGCATACCGTTACGCCTTTGCTCATTGAATTTCGGGATGGACGCCTTTCTGATGAATTCCGAAATTATCTGGATACCGCAGGATTCGAACTGTACATCCGGAGTAATGACCGCGCCTATTTCGGTTTGGGAAGTCAATACGCTTACACCTACAATGCACTTAGGTTAAATACGTTTGACGACTTTACTTTTTTCCGCGGGGCAATAGACCTGAGTGGAAATACATTATCCCTGCTTAGCAGCGTCTTTCCTTTTCCGCGCAACGAATTCGGCGAAAGAACGGTGGCCGGAGTTCCTTTTCTTCAGTATACCAAGATGGAAGTAGATTTCAGAAAGTACTGGCATTTCGGAGATGAGCGACAGCTTATTGCAAGGTTCAATGGCGGGATAGCGGTTCCCTATGGAAACAATAATGACTTTCTGATTTTCGAAAAGCAGTTCTTTGCCGGCGGTATGAACGATATCCGCGCATGGCAGGCCCGAACATTGGGGCCGGGGAACTACAACCGGGCTGTGCTGCCGGATTCCCTCCGGGTAAGTTTGCGCAACCTGGATCAACTTGGCGAGATCAAGATGGTGGGCAATCTCGAATATCGCTTCAAACTGCTCAACAGCTTCCTGGGTGCAAAACTGAAGGGGGCGGCGTTTACGGATTTTGGAAATATATGGCGCTTAAATGAGCGGCCGGAAAATCCGGGAGGGGAAATCCGGCTCAACCGCCTTTTCGATCAGCTGGCGATTGGTGCCGGGGCAGGCCTGCGTTTCGATCTGGATTATTTCGTCTTCAGATTTGATGCTGGTTTCAAGGTGAAAGACCCTCAGTTCCTCGGAGCGGATCAGTGGGTGATTACGGATTTGTTCCGTGCGAGGGACTTCAGAGAGCGCTATCAGCAAACCAATGCTCCGGATCCCTACAATTTTGTACAATATAATTTCGGCATCGGAATGCCGTTTTAATCCGTCAAGCGATTCTGAAAGGATGAACTCATAGTAACCCGGAAAGAGCCGAGCGGATCAGATCGAAAAAACCTGCAAAACTGAGACCGCCCTGATAACTGAAATAGAGGTAAACGGCTAGCAGGATAATTCCGAGAATCAATAGCCGGCGGAATATAAAGATGAGCAGGAGAATAACTATCGGTGTTCCAAGAATAAGACTGGAACTCACTGCAATGGGATTAAGCTCGTCTCCTTTCTTCCATACATAATACAACCGATTATGGGAACCCTGCTCATTATCATGCCTCAGAAGTACAAAAGTTGACTTTTCGATTTTCTGAGGAGCTAAAGCAATCCCATCATGAAAAGAAAGGCGCTGCTGGAAACCATTCAGCGTAAAGTCATAATTACCGTTTATTTCTCCTATGGGTGTATCGGTCGAATCGCAGACAACGACGGCCAGAGTTCCATTAGCCAAAAGACTTTCCTTAACCATAAAATGATTGATAGGCGCTTCAGCAAGGCAACAGATGCTGGTGAATAAGAATATCAGGCTGGTAAACACTTTTGTCATGATCAGAACAAAGTTACGAGTAAAGCCCTAAAATGCTGACTCGAAAAAAGCATTAAATATTCTATAATACCGGTATACTTTATATATTTGTTTCTAAGGTTTAAGATAATTAGAAAATCTATGCAGAGTTTTAGGACGGAGCTGGAGAATCCGGTAGTTGAGCAGGACATTATAGATTTAGAAAAGAAGATAGAAGCATTTCGTGCCGGTAAGCTGCATGAAGAAAAATTTCGCAGCTTACGTTTGGCAAGAGGCGTTTACGGTCAGCGTCAGCCAGGCGTTCAGATGGTTCGCATAAAGCTTCCTTTCGGGCGGGTTTCATTCCGGCAATTGCTGAAGATTGCAGATATTGCTGATGAATACGGCAGTGGAAACTTACACCTGACCACACGGCAGGATATACAGATTCATTACGTTAGTCTTGATCGCACGCCGGAATTGTGGGCAAAGCTGGAACAGGACGATATCACCCTGAGGGAGGCTTGCGGAAATACGGTACGCAATGTTACCGCATCGCCAACAGCTGGAATCGACCCGAAGGAGCCGTTTGATGTGTCTCCTTATGCCGAAGCGACATTCCGGTATTTTCTCAGGAACCCGATCTGTCAGGAAATGGGCAGGAAATTCAAGATCGCTTTTTCTTCAACGGAAGAAGACACGGCTTTCTCCTACATTCATGATCTGGGCTTCATTCCTAAACTGGACGAGTCAGGCAACCGGGGTTTTAAAGTCCTTTTTGCCGGGGGGCTTGGTGCTCAGCCGTTTTTAGCGCACCCGATATACGACTTTCTGCCGGAAGAGCAGTTGATACCCTTAACCGAAGCAACGCTGAGGGTGTTCGATCGTTATGGGGAACGCAACAACCGGAATAAAGCCCGGTTTAAATACCTGGTGCAGAAGATGGGATTGGAAACCGTACTTCAATTACTTGAAGAGGAAAAAACCGCATTAACGCATGAAGTTTTCGCGATCGATCATGAAGCCTTTAAATTGCCTGATATACCGGATACAAAGCTGAATACAGAACCCGCAATAACGGATCAGCAGCATTATCAGGATTGGTTGAATACCAATGTTTTTGAGCAGAAACAAGCGGGCTACCATGGTGTATTTATCAAGGTTTTGATTGGCGACATGAAAACGGGTCTGGCCAGAGACTTTGTAAAAGCAATCAAACCCTACGTTGCTGATGAGGTGCGGATAACACAAAATCAGGGACTACTTCTAAAGTTTGTTAAGACCGACTATCTTCCCTTCCTTTATCAGGAGCTGGACCAGCTCGGGCTTGCTCAGATTGGTTTCGACGGATTGGCTGATATCACCACTTGCCCGGGAACGGATACCTGCAACCTCGGTATATCCAACAGTATGACACTGGCAGCCGTGCTGGAGGATTTTATATATAAGGAATACCCGGCTTTTGTCTTCGAAAAAAACCTGAAGATTAAAATAAGCGGCTGCATGAACTCGTGCGGTCAACACGGATTAGCAGAGATCGGATTTCACGGTAGTTCGCTAAAAGCTGCCGGGAAGGTTGTTCCTGCTGTGCAGGTGATGCTGGGCGGTGGAACCGTTGGAAATGGAGAAGGCCGAGTAGCGGAACGCGTGGTAAAGGTACCATCAAAACGGGCGAAACAGGTTCTTCGTGTTTTGCTGGATGATTTCAGAGAACAATCTGAAGCAAATGAAAATTTTCATCACTACTATGATCGGCAGACGAAGGATTATTTTTACCGCTTACTGAAACCGCTGGCAGACCTTAGCAGTCTTGAAGAAGGAGAGTTTGTCGATTGGGGGCACGATGAAACGTTTAGCACCGCTATCGGCGTCGGCGAGTGTGCGGGAGTCGTCATCGACCTCGTCGCTACCTTATTTTTTGAAGCGGAAGAAAAACTGGAGTGGGCCCGCCAAGCATTGGAGCGTAAAGCATGGTCGGATACGATATACCACACCTACAACGCTATGCTGAGCGGGGCAAAGGCACTTCTACTGGATAAAGGTGTAAACAGCAGCTCGCAAGCGGCCGTTATTAGTGAATTTGACAACCAGTACGAGGAGTTTTCGGCCGGGGGCAGCACTTTTTCCGATTTGATCTATCAAATAAAAAAAGAAAGCCCTTCAGAACGTTTTGCTCAACAATACCTCAGGGAGGCAGAAGATTTCATGCTTACCTTAAAGGAATTGCGGGCCAATAAAACAGGACTAGAAGCATGATCATACAAAACGAAGCGGCTCAGGCTGTGCCGAGGGTGTCTTTGGTAGGAGCAGGGCCAGGTGACCCGGATTTGATCACCCTGAAAGCATTAAAAGCCATTGCACATGCTGATGTATTGCTATACGATGCATTGGTGGATAAAGAACTATTGAAATATGCCCGCCCCGATGCGCAAGTGGTATATGTGGGGAAACGAAGCGGAGAACATTCTATCCCGCAGGGAAAATTGAACCGGCTGATACTCGATTACGCATTGAACTACGGCCACGTCGTGCGTCTAAAGGGTGGAGACCCCTTTGTGTTCGGCAGGGGATTTGAAGAAATGAACTTTCTAACCCGGCACGGACTTCAGGTGGATGTCATCCCGGGAATTTCCAGCTCAACTTCGCTACCCGGACTGCAGCAGATTCCCCTGACCCACAGAGGTACGTCTGACAGCTTCTGGGTGGTGACCGGTACAACTGCCTCGGGTGATGTGTCCCCTGATCTTTATCGGGCTGCCGCATCCGGAGCAACAGTAGTGGTACTGATGGGTTTGAAGCAAATCAACAAGATAGCAGGGGTTTTCAGAGATGCCGGCAAAGCTGCATTGCCGATTGCTATCATTGAAAATGGCTCCCTTCCTAATGAGCGCGTACTTTTCAGCCAAGTTGAAAACGTAAGCAGGGAACTGCAGTCAGAAAGCTTCAGCGGACCGGTATTGCTCATTTTTGGAGAAGTGGTGGCTTTACATCCCGAATACCAGCGTCGGGAAGCCGAGGGAATAATGGTTCATAACTAATGGCAAACGATCTTTTTCCGGTATTTCTTAAACTTTCCGGCCGGAAGGTGTTGTTGGTTGGCGCCGGTCCCGTCGGACTGGAAAAGCTGGAAACCTTAACACGCCTCAGTCCGGACGTCGCGGTGAAGATCGTGGCCA
>JBMDWN010000085.1:0-2961 GCA_048595275.1 Olivibacter sp. | reverse complement strand
GCGACGAGGGATTAACAAACAAAAGACCTTGGATCTGATCAGCGCAATACGCGATGAGGTTCCTGATATAGCCTTACGCACCACGTTGATCTGTGGTTATCCCGGTGAAACGGAACAGGATTTTCAGGAAATGGAAGAATGGGTTGCGGAAACCCGTTTTGATCGTCTGGGTTGTTTTACCTATTCCCATGAAGAGAAAACCCATGCTTATGACCTGGTGGATGATATTCCGGAGGAGGTCAAAGAAGAGCGGGTAGAAAGGATAATGGAAGTGCAGCAGGAGATTTCCTTTGACAAGAACCAGGAGAAGGTCGGTAAAGTGCTTCCGGTGCTGATTGATAAGCTGGAAGGAGACTATTATGTCGGGAGAACCGAATACGATTCTCCGGAAGTTGATAATGAAGTGTTGATTCCTGCGGCTGATCAGTATTTATCGGTCGGACGTTTTGTTAACGCAGAAATTGAGCGCGCAGAGGATTTTGATCTGTACGCAAAGGTTTTAAATTAGAGAATAACAGGTGAAGGCTCAATACATCGATTATAAAGACACCAATAGCTTTTCTTCCGCGTTGCTGCGCTTTGTTGAACAGGATGAAGCCATTAAACCTTTTATATTCGACTGGCCTACGCTGGAAGGCTTAAAGCGGCGGATGGATACGCATCAGCCGGTCCTGCACCGGGGATTGCTGGTTGAAGATATGCTGGATCAGTATGGCAGCTTACTGAACGAAGATTCGGCTACCAAAAAGCAAATTGAATCGCTTGCGGACAAAAGTACCTTCACCATTATCACCGGCCATCAGCTGAACCTGTTCACCGGTCCTTTATATTTCATCTATAAAATCGTCAGCGCGATCAAACTGGCTGACGAGTTAAAGGAAGCTTTCCCCGACCGGCATTTTGTACCCGTTTACTGGATGGCTACGGAAGACCATGATTTCGCGGAGATTAATCATACGTACCTCGGGGAGGACAAACTTCAATGGGATGTGCCTGCTTCGGGCCCGACGGGCAGGATGTCGACCGAGTCAATTGCCCGTACTGTTCAGAAATACATTAAACGGCTGGGCCTTTCGCATAACGCGGAAGAATTATCCTGTATGGTCCGCGAAGCTTATCTTCAGCACGATAACCTGGCGGACGCCATGCGTTCGCTGGTTCATCAGCTATTCTCAAGCTATGGTCTGGTCATCGTTGATGCAGATCGACCAAAATTGAAAGCTCTATTCTCGACCGTCGCAGAACGTGATATCCGGGAGGAAAACAGTTTTCGTCATATTTCGGAGACGAATAAGGCGCTGGAGAAAAACGGTTTGTCCAGCCAGGTTCACGCGCGCGAGATTAATTTCTTTTACATGCGGGATGACCTACGGGAGCGTATCGTCAGGCGTGATGATGGCTTCGAGGTATTGCATCATGATATCCGTTTTACGGAAGACGAGCTTCATGATGAAGTGACTAAACACCCGGAACGTTTCAGTCCGAACGTCGTTATGCGGCCTCTTTATCAGGAAATCCTTCTACCTAACATTTGTTATATCGGCGGCGGAGCAGAGGTAGCTTACTGGATGCAGCTCAAAAGTAACTTCGATTTTTACGGAGTTGATTTTCCGATCCTGTTGCCCAGAAATTCAGCGCTGATCGGCGATGAACATCTTGATTTCAAAGTTTTCCGGCTGAACCTGAGTTTCAAAAGTATTTTCAAGGATGCAGAGCTCTTGAAGAAAGAATATGTCCGCATACATTCCAAGCATCGCCTGAATCTTAATCAGGAATGGCTGGAGATGGAGGAGGTCTTTAAAAGCATTAAAGAGCGTGCCAACCGCATCGATCCTACGTTGGGGTCGAGTACTGAAGCGATAAAGGTCCGTTTACGGAAATCACTCGATAACCTGGAAAAAAAGTTCGTCAAAGCGGATAAAAATAATTTTGACATCGCCATTGACCAGATTGACCAGTTAAAAGCGATGGCCTTCCCGGTAAACGACACCCTGCAAGAACGGGTAGAAAATTTCGGTTTGTTCTATGTAAAGTATGGAAAAAAGATGATGGATGAGCTTTATACGCATTTCCATCCGCTTGATCTGAAGTTCACGATCGTGTATTAAGCATATTCGCTTATTGATGATTCCCTTATGGATTATTCCACCCGTGTTGCTTTGAATGTGCCGTTTGGCTGGATAGCGTACGCAGCGGTGGCTTTGTCGCCGTTTTCATTCATCTCAAAGCGAATAGAGAATCCCTGCAAATCCTTCAACCTGAACTGATGTTGCCCTTGCGCAATGGTCTCGTAGTTCCGTTGCCCGGGGACATCCATATAAAGTTTCCCCTCTTTTGTCGTTACGGTAATGCGCTGACCCGAAATCTCGTAGACACCTGCATAGGCTTTAAGCTGTTCGTCACTCACCTCTAGTGGAAATGGTTCTCTGCGGAAGTATACCGGATCGCCGGAAGGGTCGGCTAAATCTGCACTGATGGAAGAAATCTCTCCATCGGTTCCCATCTGGAAAGTAATCTTCGTGCCGCTTGTGGTGTCGGCGGTTCCGTCTTCTTTAAAGCTCTTTATTTCAAACACATCGTAATGATAGTGATCAAGCCAGGCTTTCTGCCCGCCGATAAAGACCTTCAAGGTATCTTTTTGGAGGAGTACAGGGAAAGCTCCGTAAGCTTTATTGCTGTATGTTCCGGTGTATTCTATCAGAGAATGCGAGGGTCTGGTTCCTTTCTTACGTGTCAGGTCTTCCTGCTGTGGAAGGCTGTCGGGCGCTGTTTCGGTGCTATCGGCTTTTGATGCCTTTTTCTACCAGTCCACCTGGCTCAGTCCCAGAAAATGATCGGCAAGGTAATTCCTTGCCATAGCTGGTAAAGCTGAACCATTCTGATTAGATAATACGACAATTCCCAGGGAGTCAGAAGGAAAGAGGCATACATTGGCGCTAAAGCCGTCAATATTCCCTCCGT
>JBMDWN010000084.1:0-5708 GCA_048595275.1 Olivibacter sp. | reverse complement strand
CTCGCGAAGGATGATGATCTCGTTTTGTGTCATCTTATGTTTCTTTTAGTTTCTCTTTTTGTAGATCTGAAATTGCCGGCCCGCTAAGTACTTTCCCCCGAACGGAAAAGCGGGAGCCATGGCAAGGACAGTCGAAAGACTTCTCGTCAGCGTTCCATTTGACGATACATCCGAGGTGTGGACAAATAGCATTGTGTACACAAAGCTCGCCCTCTTCCGTTCGATAGACGGCCAATTTTTTTAAGCCCTTTCTTATTATGGCTCCTTCCCCTGGCGTTAATCTTTCCGGATCGGATAAATCTCCCTGGGTGAAAAAGTCTGCATATTGCGCAACGGTGTCTAAATTTTGGTGAAGGAAGTCGCTGGTGAGGCTAGGCTTTAGACGGGCCGGATCATACAACAAGGACCAGGAATTTGGTTTTCCGGCGATGAGATCTGGAATCAGCAGACCGGCAACCGAGCCATGCGTAATACCATTACCGGAGTCTCCGGTAACGATATAAACACGCTCCTGACCCGGGTTTCGACCAATAAATCCCATGCTGTCTAAGGGTTCAAAGACCTGACCTGACCAGCGGTATATAATGCTACCGGCTTTTGGAAAATGAAGCTTAAGCCAAGCCTCTAACTCAGCATAACGTTCCTCTTCCCGGACTCCTTCTTTCTCGGACTGGCCGACTTTATGATCTGCCCCCCCGACAATCAGAAGATCAGACGTGCTATCAAAAGGTGCCGTTCGGGTATAGTGATAAGGTTTTATATACCATTTGGAATCCATGTTACCGGTGTCCCACCATAACGCTGCCGGTATTGAACTTTTCTCGATCAAAGCTGCCACGACATAGCTACGAAAAGGAAACTGCTTGCTGTGTATGGACAAGGTGTTGTTGATAGGCGAGTTCGTCGCGACAACAATGTGTTCCGCAAGCACCTGGTGTCCGTTGATTAGCGCTTTTCCCTCCTTTATGGACTCCGCACGGCTATTGGCAAAAATTTCCCCTCCCTTTCTCTTGATAGCCCTTGCGAGACCATTCAGGTACTTGAGCGGATGAAACTGTGCTTGAGATGGAAATTTCAGGAACGGACCGAAGGTATCCGAAAGACCTGGAGCTGAAGAAGTGAACGCCGTTGCTATCCCCGCGCGTATCGCAGCCTGGTGCTCGGATTCCAATGTGCTGACATCGTCGCTTGGATGGCAAAACAAATAGCCATCCACGAACTGAAAATCGCAGGCAATGCCTTCAGTATCCACTATATCAGCGATGAGCTGAATGGCTGCCGTATGACTTTCCGCTGCGTAGCGCGCCCCCTCCGCTCCGTGGAATTGCTCAATTTCTTCATATCGATCGTCCAATGCATTGGATATGTGCGCGGTGGTGCGGCCGGTTTCTCCGCTTCCGATTTCCCGGGCTTCAGCTACCACAACGTTCCAGCCCTGTCGAATTAAGTTGTAGGCAACGGTCAAACCACTGATTCCGGCGCCAACGACTAAAACATCCGTTTGGATAGGTCCCGATAGCGCTTCACATTCAGTGAAAAAGTGAACGTCCGTCCAGCAGCTTTGATGTTGACCCGATGAATGCTTTTCCTGAGCTGAATATACTTCCATAAGTAAGTTGCCTGAAGGAGTTATTAACCGTTAAAACTATCTTGATTTAAGAGGATATGCGCCACCCAGAATGCAGCTATAGCGAATGGCAGGTGAGCGAAGAAAACCTGCACCAGAAAGGCCCTCCGCGGCTCGTCCAAGGCCTCCCCTTTTATTTTGAAACCTGTTAGCCATACGATTACGCCGGCCAACCCGTTACCCATTCCAAAGATCACAGCATTCCCGACCGAAATCGTTCCTATACCCCAATACCATAAAAGGTGGTAGGCAAAGGCAAAAACCAACCCTGTAGCAAAATGGCCTGTATAGCCAATCATACGGTTAGTAAATTTTCCCGTCAACAACTTAGACAGCCGTTCCGGAATATAAACCGTACGCTTGGTCATCGTATGGATAAAGACCGAAAAGATGGTCATGGCAATCGTTCCTGCGATACCGGACAGTAAAATACTGATGTAATTCATTTCCAATTATTCTAATAGTTAGGGTTAATCCAATACGTGATTGACGTCAGGTATGTCTCCTTCATGTCTTTCTTGCTTTCTTCGCGTTGTCAGCCCGGCGATCATGATGAAGAGACCAGCTGCTAAGTGGATCGCATAAGTTTTATCCGCGAACTTAAACAGCCAGGGACTGGCAGCCAGAAACGCCCCCCCGAAAATGTCCGCATATAAATGAATATCGAACGGTAGGGCTTTGACCAGCCCACCTTCATAATTGGTGAAGGCGGACATCATGAAAATCAACACGCCATAACTATACAAAAGAACGATGGCCGGCCGCTCCCCCTGTAAATCAAAGAGCCAGGGAATGGCAAGCAATAAGGCAGCGCCTCCATAATCGAATATTGCATGAACAGATGTGGGAATTACTTTTACGACCATATATTTTTTTGAAACAGTTAAATTGCTATTAGCCTTAGTTCCAAAACCTTTCCAGGATGGGCCAATGGCCCTATTTCAAGCGTATATCAAGATGGGCCGGGCGAAAAGCAAATAAATTTACGGGATGCCGGACATTGGAGATTAATATTTAGGACATAGAGAAAACCCTGCCAGAAATAATTTATCCAGCATCTGGCCTTTTTGAGCTAGTACCGAACCGTTTTACAGTACCGGATATGTATTTGCAGTTGTAACGAAAACAACATTATGGAAAATATGCTGAAAAACAAAGGCTATGTCCTCGTGACCGGAGCCTCTAGTGGTATCGGACTCGAGATGGCAAAGATCTTCGCTTCAGAGGGGTACAACCTCCTTTTACTATCGAAGGAAGTAGCACACTTACAACGCGTAACTGCAGAACTATCCCGGGACGGTATAGACGTACAGTATCAGGCGATCGATCTCCGGGATCTGGATGCGATCTCAGACTATTATAAAGGTCTGCGAGAAAAGGGAATCAGGGTGCACACACTTGTCAACAATGCCGGACAAGGCCTCTATGGAAAATTTACTGATACCGAACTGGTTGAAGAGTTGGACATGATACGCTTAAACATCCAGGCTGTAATCGTCTTAACCAAATGGATTGTGCGCGATATGCTTGAAAACGGAGGCGGAAGAATATTGAACGTATCTTCAATTGCCGGCAAGATCCCCGGACCTTATCAATCCGTTTATCACGGTACAAAAGCCTTCGTATACTTTTTTAGTGAAGCCCTTCGGGAAGAGCTCAAAGAGAGCTCTGTAAGTGTTACTTCGCTTCTTCCGGGCCCCACCAACACCAATTTCTTTAAGCGCGCTGGAATGGAGGATTCAAAGATTGTCCAAGATCAGGAACTTGACGATCCCGCGATGGTTGCGCGGGCGGGATACAAAGCCTTGATGGATGGAGATAGCCGCATTATTCCAGGCATTAAAAATCAGGCGCAGGTTGCCTTTGCCAACATCAGTAGCGATGAGAAAGCGACCGAACGGCTTGGGAAGATGCAGGAACCCAAGGAGCCGGAAAAGGATGACCGGCATGTAAACCACCAGAAAAAAACCGAAGCTGAAATTGATGATGCCATTGATCAAAGTTTCCCGGCAAGCGATCCTCCGGCTTATTAACAAACTAATTCGCCCAACACCGATTGGCGTTGGGCGAATAATTACGCTTCGGGTTCAGATAACGTTAAAGCCAGGTCCGTAAGGTGCTGATCGGTTTGTTTCTCCTCATCCAGCGTACGGGTCAGGAGCTCTTCTGCATCCGTATGCCCCATAAGGTTTGCATAGGTCTTCAGGCATCCGTAGCTGGCAATCTCGTAATGTTCCACTTTTTGCGCGGCAGCAATCAGTGCGTGATCCAGCGACGGGCTACCGTCGAATTCTTCCATAAGTTCGTCTGCTTCCTTAAGAAGTCCTTCCATTGCTTTACACTTTTTCGAACGGGGTGAGCGATCGATCATGGAAAAGACTCGTTTAAGCCGTTCAATTTGATTCTCGGATTCGTTATAGTGTTTTTCAAAAGCCTTCTTTAACTGCGCATTATGTGCGTTCAAGGCCATTTTTTTCAAACCTTTCAATAATTGTTTCTCTGCGCCCAGTACATCGCGTAACTCATCGATAAACAATTCGTGCAAATATGCATTTGGCATTTCGCTTTTCTCTTTCCTTGTTGTGGTACTCATAACTGTTGTTGTTTCTTCCTTATGATATTCATAGTTCATACCATCCGGTAAAATCAGCATTTAAGGCATCGCCTTCAAAACTATCAGAAGATCAAGTGACGTCATTTGCAGTCATCGTAGGCGACGAATGACTAGCGAAACACACATTATAAAAAGGATGCCAAGCTGTATTCCCAAGGTGATCACAATCGGACGGATTGTTGCATCTCCATTGAAAATTGACGAATGACTATTGGATACATTAAAAAAACGAGCATCGGGATGCTTACGGTTTCCGTTATTGTCGCTTCCTGCGGAGGAAGAAATACCGACTCGTACACCGAGGCGCCGGGCGGCAAGCAGTCCGCAAAAGATAAAACACTCGAAATCGGGGCTCACTTGCTTCAAAACAAAGAACCGGTTCAGGCCTTAGGGGTATACCTGAACGGATTTCACTTTTACAACGGAAACATGGGTGCCCAAATGGAAGCGCATCATTACGTGGCCCAACTCAATCAAGATGTGTATCAGGCGGTGATCTTCGATGGCAATAAGGCTGATGCAAAACTTATGGGGGTTGAATACATCATTACCGAGACGTTGTTTGCAACATTGCCTGAAGAGGAGAAACATCTATGGCATTCGCATCGTTACGAGGTAAGCTCCGGGCAGCTTATCGCTCCGGGCATTCCTAAAGTAGCAGAAAAGGAATTAATGGAGAAATTAGTCAATACGTACGGTAAAACCATTCATACCTGGCATACCGACCAGGATCGGGATCTGCCGATAGGAACGCCGATGCTGATGATGGGTTTCACAGAAGACGGGCAGGCGGATGCATCGATGATTGACGACCGTAACAAACGCTTTGGGTTAGAGGTCGACGAAATCAAAGACCATCGGAAGGATATTCGTGCCGTGCGGGCGGATCCAGAAGCAGACGCCTGGCAACAAGGCATTATACGGCAATTTGCTATCAGCGATAAGGCTGACAGTGCCGCACACAAAACTCACGTTCATCGATAAATCAATAAATAGGTTGCGCGTCCGCAACCTATTTGCTTAACCCACCTACCACCTACCCTATTTACCGCCTTCCTCCTTCGCCGTGGCTGATACCGCTCCGGCGACCAACCCGGCCGTAACCAGGTAACCCGCCAGCGTGACCACCAGCGGTGGCAACGCCACCGGAGCCGCCAGCAGCGCCGCACCTACCGCCCCCAGGGTCAGCCCAATCGTCCGTACCTTCTTGAAAAACTTCGGTGTCGGGGCTTTCACCCGCTCCAACAATTCCGCTTCCTTTTTATTCGTTGACATACCTCCTCCTTTCTTCATAAATTACTTCTTTCATCCTGTTTACTCCTTTTTCCATTTCGAACTAAAATACCGTTCAATAAACCCGAGCCTTGCCGCCAGCACCGCCACGACGGTTTTGGTTTCCTCCAGCTCCCGCTGCACGCGCACGAAGTTACCCAGCAGCTGTCGCAGGAAATACGCAATCACCAAAAG
>JBMDWN010000083.1:0-9240 GCA_048595275.1 Olivibacter sp. | reverse complement strand
CAGTTTAACGCCAGGAACATCATCTCACATACAACCTGATCCTATTTTCGTAATAGTTAGCTATGATCAATTGTGCTATTCCTCGAAACGGATCCCTACCTGTTCAATAAAAGCGTTCCAGAGTTTCTCTGATATTTCCTTCACAGTTAAAGATTTTCTTTCAACCGACCCAAAGAAATCCTGGATCGACCAATACAACTGATACTGGTCACTTCTTATGTTAAAAATCTTATCCATCTGTATGGTATTTTTCTGATGGCGTTCGGCAAGTGTATAAGAAATGTCTGCATGGCCAAACATGGACCCATCCGGAATGAAGACGGTAATGTAACCATTACTATCGATCTTAGACCTGTTCGATATCAAGCAGCTGAAACTATCTTTCCGTTCGTCCAATAACATGGCCTGGATATTATCCACCGTATTAATCTCTTCAATGGACTCCCCGAAGAATTTTTTTATACTGTTGAACGAATCCCTTTTAAAATTAATTAGATCAAACTGCGTGAAATCCCGCTGTACTTTGTAATTTTTTGATTTGATCCGCCGTGCCTGAGCATCGATCGATTTTCTCGCTGGTACTTTTAGAACATCCAACACCCGTCTTAGCTCACTTATAACGTTCATATACGCCGCATTGTCATTTGTCCATTCAATGATTGGCTTTCCGTCCTTCGGGACCGCCTTCATCTGCCGGAAGGGGGAGTTAAGCCAATCGCAATACTCGGCAATTACCGGAACGATCACGAGCTTCCCCTGAGCCTGTAGGTCCAATGCCTTTAGGAATTCCTTTTCGTAACAATAATTGGAACTAAGGTAGTGCGGGCTGACGATAGCAATAAAAATTGCTGCGGACTTTAACTCTAAGGATATGGCTTGATCCAAGTCGGCACCAACGTGTATTTCCTTGTCGTGCCACGCCTCAATAGCACCTTCTCTCCTTAGGATAGCCAAGTGCATATGTGATTTGTTCTTAACCTTTTCGTCCGTATGACTGTAGGAAATAAAAGCTTTTGTCATAATAGTAGAGTTATATCAGCACTTTCCGAATCCTAATACAAAGGTAATGATAAAAATATTAGTATTATAACTAATAATATTAGTATTATTGCAGTATGAAAAAGACATGGAGAAACGTTCAACTCGAAGACGATCTCATCCGGATATTGGGCTACCCGATATTCGAGGCTATGCTGAAAGATGGGAAGACAACATTGAACGCGCTGCAACCGGATGGGCGAGTGCTGAAGTTCCAGAGCTTTGAAGAATTTAAAAAAGTATATGTGCTATGAGAGATAAAACGATCGAGATGAATGAAGAGGACGTTAACACCTTTAGTCCTGACATCCTTAAATCGCTCTTATCCTTTGGGTACATCACACTGCTGATCACAAAGGAGAATGGGACGAAAGTGATCATAAAAACTTTCGAACAGATCCAAAAGCTTAACAAATCAACATAACAAACTATGACATTCAACGAATTGAAAGCGTATTTCGATACCGCTGTTTTACCGGAAACTTATGACTGGAAGCCCTGGGCTAAAATTACGAACTGTAAAAATTTTGTCTCTGCAAATTTGTTGGAAATCGAAGGATGGAAAACTTATAACTTATCCCGATGCCCAGCTTACCAGCACCTGCTCGATTTTTACGAATGTTTGCAAAGGCCGACGGTAGCAACGGTATAAATCGTTAAGAAATTATGGAGCAGCTTGCTAAGCTTATTGGAAGTAGATTAGTACTTAAGATCAAATCGTATTCGTTTTTTGTACCCACGCTATAATAGCCGGATACAAATCAGCTATTGTTTGACCCGGGTTCCTACTTCTATATAGTCGTAAAAGTTCCTGATTGAATTCTTTGAAACGTTTAAAGCCACGGAACTCAACCATATTTTTCTCCATGGTCATATTGAGAGCATCAAAAGTTTTTTTATCAAAAATGTCTGAATAATATAACGCTACCAATCCATAGTTCATGTATTCTTCAAAACAGACAAGCGAATTATCATAGTTAGAAGAAGGTTTTCCAGGAGTGGTCCATTTTGACAAATCTTTCAACGCAGCATCGATGGCTATTTTATGTTTTTCAGCTTCCGGATTCAGGTAAGCGTGATTAATCTCTGTAAAAGCAATTTTCATGCGCTGTCCTTTCAGCACATTAGCGGGTAAGCTTTTATCCTGGCTGTCGACAAAAGGGTAGTTGATGTGTGCCTGTGTTTCCGTAAAGCCATTGTCTGAAAACTGATTGGCAGATTGATTCCACCCGACTAAAGGTGAAAAAATTATCTTCATTGCTGAGTATTTAGTAGTCGGGAATTGATTTTCGAGCCAACTTTTCATATCAGCAGTCGGGATATTATCCCTGAAATCGTTTTTTAGGCTTAAATAGTAATCAGCATTATCGCTAAAAAATTTTCTGAATCCTGATCGTTCAGCAAATCTTTCGAGCAACGGAATATAACTTTCCAGTTCATTTTTATCTCCCGAAGCCACACGATCATAAACCCCTCCGTTTATAATCTTATTTCCCGAAAACACATACGCGTAGCTATCCATTTTTAGATGTAGGTAGAAGAATTCCGGTGCAAATTTCAAGAGGGAGTCTGTTATCTTTACCAATGAGTCTTGGTTATACGGCATAAAATGATCAATCACAGACCTATAATAATCCGTGGTTTTTTCTATGGCACCCGTCTTTCCATATTCGGTAAGCGAGAAAATAACATTAACCAACTCGTAAACTTCGGGAATCTCAACAATGGTTTTGCCCTCATTTTCCGCTTTATAAGCATCGCTAAAAGATGCTGGTTTAACGAACTTTTGTGTGGTAAAGACACAGGTAACCGTGTCGCCCAAAGATACTCTCACAATTTTAAACGAAGTATTTTTATTGGGCCTAAGCATCATTGATATGGAGTCCGACTCTGAAACCAGGACAAATTCCGATGAGTCCTGATGAACGATAAAACTGTAATCGAAATGGCTTCCCAATTTACTGATCCCATTAAATTCATCCCTGTTCCCATCCAGATAAATGGTCAAGCTGTCGGAAGAAGTATGTATGATGGGGACGGGTAAATCCTGAGCAAAAACAACGCTGGTAAGCAAGATAAAAAAACAACTTATTAGTTTCATAAGGGTGTGTTAGCTAGCGCCTAATATAGCCAGAACCGGATATATAAGAAAGAATCTTTCAGCTTTGATTGATCTTTTTGAGGAAGATTTACGGTGCATACCCTGAGGATGCAATTAAACATAGTTATTACCATTCTGGACAGATAGTTCTCCTAAGAAAAATGAAACTCTAACTACCCGGCAGAAATATGGCTGATTTGCGTACAAGCTCTATTCCGTCGGATATTCCCGGATAATCGAGCTGATATTTTTCTTTTCGCCTATATTCCTACCACTTTTCAGCACCTCATCGTTTATCCACTTCACTTTTTTAATGTCTACCTTTTCGACTTTACGGTCGTACGTAACCAAACCGTTGATTTCATGTTCAACATCTGTCGTCTGGGTATATATTGCCGCACTTAATCCCCGATAGAGCATCCGCTGCTCTACTTCATTTAAAAGATACACATAGGTATCGGTCAGTATATCTGTATTAATCAAAACTTCATACGCATTGTTGGGAACAGGCCATAAATGGTTTCGCACAAATAAACCTTTCCCTCCAAATTCGCCGAGGGATGCGGCACGCTTTTCATCTGGTTTTGGAAAGTATTTATCTTCCATTTTGCCGTAGTGGTGTAAGTCCACAAAGTCGCCATTCCCCGGATCCCCTGGCGCGGGTCGATAACCGGGAGCATAGTTGTAACCGGAAAGACCATTGACCAGCCTGGTAGAGTCGTAATTTTTCACCCAATCGGTGATTTCTGAGACATCGAAAGCGCCCCAGTTCTCATTGAAAGGAACCCACATAACGATGGATGGGACGCTGATTAGCTGATCGATCATGTCCTTCAATTCATTTCTGAACTGTGCGCGTACAGCCATGGAGTCTACGTCGTCCGGATACCACAGGTTAGGCATATCTTGCCAAACCAGCAGGCCCAAACTATCACAGTGGTGATACCAGCGTTGCGGTTCTACCTTAATGTGTTTACGCACGACATTAAATCCGGTCTTCTTAGCCAGTTCCAGATCATAAAGCAAGGCTTGATCTGTGGGAGCCGTGAAGATACCGTCCGGCCAGTAGCCCTGATCCAACAGACCCAGCTGAAACTCGAACTTTCCATTTAATACGGTTCTGTTGATGCCGTTTACTTTCTCTATGCGAATCGAGCGCATTCCAAAATACGAGTTAATCTGATCAACAATTTTGCCTTTACGATCTATAAGTTGCAGATCAAGATCATAAAGAAACGGGTCATCAGGAGACCACAAATGTGGATTGTCAATATCCAGGTAAAGTGGCTCATTGGTCTGTCCGACCTGTTTAGCGACCATTGATGAACCATCTTTTGCCACCGCTACCACCTTCAATCCATCTACGTTAGATGCAGCGGTAACGGTCAGCCGGTTTTTTTCAAGGTCAGGGATTAGTCTTACATGCGTAATGTAATTTTCCTCAACAGGTTCCATCCATACCGTTTGCCATATCCCGGAACTAAAGGTGTAATCCCCCTTGTCCCCGTTTTTTCCGCAGGGCATCTTGCCATTATTAGGATCATATGCCCCAACGACGAGCGTATTGTTTCCACTGGTTAAGTAATCCGTGATGTCAAAATTAAAGGCCGTATATCCTCCGGTATGTGATCCGATCTTCTTTCCATTTATAAATACGGCGGCAAAGTGATCAACGGCACCAAAGTGCAACAGTATTTTTCTGCCGTTCCAAGCCTTTGGAATGGTTATATCTCGTTTATACCATAAAAACGTTTCGCCGCTTCTCGCGATGCCTGAAAGCTCGGACTCCGGAGCAAATGGTATGCGGATCTGTCCTGCGTTCTGCGGAAAGCTGGGAGCAGACTCCGCGGTACGCGGATCAGTGAGGTCTTTTCCTCCCATGTAGTTCCAAATGCCATTTAAATTTTGCCAGTCGGACCGTTTCATCTGTGGGCGTGGGTATTCTGGTAATGGAATTGGGGCGTTTAACGCTTCGTCTGTCCATGGGGTAGGAAGCGTAAAATTTTCTATTCCTTGTGATTTTGCATTGAGATAGCTGAATACAGCAAGTAAAACGTAAAGGATTGCTTTGTTCGTTGAAATGCTTTTCATCGATATTAAATATGTTTCAGGTACAATTTTTATAGATTTTTCTTGATATACCAGTTTCTCATTTCTTTTTTTATGGTGAGCTCATCTTTGGGATCGGACAATAGCTGCGGATAGGTCATTTGCTTAATATCCAAGCAATATTGAACCATAATCCAATATTCATAAAGTTCTCTTGGTACAATGGTATTGTCTTCAAACCTTATTCCCCAAGAACTTTTTACTTCATTATTTAATCTTTCCATGTTCTTTCCAAGCTCCCTTTGTTGTATACCTTGTCTGGAAACATATTCAGCATAGCCTTCCCATTTCCAATCCGGAATACGGGCAATCGGGTTAGATTTTCGAAATCCAAGCTCATCGTACTGCAGGCGATGCGTCATTTCGTGCGCCAGGAGTTGTATCAAATTCCATTTGTAGCCATTCAATTCAGCGATATTTTCCGTGCAGTCCATTTCTCCCTGAAGTACCACTTTATCATAGATGGTCCAAGCAAATGCTGGCCCCAGAAGCATCCGTATAGCTTTTGGGTAATTGGATCCGTCATTAAGGCAAATATCCGTATTTAGATTGCCTTTGTAAAAAGCACTTTTTTTCAAAAGTCCTTCTGCTTTTTCAAGCACAGCTGTTAATTGTGGGTCAACTGGCCTATTGTGATAAATTGTGAAATCACCGTGTATTGTTTTGTCATCGTACGTTAAAATTGGATTTAATGTAATGGTTAACACAATTCCAAGAAGGAGCAATCCTAGCAAAGTTGACCCTATTATCAATCGCATGACGTGGCGTTTCTTTAAGTACCTCATTTTTACGTTTCCCTGAACCCGAGCGTATTATAAGTAAAATTTTCCCTTATCTCGTCACGTTTTTCGGAGAAAATTTCCGATGTACCTTTTGCCCAACTTCGTTTCTAATACCCTCCGTTATAAGCTATATTATCCGTGAAAAATTTTGCCTTAAACATTAGAAAAACATATCGGTCGTTATATTACGGAACGTGAACCACTCTCATTATTTAAGCATCTTTTTTTGGATCAGATATTCCTTGACGAACAATATGGCACTGGCTAGGATTTGACATCCTTATAGCAACTCCAATTTTGCCTGCAAGAAGCCATTCAGGGAGGAGCGCGTCTGGCAGCAGTTTCATAACTCCAACCATAACGCCCCCATCTATCCTAGCGCTTCATTCGGATTGATGTCATACTACCGGCAGATGTCAGAAACCGACCTGCACGGTTCCTGTAGTGAGAAGATCCTGATGATCAAAATTCTACATTATTCTCCGTAGCTGATTTCAGGGAAGATTACACATGACGTACCACAAATCGTCCTCTGGCATTTCCTTTTAGAATTGTGGTTAAAATCTCCGGAAGTTGTTCAATAGAGATTTCCTTAACTATATCTTTCAATTGTATAGGCTTCCATCTGTGTGCCAGTAGATCCCATATTTTACTTTTAAAATCAATGGGTTGCTCAACGGAATCTATTCCTATAAGTTTTACTCCCCGTAAAATGAAAGGGAAAATACTTGTTAAAACTTCAGCAGAAGCCACATTGCCACAAGTTGTAACAGCTCCACTGTATTTTACGGATTTCAACATGCCTGATAAAATGCTTCCTCCCACGGTGTCTATTGCCGCAGAGTATTCGGCTTTAGACATCGCCTTTTTATCGTAGGTGTCAATAAATTCCTTTCGCGAAATAATCGAACTTGCTCCCAATACCTGCGTAATAAAATAGTCTTCCTCTTTTCCGGATATGGCTACCGCTTCATAACCCAGTTTGGATAGGATGGCGATGGACATGCTCCCTACACCACCTGTAGCACCACTAACAACGATCTTTCCTTGTTCTTTTCGCATACCAGAATGAAGGAGATTGTAAACAGATAATCCAGCTGTAAGCCCTGCCGTTCCCAGGCACATGGCTTCAAAAAGGGAAAGACCTTCCGGTAATTTAACGACCCAGTTAGCAGGTACACTCACGTATTCACCAAAGCCCCCCCAAGTATTCATACCTAAATCATACCCAGTAACAATTACCTTGTCACCCTCAGCAATGCCATTAGAAGTGGAAGAGACGACCTGACCTGCTGCATCTATCCCCGGTACATGCGGATACTTTCTGGTAACGCCTTTATTTCCGGAAGCCGACAAAGCATCTTTGTAGTTTACTGACGAATAAGCAACTTTTATCAGGACCTCATTCTTTGATATTTCTTCCATTGGAAGTTGTTCAACTTTCGCGTTAAAAATACCATTCGATTCTCTTACTACTAAGGCCTTAAACAGATGTGTCATAATTGTTATTTTTTGTAAATTTGACAAATAAGATGTTATAAAACAATAGCTTACATTTTGTTTGCCTACTGTAATAAAGTGCAGTTTTGCTGATCGTCAACTATATATAACTATGGAAGAAGTGGAAAAAATTGAAACGGTTTGTCCTTCTGATGTCTTCTTAAAAGTAATAAAAGGTAAATGTAAAACCACCTTAATCGTGCTTATCAAGAAAGGCCGTAATCGATTTACAGAGATGAATAGAACCTTGCCCACCATTAGTGAGCGGATGTTGGCAAAACAATTGGATGAGCTTGAAAAGGATGGTATCGTTATCCGTAAGGTATTTGCTGAGGTTCCGCCAAGAGTAGAGTATCATTTAACAGCGTATGGAGAAAGCCTATATCCCATAGTTAACGATATGAGAAAGTGGGGATACCGACACATCGAAATTCAAGAAGTGCCCAGGTGATGATCACAGGTTGGAATATCACCAGTTTCTTCAATTCTTAATCAAGTTTGGAGCATTCGCGTAGTAGTCCCGATCGTTGAAAATGCTTCCAATGGAGGATTCTTTTTCTCCCCTCCGGCGTTAAGGTAAGTCATTGAGGTTTTTTTCAAATACCCGTGTTATTTGAAACACAAAAAGATGGCGCGACCAGGTTGTAGTTTTGCTAGGTCTATGCTGCTGGATGACTATAAAACACGGTTACCCGTTCCCCAATTATTCTTACATTTACCCATCAAACCTACCCAGCATGGCAGAAATAGAGCAACTCTTACAGCAGATCCGTGAATTCAGGGATGCGCGCGACTGGCAGCAGTTTCACAACTCCAAAGACCTTGCGCTGGCCCTGAGCATTGAAGCCTCTGAACTTCTCGAGCTTTTCCTATGGAAAGGCAATGAAGCGGCCGACTTTTCATGTACGCCCTGTTGCTGGCCGATAAGCACAACTTAGATGTCAGGCAAATCGTAGAAGAGAAGATGAAACTCAATAATGAAAAATATCCGGTGGATAAAGCCAAAGGCTGCTCGAACAACAACGCCACTACCTGTCCTAGCCCATGGTATATTTCCTTCAGGACGAGCGGCAAAAGGAAGCATATGTAGGGGAAACCACCGATATGGTCACTCGGTGAAAGACACACCGGAAAACCGAGCGCAAATACTTTCAAAAAAATGAACACTGAACTACACAGCATAAAAACTAGTATTGAAACAGGTGAACAAATTTTTGAATCTATTCCGAACATCCTTAAACCAAAATGGGCAGGAATAATTTTAAATAAATTCAATAGACACATCGTCGATGTTCCACAACAAGTAAAGGAATTAAATGAAATAATCAAAAAGCCAGATCGCTGGCATGAAGCTCATAAACAATTTGGCTTAATCAGACGTTTTTTATTGGACAACACAAATTATACGCCCCAAGAATATATACTTTTGGCTGAAAGTATTGCCAAAATCACTTACAATTCATCACGAGAGCCTGCACCATTTGACTTTGACAGCGGTTATCACCTTCCAGGTTTGGCTATAAAGGCAGCAGGGTTATTTCAAGATGAAAGACTGGAAGAGGACATAAAGAGTACGCTGCTTTTATTCATCAGGACTAAAAACCTAACTACAGATTTAGCAAGAGCTCGAGAGATTCTCCTTTATCAACACATAGACGATATACTCTGGTACGATTGGGATCCAAGAGGAATTAACAATATGGCACCGAG
>JBMDWN010000082.1:0-25350 GCA_048595275.1 Olivibacter sp. | reverse complement strand
TTAAAAACACGTAGCCCAGTATAAAAAACCGCATCATAAGTTAATATGATACGGTTTTACATAAGTTGCTAAACAAAAAAGATTACGTCGCCCAGGCTCTATCTCCTTTTTTATACGGGATGTCCCCCTCATATTTCCCTGGAATCTTCACATATCGCAAAGCTTTTGTTGCTCCTGCTTCAGAAGTAAAGAAACCGAGCAAGGTCAATTGCTTCAGCATAGAAAAATAGTGCGAAGGATCTTCCGCTTTCTTATTATCCCGATGATCAGCCGCCTCCTTATCGATATCGGTCAGAAGCTCCGTACGCTGTTCCTCACTAAGATCCTGAAAAGGATTGCTGAACTTCTTCTTTGCGGCGTCGTTTAACTTCACGAGACCTTCCATAAATACCTTTTGGTCCTCTGCGGTATAGCAGTCGCGTACCATCACCGGAATGAACTCTCCAACTCCTGCTTCTTTTGCACCCGGTGTTGCTGTCTTGGGTAATATGGTCTCCGCAATATTGCCCAAAAAGTCCACCTGATCCGGTTCGAACAGACTGGCTACATCTTTCGATGCTTC
Organism: Olivibacter sp.; assembly: GCA_048595275.1. Lineage (GTDB taxonomy): Bacteria > Bacteroidota > Bacteroidia > Sphingobacteriales > Sphingobacteriaceae > Olivibacter. The sequence continues at coordinate 24,788 of JBMDWN010000082.1, read as the reverse complement.
ACGGGTACAGCCTTCCAGAAAAAGGCTGGAGCCAATAACCGCTCCCCCCATAATCCAGGCAACCCTATTTAACGCTTCTCTTCTATTCATTTTATCAACATAAAAGGTTAATGCCTAAATTGAATACTTAATATCCCAACCGTTGCGATAGTTCCGTTTAACGAACTGGTTAACCTCGTCAAAGTTTGTCACTTTCATGGCGTTATTATCCCACAACAACTTCAGGTTACGGGCAGGATATTGATTATCAACACGCATGTCCGAACCGCGAATAGCAAGGTTAGCCATAAGAAGCGCTTCCGTCAACGGACCAGCGATTTCGAATGGAGAACTTACCTCTTTCTTACCGTAACCGGCAATACATGCTTCTACCCATTGCGCATAGTGCCCGCCTTCCTGTCCCGGAACACGCTCATATTTTTGAGCAACCTTGGTGCTATCCGTTTTTGACGTAGGTAATAAACGCGCATTCTTCCCATAAGTATCGGCCAGAATTTTCCCTTTGGTACCGATGACGAGTATACCGTTTCCACCATCACCAAAGATTTCATTAGGACCGAGCTCTTCAGGACGCTCAGGCTGAATACCACCGTCCATCCAGTGCAGTTTTATCGGACCATTAGTCTTCGCTGTTTTAGGGAAAGTTAAGGTAGCATGGCTGGACGGAGGACAGCTTTCCGGGAAATAACCTCTTTTGAACTCATCTACGTAAACCGTACCCACGCTAGCCTGTACATCCTGAACGTAAGTAAGACCCAGCATGCTGAACGGCAATTCAAGCAAGTGGCAGCCCATATCACCTAACGCGCCGGTACCATAATCCCACCATCCGCGCCAGTTAAAAGGCACAAGCTTATCGATATAATCCTTTTGAGGGGCAGTTCCCAGCCAAAGCTCCCAATCAAGCTCTTTCGGGATATCTGATTTTTGAGTTGGCCATGGAATACCCTGAGGCCATACCGGACGGTCAGTCCAGCAGTAAACCGTATGAACATCTCCGATTGTACCCGCTTCAAACCATTCCCTAGCCTGGCGCGGTCCATCGTTCGAAGCGCCCTGGTTCCCCATCTGGGTTACGACTTTATATTTTTTTGCTGCATCTGTCAGGACACGGGCTTCCCATACATCATGTGCTAAAGGCTTCTGTACGTATACGTGTTTACCCATTTGCATGGCAGCCAATGCCTGGATAGCGTGGTTGTGGTCTGGTGTGGAAACGGAAACCGCGTCGATGTTTTTCCCTTCCTTCTCGAGCATCTCGCGATAGTCCTTGTAGTATTTTGCTTTCGGAAAGCGCTTCACACTACCGGCTGCCCGGCGATCGTCTACATCGCACAAGAAAGCAATATCCGCTTTACCGCTCTGATGAAAAGCATTAATATCGCTTGATCCTTTTCCTCCGACACCGATACCCGCTACCTGTAATTTATCACTTGGCGCAATAAATCCTGCCCCACCTAAAACGTGGCGTGGAACAATCATGAAACCTGCAGCAGCCATGGCTCCGGTCTTAAGGAAATTCCTTCTAGATGAACTCATTTTATCTGTTTTTTTATCTGACATAATTTATTGTTTATCAACGCGTATTAAATATTCTTTTTATTCAATTCTTTCACGGCATGATCAACAGCACGAGCGGTCAGTGCCATGTAAGTCAGGGACGGGTTAACACATGCCGCGGAGGTCATACAAGCGCCGTCCGTCACGAATACATTTTTGGCATCCCAAACCTGGTTAAATTCGTTAAGAACAGATGTTTTGGGATCCCGCCCCATGCGCGCTGTTCCCATCTCATGAATGCCCTGTCCAAAACCGTACTCCCGATCATAAGTATAAACATCTTTCACGCCGATCGACTCCAGCATTTCCTTTGCATCTTCAGCCATATCTTTCCGCATCTTCATTTCATTCTCTTTCATTTCGATATCCATTGCCAGAACAGGCAGTCCCCACTTGTCTTTCACTTCCTTGTCCAACGTAATCTTATTCTCATGGTAAGGAAGAATTTCGCCAAACCCGCCAAAACCAATGTTCCAGTTGCCTGGTTCGCTCAATTCGTCTTTAAAATCGCCTCCCATAGTCAATTCAGGTATATTACGGCTCCAGCCCTGCCGGCTAGCCGAGCCCTGATAACCGAAGCCTCGTATATAGTCGCGCTTCCTGTCGTCCGTTGGTACATTCTGAAAACGAGGAATATATAAGCCATTTGCTCTTCTTCCGAAATAATAACGATCGTCAAAGCCTTCGACTCTTCCACCGGCTCCAACGCCAAGGTGGTGGTCCATTACATTGTGTCCTAGCTCACCACTGCTGCTGCCCAATCCACCTTCCCATACATCAGTCGCAGAGTTCATCAGCACCCAGGCAGAATTTAAAGCCGATGCGTTGACGAAAACAATCTTGGCTTTATACACGTAAGTCTGATTATTTTCGGCATCCAGCACTTCAACTCCCGTGGCTTTCTTGGTATCTTTATCGTAAAGAATTTTCGTAACGATCGACCACGGACGAACCGTCAGGTTACCCGTCTTCATAGCGGCAGGAAGTGTAGCAGACTGCGTGCTGAAATAGGCACCGAAATTACAGCCTAACCAACACTTGTTTTGATATTGACAGTTAACGCGACCATTATGCGGAACGGTAATATTCGCAACCCTTCCGATGATCCAGTGACGTTTATCTCCGTATTTCTCCTTTATCCTTTTCGAAAGATCCTTCTCCACCACATTCATTTCCATAGGAGGCATAAAATCTCCGTCAGGCAGAATTGATATCCCATCCCGATTGCCACTAATGCCAGCAAATTTCTCCGCGTAGCTATACCACGGAGCGATTTCTTTGTAACGAATCGGCCAATCAACTGCTACCCCATCTTTCAGGTTGGCTTCGAAATCCAGGTCTCCCAGGCGGTAGCTCTGGCGCCCCCACATCAGAGAGCGACCTCCGACGTGATAACCACGATACCAATCAAAACGTTTCTTTTCTACGTAAGGACTCTCTTTTTCATTTACCCAATAGTTGAGATTTGTTTCATTGAGCGGGTAATCCCGTTTCAAAACCGGGTAATCCTCGATCATTTGTTGAGTCCGGCCACCACGATGAGGAAAATCCCACGGATTTTTATTTGGACTTTCGTAATCCTTGATGTGTTCAATATTCCTTCCACGCTCCAGCATAATTGTTTTGAGTCCTTTTTCAGTCAACTCCTTCGCTGCCCATCCTCCACTGACGCCGGACCCGATGACAATCGCATCATAAACGTTATCTGCCATAATAGTTGTATTATAAGTGTTTTAGTATATAGTTTAGTTTGTTTAAATCTGATCAACTTGTTGCTCGATCTTTTTATCTTTAAAGGAAATCATAAACAGTATCCACACCACAAGTGCAATAGCGGCAGGAATGATCCATACCTTTTGCCAGATTATGTCACCACTGCTCTGCTTGTACATATCTGTAACGAAGCCCGCAACCCAAAAACCGATAAGCATGCCAACACCGTACGTAGCCAGGGTAACTAAACCCTGCGCAGATGATTTGTATTGCTCCCCCGCCTTGGCATCCGTATAAATCTGCCCGGAGACAAAGAAAAAGTCATAACAGATTCCGTGTAAGGCAATGCCGATAATCAGCATGAAAGAAAGTTCGCCTGCATTACCAAATGCGAATAAGGTGTAACGCAGAGCCCAGGCCAGCATACCGATCATGATTGTATTTTTGAAACCGAAGCGGGTGAAAAATACAGGAAGTAATAAAAGGAAAAAAGCCTCCGATACCTGTCCGATCGCCATCTTGCCGGTTGGGTTTGCCAACCCTATTGACGACAGGAAAGGATTTGCGTTCTGGTAATAGAAGGCCAGTGGAATACAGATTAAAATTGCCGACACGAAAAAGATCAGAAAGTCTTTTTGTTTAAGCAAACTCAACGCGTCCAATCCGAGGATTTCAGTAATTGAGCTCTTCTTGGAAGTGTCTCTGGCCACAGGTGGTGTTTTCGGAAGAAAAAAACTGTAAATACCCAACACCAGCGAACCGGCTCCTGCCATCAGGAACGTATTTTTAAGCATACCCTCTCTAGCACTCTGATCAGAATCCCAGTGAAACACATAACTGATTACCAGCCCTGCCAGAATCCAGCCAATCGTTCCCCAGACCCGTATAGAGGAGAACTCCTTTTCAGGATTGGCAATCTGCCTGAACGAAACTGAATTAACCAGAGCTAGCGTTGGCATAAAGGCAATCATATAAGCCAATACGTAAGGATAAAACACCCCTACATTGGGCGCTTCATACATCTTATACATCAGAAAGGCACCAATAAGGTGTAAAACACCCAATATCCGTTCCGCATTGAAATAACGATCCGCTATTAAGCCGATAATAAACGGGGCAATGATAGCCCCCAAAGACTGCGTTGAAAAAACGTTGGCGCTTTCAAGCCCTGAAGCCTGAAGGTTATTGTTCAGAAAGGTCCCCAAAGTGACAAACCATGCTCCCCAGATAAAAAATTCGAGGAACATCATAAACGAAAGCTTAAAGCGCGTAGTAAGATTCATAGAATGAATAAAGCGTTAATGGTTGTTAGCTAATTAATAGTTTAGTAATTGTATTTTCTTCTCGTATCAATATTGTTAGTGTAAGGAGTTTTGATTATAGCTTCCTCATAAATGCTTTCCGCGATCCGGAAAAAATTTACTAAATGTAGACCATTTTTTAAATAATCCAAAATATGCCTTACTAAAATTGTCTACCGGTCCTGCAGTCGTCAAGCCTGTCCCGTATCCGCCTCAGCGCTTAATTTCGCCTGAGAACAGGCGTAAACCGTCCCGGGCAGCACTAATCGGTTATAATACTCGTTCGTTGTCGATAAATATAACATTTTAGTTGCATGACTATTAAACCCAAACGTTTTAGCACCGATTAAATTTATGTACGATTTCAGGAAACTAGGATATCATCCTATACAAGGCTATATTGCAACTCGCTATAATCGCTTAAGAATTTTACAATACAGCTTATGAACCATATGGAACCAGTAAAAAAAACGCTCCCGGAAGAACGGGTAGTCGAGCTATTTTCAACGCTTGAAAAACGCTTTAAGAAACATCGGGATCGCCATGCGGATATGGACTGGCCTGATGTGGAAAAAAGAATCAGGCAGCATGCAGATAAGTTATGGTCCCTCAATGAACTGGAAGAAACAGGTGGAGAACCCGATGTCGTGGCTTTTGACAGGGATACCGGAGCATATACCTTTTACGATTGCTCGCCGGAAAGTCCTAAGGGCAGAAGAAGTCTATGTTACGATGAGCATGCGCTTATGTCGAGAAAAGAGCATAAGCCCAGACACAGTGCTTTAGGTTTAGCGGCTGAGATGGGTGTCGACTTGCTAACGGAAGAGGATTATTTTTACCTACAAACCGTGGGGAAGTTTGACAACAAAACATCTAGCTGGATCAGGACAGCACCAGAAATCAGAAAATTGGGCGGAGCTATATTTGGCGATTTGAGGTTTGGCCGGGTATTTATCTATCATAATGGAGCTGAATCTTACTATGGTGCACGGGCTTTTCGTGCTAAGCTTGAAATATAAGGGGATGGTCTTTTTTGCCATTCCCTTATATTTTATTGATACAACCGTTATCGCGGACTGCTGTAATTCGGAGCTTCTTTTGTTATGGAAACATCATGTGGATGACTTTCTCTCATACTTGCAGCGGATATCTTAACAAACTTGGCTTTTTGAAGATCTTCGATGGTCGACGATCCGCAATAGTGCATACCCGCTCTGAGCCCACCAATATATTGATAAACGATTTCTGCAAGAGTGCCTTTGTAAGGCACACGGCCCACTATTCCTTCGGGAACCAGTTTGGTCACTACATCCGTTTCGTCCTGAAAATAGCGGTCTTTGGAACCTTTGGCCATAGCATCCACCGACCCCATGCCGCGGTAAGATTTGAATTTTCGTCCTTCGTAAATGATGGTCTCACCCGGAGATTCTTCAACCCCTGCAAATAAGGAACCGGCCATAATACAGCTTGCTCCGGCAGCTATGGCTTTTACAATGTCTCCCGTCTGTTTGATTCCTCCGTCGGCAATAACCGGTATACCTTTATCTTTCAACGCTTTTGCACATTCGTATACAGCGTATAGCTGTGGTACCCCCACGCCGGCTACAATCCGGGTCGTACAAATTGAGCCGGGTCCAATACCCACCTTTACAGCATCGGCTCCCGCTTCCGCCAACAGCAGTGCGCCTTCAGCGGTAGCAATATTACCTGCAATTACCTGTAAGTCAGGATAACGCGCCTTTACACGCTTCACCATATCGACCACGCCCTTGGAGTGTCCGTGAGCTGTATCAACGGTGATTACATCCACCCCGGCCTTTACCAGTTCATCCACACGCTGTTCATTTTCCGGTGCCACCCCTACCGCAGCACCTACCAACAAACGGCCATGCTGATCTTTGGCTGCATGTGGAAAATACTTAAACTTCTGAATGTCCTTGAACGTAATCAGGCCAACGAGTACACCATCGGCATCCACTACCGGTAATTTTTCTATTTTATGTTCCTGAAGGATTTCTTCCGCTTGCACCAGGTCGGTACCCATTGGAGCTACTACGAGACGATCTTTCGTCATCAGTTCACTGATTGGTCGTTCCATATCCTTTTGAAAACGAAGATCTCTGTTGGTTACTATTCCTACCAAACGGTTCTCTGCATCTACAATCGGAATACCACCGATACGATTTTCCTTCATCATCTGGAAAGCATCGGCTACCAAAGCTGTTTCGCTCAACGTCAACGGATCCTGGATCATACCGCTTTCCGAGCGCTTAACTTTACGAACCTCCGCAGCCTGTGCTTCAATCGTCATATTCTTATGAAGTATGCCGATTCCACCAGCCTGTGCCAGGGCGATAGCCAGCTCCGATTCGGTAACGGTATCCATGGCTGCTGAAACAAGCGGAATGTTCAGGCGAATTTTCTTTGTAAGTTGAGTTCCGGTATCGACGTCCCTTGGCAGTACTTCCGAGTAAGCAGGGACTAATAAGACGTCGTCATAAGTGAGACCTTCTGCGACAAATTTTGATGGATCTAATTGCATGGCAAATATCTGATGAAGTTGCTATTTGCCGGGCAAAGATAACGTTTTTCGACTTTGCTAACAATTGTTTCGTTCGTCTGATCCCGATGAAAACTGAATTAGGATAATTTGATGACACAGGTCTATCCAAACCTTTTAACAAAAAGCGTGTATAATTGAAATAATAAAGACAAAAATGAAAATCGCATTCTTTCTATCCGTCATGCTGTTCTTGAGTCAGGCTTGTTCTACGGATAACAGACCCAGTCATGCCAATTGGGCGGACAGTACTTTCCAAGTAGACTCTTCCCAACAAGCGGCCGAGTTGGAAGCCGCGACCCATTGCTACCTCAGTGTTGGCGGTGGCAACCAGCGCGACACTTCCTACGTTAAACTGGAGTTTGATTCGGACAGCATTCACGGGATATTCAACTGGATACCTTACGAGAAAGATAGTCGGAAAGGAACGATCGCCGGGATTAAAAAAGCAGACACGCTTGACGTAATCTGGACTTTCCAACAGGAGGGAATGATGGACACCCTTCGAACCTTCTTTTACCTGGCAAATGATCGTCTCAGACAACGCAGTTTCGTAGCAGATCCCGCATCCGGGAGACAGGTAAGCCGGACAAGCGGACGCTTCGACGTCAATTACCAGAAAATTGACTGCCCTTAAAAAAAACAGGCCGTTGAATTAGTTCAACGGCCTGTTTACCAAATATTACAACTCCCTAGACAGCTACTTCTTTTTCTTTCCTGTAACTATCGTTGTGCACATTAGAAACCGCTCTTCCCGAGGGATCGTTTACATTTTGAAAAGAAGCGTCCCAGGCCAGTGCTTCCGGTGTACTACACGCGACCGATTTAACCGAAGGAACACAGGCCGCCGCTGAATCAGATGGAAAATGTTCGCTGAATATGGTACGGTATAAGTACTCCTCTTTAGACATTGGTGGGTTCACCGGGAAGCGATAGCGCGCGTTGGCCAATTCATCGTCGGACACCGCTTTGACCGCCTGATCCTTCAACGTATCGATCCAGCTATAACCAACTCCATCCGAAAACTGCTCTTTCTGTCTCCAGGCAATCTGTTCCGGCAGGTAGTCTTCAAAAGCTTTACGCAAAACCCATTTTTCGATCCGTCCGTCCTTAATCATTTTGTCTGCTGGATTTATCCGCATGGCAATATCGATAAACTCTTTGTCGAGAAAGGGAACACGACCTTCTATACCCCAAGCTGCCAGCGATTTGTTAGCCCTCAGGCAATCGTACAAATGCAGTTTACCCAGTTTGCGGACCGTTTCTTCGTGAAAGGCTTCCGGGCTGGGAGCCTTATGAAAATAAAGATAGCCCCCGAACAATTCGTCGGACCCTTCTCCGCTGAGAACCATTTTTATCCCCATGGATTTAATCACCCTACCCAACAGATACATCGGAGTGGATGCGCGTATAGTCGTTACATCGTACGTTTCGAGGTGATAGATTACATCACGTATAGCGTCCAATCCCTCCTGTATCGTAAAATTGATCTCATGGTGAATAGTACCGATATGATCCGCTGCCAGTTGTGCGGCCTTGAGATCCGGTGAACCTTTCAACCCGATCGCGAAGGAATGCAAAGACGGGTACCAGGCACTTTCCTTATCTCCTGATTCGATTCTTTTTGAAGCAAAACGCTTAGTCACGGCGGCGATTATTGAGGAATCCAAGCCTCCGGATAAAAGAACACCATACGGTACATCGGACATCATCTGCCGGTGGACAGCATCCTCAAGTCCTTTTCTAAGGGCAGCAATATCCGTCTCGTTATCCTTTATCGGTTCATATGTCTCCCAGTCACGCTGATACCAGCGCTGAAATTCCTGTCCTTCGGCGCTGTATATATAGTGACCGGGCTTAAATTCCAGTATCCGGTTGCAGACGCCTTCCAGGGATTTCAATTCTGAGGCCACGAAAAAGTTGCCCTGCTTATCCCAGCCGATGTACAAGGGGATGATCCCGATATGATCTCTGGCGATCAGATAGATATCTTTTTCACTATCGTACAAGGCGAAGCCGAAAATACCGTTAAGATCTTCAAGAAAATCAATTCCCTTTTTTTGATACAGAGCAAGGATAACCTCACAATCCGAGTTTGTCGAAAACTGATAATCGGAAAGCTGCGACCTTAGCTCCTGGTGGTTATAGATTTCTCCGTTTACCGCAAGAATTATTTTCCCATCCGGACTGTATAAGGGTTGTTTACCGGATTGCGGATCTACGATCGCTAATCGCTCATGGGCCAGAATAGCTTTATCATTGCTGTAAATACCAGACCAGTCGGGTCCGCGATGACGAATCTTCTTTGACATCTTTAAAACCTGTCCGCGCAAATCGTCCGATTTCACCTTCAGGTCAAATGCACCAATTATTCCACACATATGTTACTCGTTAGCTTAGTTTTATTAAAACAACACAAATATAGGTATTAAAAAATGATATAGTCAATAATTCAATTCAAAATAGGGATTTTTAACAACCATATTTGACATTCGTTAAATAAAACAAAATCCTAGACAACAATAGGGCAAAAATAAAAAAGCCCTGCTACCATCCGGCGCAGGGCTTTTAAATCATGATAATGATACCTAAGCTTCCGCTTGTTCAGCAGGCAAAATAGATACATAAGATTTATTATCTGCCTTTTTGCGGAACACAACCGTTCCATCAATCAGAGCAAAAAGCGTATGATCTTTTCCAATCCCAACATTTTTATCAGCATGGTGTCTTGTACCTCTTTGACGAACGATGATGTTTCCAGCTATCGCTCTCTGTCCACCGAAGATCTTCACACCAAGTCTTTTGCTATGCGATTCGCGGCCGTTCTTCGAACTACCCGCACCTTTTTTGTGAGCCATTTTTTTTCAGTTTATGGATGACCATGCACCCGGTTCCAAGATTCTCTATAAAGAGATGTCAGTAATTTGAATTTTGGTGAATTGCTGGCGGTGACCATTTTTCTTTCTGTACCCCTTACGGCGTTTCTTTTTGAAGACGATCACCTTATCCCCTTTTAAATGCGACAAAATCTTAGCTGAAATTTTAGCACCGTCTACACTTGGCGTACCAACTGTAATCTTGCCACCATCTTCTGCTAACAACACATTGTCAAATTCAATACTAGCGCCTTCATCTCCCTGTAAACGGTGTACAAACAAATGCTGGTCTTTTGCAACTTTAAATTGCTGTCCGGCTATATTTACTATTGCGTACATTGTTAATAATTAATATGTTTTTATAAAATGAAGGGCAAAGGTAATGATTTGCAGATTAAGATCAAAGAGACTTAACTATTTTCTATCTTCAGCATCATTCAGGACGCGCCGAACTTCATCCACCATAGTCTTAGCAGCATCGCGTAGTTTTTCGTCGCCATCAAAATTTGTATCGAAAAGCATCTCCTTACTTTTCTCTTTATACGTAAACTTCAGGAAGAAACGTACACCTTGCTTTCCCTGACTATTGTGGGTGAGGTCATCCGGAAAATTCCAGAAGCCATATTCGGTCGCCTTGCGATGCAGATAAAGGAGATCATCTTTACGGAGTTTTAATGTGCTGGTCACCAACGAATCTTTCGTATTCAGGTAAGCATAGCGGTTATTGGCGGAGTTGAATTCATTTACTAATTCATCCCCTTCTCCGTACCTAAACTCCATAGATTCAAAATCTGAAAAACGAAAGGGCGCGTTTTTGATCATGCCGCTGTAGTAATAAATACAGTAGCCAAGGAATGGAACAATTATACAGATATAAAGGAAAATACGTTTAGCTCTTTCGCTCATGGTTCGAAATATGGAAGAGATTAATGTGCATGTGTTTGGTTGGAATGGTCGTATTGCTCTTCCAGTTTCGCCGCCTGATAACGGGCTTCTGCTCCATCCGGATCAAATTCTTTTTCCCACTTGGCAATGACGACAGCAGCCAGGCAGTTTCCGATTACATTAACGGAGGTTCTGGCCATATCCATCAATTCGTCTATTCCAAGGATGATAAATATTGGCCAAACCGGGAGACCGAATGAAGCTGCGGTTCCCATCAGGATAACCAATGAAGCTCTTGGAATACCGGCTACTCCTTTACTGGTGATCATCAGCGTAAAAACCATCAGCAACTGCTGCCCGAAACTCAGCGGGATATTGGCCGCCTGAGCAACAAAAACGCTTGCCAGCGCAAGATAAAGAGTTGTACCGTCCAGGTTAAAGCTATAGCCGGTTGGCATTACAAACGCAACAATCTTCCTGGGCACACCTATTCGCTCCATTGCTTCCATAGCCCTCGGCAAAGCGGCCTCGGAACTAGTCGTCGCAAAGGCAATTGAAACAGGTTCTCCTACCAGTTTAACAAAGCGTCTGACTGGCAAACCGACGATAAGTCCTATTGGCAGCAACACCAGTAAAAGAAAAGCAATCAACGCTACATAAAGCGTTGCCAGGAGCTGAAAAAGATTAACCAGTACGCCAAGTCCCATATGCCCTACGGTATAAGCCATAGCAGCCCCTACACCAAGCGGAGCGAAGTACATGACGATGTTGGTAAACTTAAACATGACTTCGGAAAGACTCTCCGTAAAAGCCAGCATCGGCTTACGTTTACGTTCCGGCACCATGATCAGGGCTAATCCGAAAATTACGCTGAAGACCACAACCTGTAATACCTCTCCCTCCGCCACAGATTTAGCAATGTTTTCGGGAAAGATGTGTAAAATGATTTCGTCTACCGTTTGCGCTTTCACTGCCGGCAATTCTTCGTGCTGTTCCGCAGGCGCAATAATCCCTTCGCCGGCCTTACTTAAATTAATAGCTGCAAGACCGATAAACAGCGCTATAGTTGTAACCACTTCGAAATACAGAAGTGATTTCCAGCCCATCCTACCCACCTGTTTAATGTCGGAATGCCCGGCAATACCATAAACAAGGGTAGCGAATATCAGGGGCGCCACTATTGTTTTAATGAGTTTAAGAAAGGCTTTGCTGGCAACCTGGAGATCCATGCCCACCTGAGGCCAATCGTGACCTATACTGGCTCCTATCACCAGCGAAACAAGAATCCAGGTCGTAAGACTTTTTTTCCGTAGTGCATATACGATCAGACCAGCAACGGCTAACCATCGGACTGAAAAAAGCAGCGCCTCGGGCAGCGGACTGACGATAAAATCGAACGCATACAATAGAGCAGCAACGGTGACGGGAATGATTGTTATGAAACGGTTGTATTTAGATTGCATCGTATACCAAAAGGATTCAAATAAACCACAAAAATAACCATTTAGGGGTAGGATACAAGAAAAGGAAGACACATTAGCCCGACAGTTATTGAAAAGATTTTGGAAAAACCCGGTTTTGCGATAACTTTCGTAACAATAATCGCACAATATGATCCTATGAATGAAGTTTAATGAAGGAGCGCGAAAAAACGTTTAAGGAAATTTTCGAAAAGAACCGGCAAAAGGTGTTTCACCTTTGCTACGGCTACACCGGTGATGCCGATACGGCAAACGATCTGGTGCAGGAAACCTTCGTTAAAGTATGGCAGAGTCTGGATAAGTTTCGTTTTGAATCGCAGATTTCGACCTGGATCTACAGGATAACCGTCAACACCTGCCTGTCGTATCTGCGCAGTGAAAAGAAGAAGAAAAACACCGACGAAATTAATGATGAACTACTCGAAACCCATGCAGAGGAGACTTCAGAACACCATGAACAAGTAAACCTTTTATACAAGTCAATTTCTTTATTAGAAGAAAATGAACGCATTATCATAACCATGGTATTAGATGAAATTCCCTATCCGGAGATTGCACAAGTAGCCGGCATATCCGAAGGAAATCTACGCGTCCGTATTCATCGTATAAAAGCAAAGCTGACAGAAATATACAATCGCCATGAAAGATTTTGAAGATATTAAACGTTTGTGGCGGGTGCAGAGCGAACAACCCATAGCCTCTTACGAGAACCTCCGGCAGGTAATTCTTAGCAAAAAAAACACCTATGAAAAGAGGCTTCTTGTTCAATTCATGGGAACAGTGCTGGCTACCATCGGTATTCTCTTCATCTGGATCTTAGTTCCTTTTTACACATGGGCTGCTCATCTGTCTCTGTTGATTGTCTTTTTCTGTGTTGTATACTATATGATAAGCCAATGGAAAGACTATCGTCTGATCAAATCAGCTCAATACCTAAATAAACCGAAAGAATACATTTTATTCTTAAGGGAATATCAGGCAAGAAGGTACCGTTTCAACACCCGTAATTACAGGATCTATGCCGGCTTCATATTATTTTCTTTCGTTCTTTTTTGTATTGAACTATCCTATTATATACCAAACTACAAACTACTGAATTTCATAATGTTAAGCTGTATTTGGTTCATTCTCTGTCATCAGGTTTTCATGCGACTTTATATTAGAAGGGAACAATCCAAATTACAAGATATGATCGAGCATCTCGAACGTTTGCAAAGCCAGTTTGGAGATTAAAAAGGCATTTCATTACTTTGCGGCGATGATTGAGATTTTTACAGATGGTGCATCGAGCGGCAATCCAGGCCCTGGCGGTTACGGGGTAATTCTGCGATCGGGAAAACACTACAAAGAACTATCAGCAGGTTATCGGAAAACAACCAACAACAGGATGGAACTTCTGGCGGTTATCGTCGGACTTGAAAGCATTAAAAAACCGGGTGCTGATGTCGTCATCTATTCAGATTCGAAGTACGTAATTGATGCTCTGGAAAAAAGATGGGTTTTCAATTGGCTGAAAAAAGGCTTCGAAGGAAAAAAAAACAAGGATCTCTGGTTAAGGTTGCTGGATAGTTATAAGCATCATCGGGTTCGCCTTATATGGGTAAAAGGGCACGCTGGGCACCCGGAAAACGAACGCTGCGATCAACTTGCCGTGCAAGCAGCCGCCAGAAAAGACCAACTTCTTACAGACAGCGTTTTTGAAGCCGGAACGCTTTGACCGGCTAAGGCTCTTCGAAAAATAAAGTCCCAAAAAAATCAGGGCGATGAAAGTTTGGGGAGGGTGCAGCTATTGGATTCCACGAAAGGTAATGGGGTTCCGGCAAATCATCTCCGCACTTAAAAAAATTCGCCCTGGCAGACCTTCCCGAAAGGCCTTCGGAAGTATAGGAAGTATTCAATAACGCACTCGGAATTTCGACGTTTAGTGACCATGAAAAAGCGTCTCCATCTTGCTGCAGCTCAGCGGACCTGTATAGATTTCGAAGCGACTCCGCCGGTAGTTTATTCCGCAAAGCCAAATTTGCTGGTCCGAAAGCTGCGTAGGGCGTACCCAGGCAGTTAAATTCGAAATTATAATAATGGTCACCGGCAAAAGAAATAAAAAATTCGACGCAGCTATCGCGGTATACCGGATCATTTACTTCACGAAATTTACAGGAAATATGCTTTTCCTTAACATGAAAGCGCAGCCATATAGAACGGTTGTTGTGGGTAGCCTGAACGCTGACTGAAGGACAATATGGAAATTCAGGCCAGTTAAGCTCATCAATAGGAATCTTCGGAATTTCCCCGAATAGCGGTGAATCTCCTTGAGCGGACTCGCCGTTACGAAAATTCAGGTAAGGAACAATTAATTCTTTCGTCTCCACCATAGTCGTCAGTTGGATTCCAGGATGATGTGCCCGTAATTTTCCTGAAGAATTCGCCGGAGTTCACGTTCAGCTGATTCAACCTCCTGCACCAGTTTTACCTGAGCTCTCGTTCTCTGCAGGTTGTGGCCTGAGTGACTGGTTTTGTAATAGTGGTCTCCTTCAAGATAGTCTGTCAGAAAACGTACGGCCTGCATATAAGGTAGCAGCAATACCCCATCAATCAATGAATCCAGTTCAGCGGGAAGAATAAAAGCGGACACCTCCTGCAAATATCCCTTAGTAAAAGCGTTAAAAAGCGGTATATTGAGTTGAATCTTCTGCAGGTCCTCCTCATCTTCGGCGGCTCGGTTAATGATCGTTCGGATAGCGTCCCCGAAATCGTAGGCTACATAGCCCGGCATCACGGTATCGAGGTCGATCACGCATTGAAAGTGATCAGATCTATCCAGCAACACATTATTGAACTTTGTGTCGTTATGCGTAATTCTAAGTGGAATAAGCCCCCTTCCAGCGCTATCTAAAATCGAGCTCATACGCTCTCCTCTTTCCAGTATAAATCGTATCTCACCTTTAGCTTGGGCTGCTCGTCCCAGGACATCCTCAGACAACACCTCTCGAAAGCGTTTCAAACGCGTTTCAATATTCAGGAAATCCGGAATCGTTTCTTTCAAGGTCTCCGGATCCATATCGGATAGCAAGCGTTGAAAATTACCGAAAGCCAGCCCTCCTTCAAAAGCCTGCTGCTCTGTTTCCACGATATCATATGATTTGGTGTCCCCGATCAGCACGAAAACCCGCCAGTAGTTCCCTTCATGATCAACCAGGTAATGTGCCGATTTATCGCGCAAAACGACCGGTGTCATCACTTTCCTATCCACGGCTGAAGCACCTTCCCGAATCAATCTTTCCCGGATATGCGCGCATACCAGCTGTATATTTCGCATCAAAACCGCTACGTTCTTGAAGACGTGGTGGTTTATTTTCTGAAGAAGATAGTGTTCACCTTTCGGCTGATCCGTTACGACCCGGTACGTATCGTTGATATGCCCCGATCCAAAGGCTTGTATATGAAGCGGCTTACCCACAATTTCAAACTGTGAAATAAGCGTTAGGAGATGAATATCCTTGGGATTACGATCTATCATTTAATAGGTATATTAGCTTGTCAGAGCCGTTGAATACATCTTTATTTCCTAGCAAATCTATTCAATTGATTGAAAATACGATATGAAAGCCTAAACACAACCGATTGCGCAATTTTTTTTAAAGTTAGACAACCGATTGCGCAAAATTTATCAGGATGTTTTTCTTTATGTTTGTTTCATTCGCTAAGCCTAAAATAACTGTGAATGATGATGAATAGAAGAAATTTTATAAAAACAGGTTCCATGGCTGCCACTGCAGGCGCTATTTTTCCGGAGAATGGTTTCCTGAATCCACCGATCGCTAAAGTTCGGCTGGCCTTTATCGGCGTCGGTCTTCGCGGACGTAACCATGTGCAGATCGCGCTGCGTCGCGACGATATCGAAATCGTAGCCATTTGCGATATACAGGCAGAACCACTTGCCAGCTGCCGGAAGCAATTTGAGAAAGCAGGCAAAAAGCTGCCGAAAGAATATACCGGTGGTGTTGAAGCCTATAAAAAATTGCTGGAAAAAGAAAAACTGGACGCTGTAGTCATCGCTACCCCCTGGCAATTTCACAAGGATCAGGCGGTAGATGCCATGAAAGCCGGCCTTTATGTAGGATGTGAGGTGATAGCCGGGCTGAGTGTAGAAGATCATTGGGAAGTGGTCAAAACCTCGGAGCAAACCGGCAAACCTTACATGACCCTTGAAAATGTCTGCTATCGCCGAGACATCATGGCGGTCTTGAATATGGTCAGGCAGGATTTATTCGGCGAGTTGATCCATTTGGAAGGCGGTTATCAGCATGATTTAAGAGAAGTTCTTTTCAACAACGGAGAGAAGCCCTACGGCGGGGGTGTTGAGTTCGGACCGAAAGCGATGAGTGAAGCCCAGTGGCGTACGCAATTTAACGTCGATCAGGACGGCGACCTCTATCCTACCCACGGGCTTGGTCCAATGATGCAATTCGCCAGTATCAATCATGGAAATCGCCTCACTAACCTCGTTTCCTTCTCGTCAAAAGCCCGTGGCCTGGCCGATTTCGTCGAGAAGACTTCACCGGGGCATCCGAATTCAAAGATCAAGTATAAGAATGGTGATGTAACCACTACTCTGATGAATACTGCAAACGGCGAGACGCTGCTGTTGTCGCACGACGTACATTTACCCCGCCCCTATTCCATCGGTCTGAGAGTCCAGGGTACTGAAGGAATCTGGATGGACCTGAATAACGGTTTGTATCTCGAAGGAAAATCGCAAAAGGCTCACGCCTGGGACAAAGCAGATGAATGGCTGAAGAAATACGACCATCCCCTTTGGAAAAAATATGCGGATGATGCTTCCGGCGCGGGACATGGCGGGATGGACTGGTTTGTTTTCAATGGGTTTATCGAGTCTGTAAAGGCCGGTCGTCAGACACCGATTGATGTATACGATTCGGTAACAATGAGCGTCGTTACCCCGTTATCGACACAATCGTTGGCCGAAGGAAACAAATCGGTGGAAGTGCCAGACTTCACCAACGGCAAATGGAAAGACAGAAAGGTAACATTCGCGCTGGACGACAGTGGCTTTTAACAAGGTTATTTAACCCATTGGTGTGATTAATTGGTTGATAGCCGTAGGCATTTCGATGTCTGCGGTTTTTTTATGGCATTTTCGTAATTTTGCGCTATGTCAAATCAAGTGCCGGAAGACGGCAAAATGCTTCCGCTCATGGAAGCATTTTACACTATACAAGGAGAAGGATATCATACCGGGAAAGCAGCATATTTTATTCGGCTCGGTGGTTGTGATGTTGGTTGTCACTGGTGTGATGTTAAAGAAAGTTGGGATGCGAGCATCCACCCGCTGACCGCTGCGGACGACATTGTCGCTACGGCGGAGATGCACCCCGCGCGAACAGTGGTCATCACCGGCGGAGAACCGTTGATCTATAACCTGGACTACCTCACCTCCCGTCTGCAGCAATCTGGCATACGCACCTTTATGGAAACATCAGGGGCCTACCCCCTAAGCGGGCACTGGGATTGGATATGCCTTTCACCTAAAAAATTCAAGGCACCGAGAAAGGATGTTATTGAAGCCGCAGGAGAGCTGAAGGTCATCGTGTTTAATAAAAGTGATTTTAAATGGGCTGAAGAATACGCGGCGCAGATGCCCGCGGGAAGGAAGCTTTTCCTCCAACCTGAATGGTCGAAAGCGGAAGAGATGACCCCCCTTATTATAGAATACGTTAAAGAAAACCCCAAGTGGGAAATTTCTTTACAAACGCACAAGTATCTGAATATTCCGTAAATGCAACGTTATGAAGGGTTTGTTAAAAGCCTAAGCGGACATCAGCTTGACCTGGATAGCATAAGGCGTCTAAGCGAAATTTTCACTTATGTTGAAGAAAAAAAAGGCACAGCCTTAATGCGTGCCGGAAAGCTAGAAGACTCCGCCTACCTGATTCATGCCGGCGTGGTCAGAGCACATCTCCAGGCGAATGAGAAAGACAAAACCTTTTGGTTTGGAAATAGTGGCGATCTGTTTTTTTCCTATAATAGCGTCTTCCTGTCTAAACCGGGTTACGAATCGATCAGCACCGTCACCGAATGCGGACTCTTCAAAACAAACCAACAAAGCCTTATGGATTTATGCCAGCAACACCTTCCGCTTTCAAAATGGCTGGTCCGTTACATCGGGCGTGATCTCATAAAAACCGAACAACGCATGATAGACGGGCATCTACTCAGCGCAGAAGAACGTTATAACAAACTACTGGTAGACATGCCAACCCTGATACACCACGTTCCGCTAAATTTTATTGCTTCATTTCTGGGGATCAACCAGGTCACGCTTAGTCGAATCAGGTCATCAACTCGTTAATTATTTAGCTTAGGCTAAAAGCAAACGACGAAAAATGGGCGACCTTTGTAAGAAAAAAGATTATGGCTTGGATATATTTAGTAATCGCCGGTGCGTTAGAGATTGGTTTCACTACCTCTTTGAAGCTCTCCAATAATTTCACCAACTGGAAGTGGGCAATTTCCTTTTTTGTCTGCGCCATCCTCAGCTTTCTGTTCCTGAATAAAGCGATACAGACGATACCGTTAGGTACCGCCTATGCTGTTTGGACAGGAATCGGCGCTGTAGGAACAGCGCTGATGGGAATATGGCTATATAAAGAACCCGGCGACTTCTGGCGGATCCTCTTTCTGTTTACCCTGATTGCCTCTATTGTGGGTCTGAAAGTGGTAAGTAAGTAACACCATTAAGCCTCTTCAGGCACACTGTGTTCCTTTGCAGCCAGGTAGCGTTCAGCTTCCAGCGCTGCCATACAGCCCGTACCAGCTGCGGTAACGGCTTGACGGTAAATGTGATCCTGCACGTCACCTGCTGCGAAAACACCGGCCACATTAGTTTCTGTGCTATCCGCCTTAGTAATGAGGTAGCCTGAGTCTTCCATATCCAGCCAGCCCTTAAAGATTTCCGTATTCGGCTTATGCCCAATAGCCACAAAGAATCCGGTAACCGGCAGGATGCGTTCTTCCTGAGTCTGATTATTTAACAAACGAACACCTTCAACCGTCTTTCCGTCTCCAACGATCTCTGCGGCTTCGGTATGGTAGTGAATTTCGATATTCGGCGTATTTAATACGCGATGCGGCATTGCTTTCGAGGCCCGGAACTCGTCCCGGCGAACCAGCATATGCACCTTACTGGCCAGTTTGGCCAAATAAGTAGCTTCCTCAGCAGCGGTATCGCCCGCGCCGACAATAGCAACCTCCTGACCCTTAAAAAAGAACCCGTCGCATACCGCACAGGCAGAAACGCCGAAGCCGTTGTATTTCTGCTCGCTTGGAAGCCCAAGCCATTTAGCAGTTGCACCGGTAGCAATGATAACCGTTTCAGCTGTAATGGTTTTTACTTCATCAATGACCACCTTATGAACAGTTCCGGAAAAATCAACAGCTGTAGCATAACCGAAACGGATATCTGTCCCGAAACGTTCCGCCTGCTTCCTGAAGTCTTCCATCATCTCAGGCCCCATAATCCCGGTAGCGTAGCCCGGAAAATTCTCCACATCGGTTGTCTGGGTAAGCTGACCGCCGGGAACGATTCCCGTGTAGAGCACCGGGTTCAGGTCGGCACGCGCAGCATAAATAGCCGCTGTATAACCAGCCGGGCCAGAACCAATAATCAGACATTTAACGTGTTCGGTATCTTGAGTGTTTCCCATTTCGTAACTGTTGTAAATGACCAGCAAAAATACGGAAATGTGCACGGAAAAACAACCGAAGAACACCCCTCCTAAAGGTTACGCACGAGTTTTGACTCCAGTGTGATTTGTTTAGCTGCAGGCTCTGGTCTGTTTGCTGCTTTATGTTCAATCAGGTCAAACAAAAGTTCGCTTGCCCGCGCACCCTGATCCGCAGGCAATTGCTCGATTGATGCCATGGGCGGATTCTCCATATATTTCCAGATCGGGTAATTAGCATAACTGATGAAAAAGATGTCCTGGTTAACAACCAATCCGCGCCGTCTTACCGCATTCATGGCGTCCAGGGTTACATAATCGTTAAAGGAAATGACGGCAGAAGGTCTTCCGGCCAGATTTAAAAGTTGATCCATTGCCGCCAGGTTGCCGTTCTCAGAGAGATCTGTATAGACCAGATAATCCGGACTGAGGGTATAATCGTACTTATTCAATGCCTGAATGTAAGCGTGTTCCCGTTCGATACTGGCGGGAAGTTGCTGCGGACCGTTTAAAAAGGCAATGGCTTGATGCCCGCAGGAAACGAAAGTATCTACGGCCTGCATCATACCCGTACTTAATTTGCTCCTTACGGAATTCAGGTCTGGCAGATCCGGGACGCAGTCGAAGAAAACGACGGGTATGCCAGCTTGCTCGAGAATTTTAAGGTATCCAAATTCCCGGGTATTCTTGGCTGCAGACAACAGAATACCATCTACCCGATGCGACTTCATCGTTTCAATGATCCTTCCTTCCCTTTCGGGGTCATCGAGCGATTGACCCAGTATCACCGTATAGTTCCGTTCATTAGCGTAATTCTCAATTTCGCTGATGGCCGCTGAGAAAAACGCTTCCGAAAGACTGGGAAGGATAACCCCTATCGTAAACGTTTTGCGCTGTTTAAAAAAGATAGCCGTTCGGTTTGGTTCATAGTTGAGTTCTTCAGCAACCTTTTTAACGCGCATAGTCGTTACCAGTCCGATACTTGGGTGATCGTTCAACGCACGGGATACAGTTGACGTGGAAATCTTAAGCCGCTTGGCAATTTCTTTGATGGTCGGTAATTTACCCTTGTTGCTCATCTTCTCAAACTTAGGTAAAATTAGCCAATTCCTCTTTACCGAAAAAACCAAGTTCGTGGACCTCTACGTGAAACGCTTTCGTCAGGCATTCAGCCACTTCAATTCCGGCTAACCTCAGTTCCTCTTTAAAAAAAACCTTTATATCGGAATCAAGCCCGTTCCATTCCAGGTGTTTCAATTTATTCAACTGCACCGCGGGATCACCATCCGTTAACACCAGCAGCTGTTTACCATTCTCCAGGGCCGTCTTCATAAAGGACAATACTTCCGGATAGATCAGCAAGGGTAAGGGTAGCTTAGCCTCCTTATGAAGACGCTCAAATTGACTCAGATAGCTGGTACTGATCCCAAAGGCTTGAGCTGCGCGGTCAAATATACCCTCGGCTCCATGATGCTCATAGGCTTTCTTCATGAAAGCCGTCAGATCAGCCGCCGGAGGTACCGTTTCCAGAAATTCGACAAACTGAGCGAACAGGTAATAGATCTGCAAGTCATAGTCCCTTTGAGGAAATAAAACATCATCCAATCCAAAAATAAAGACTTTTTTTGACGCAAAATCTGCAAGCATTTCTTCCCGGTTCATTAGGCAAACATACGGAAAATATGGCCACCCGATATCTCAGGAAGGTATGCAGCAGGGGTAATAGGCTCCGTCATCGGCAACGATAAAAACGCCGGATAAGCCATCCGCATTTCCGGCAACTTTCTCTCCGGACTGTAATGAGCAACCGTTATAAAGAATCACCGGATTGACGCCTCCGGGCGGGGAAAGCATAAACTCGGCGGACTCCAGTTCAGATGGATGACCGATCAGTAACTTAACACCGTATTCATTAAAAAGCGTGTTATTTTCTGAGAGCATAAGCAACTCGGACTGGCGCAGCGGGAGAATCCACTCCACTCCCAGGTCAAGTGCAAAGCGAAGGTATTCATGCAGAAAGACTGAATCGCCTGGTGCCGGGAGCTGAACATAGTTCGCCGTCTTTAAAAGCGAGGCCGGAATGGGATGGGAATCACCGTAAAATATCCGACGATCGGCAAAAGCTCGACCGATCCGTTGAGCGAAGGCATGCATGGCTCCCGTTAAAAGTATATCCCCGCTAAATTTTTCAGGTTCAGACCACATAACCATCTTTCATGTGAACTACCCTGTCGGACAGACCTGCCAATTCCTCATTATGGGTAACGATCAAAAAAGACTGGTCCATTTCCGACCTCAGCCGTAGAAACAATTGATGTAAAGCGGTTGCGTTATCCGAGTCCAGATTTCCGGATGGCTCATCAGCCAGAACAATCGCAGGATTGTTGATCAGGGCCCTGGCTACGGCAACCCGCTGCTGCTCTCCGCCAGAAAGAGCGCCAGGTTTATGATCGCTGCGATGCGCCACCTGGAGCAACTCCAGCAATTCCAAGCCTTTCTTTTCTGCCTTGCCCCTGGTCGTACCCATTATAAAAGCAGGCATACAGACATTTTCCAGCGCCGTGAATTCAGGCAGCAGGTGATGGAACTGAAAAATAAAACCAATCTTCTGATTCCTGAAAGTCACCAGCTTCTTTTCACTCATACGGCTGACGGTCTCTCCGTCTATGGTTAAATTGCCGCTGTCTGCCTTGTCCAGCGTACCGAGAATATGTAAAAGTGTACTTTTCCCGGCGCCGGAAGCGCCGATGATGCTCACGATTTCTCCTCGTTCTACCGAGAGGTCAACCCCTTTCAAAATCTGCAATTTCCCGTAGCTTTTATGGATAGCCCGTGCCTCTAACAACATCCGACGAAGATAAAGCTTTATTTAAATTCAACCTACAATACAGGATTTAAATCGTACCTTTACCTAGGTAAAACTAGGTATCAATCCGAATCCGGTATATGAAGCAGTATTTAGACCTGATGCGTCAGGTAATGGATCATGGGACAGATAAACAGGATCGCACAGGCACAGGCACCAGAAGTATTTTTGGTTATCAGATGCGATTTAATTTACAGGAAGGCTTTCCGTTGGTCACCACTAAGAAACTACATCTACGTTCCATTATTCATGAGTTGATCTGGTTTCTGAAAGGAGATACCAACATTGCCTATCTAACCGAAAACAAAGTAAACATCTGGAACGAGTGGGCTGATCCGGACGGAAATCTCGGGCCGGTTTACGGAGCTCAGTGGAGGTCCTGGCCCACGGCAGACGGGCGGCATATTGATCAGATTGAACAAGTTATTCGACAGTTAAAAACTCAACCAGATTCCAGAAGGATGATCGTTTCCGCGTGGAATGTCGGAGAAATTGAGAACATGGCCTTACCACCCTGCCACGCTTTCTTCCAGTTTTATGTAGCACCGGCCAATCCCGAACGCGGAAAAATGAAGCCGCAACTGTCCTGTCAGCTTTATCAGCGGAGCGCCGATATCTTTCTCGGCGTACCTTTCAACATTGCCTCTTACGCATTGCTCACCATGATGGTTGCGCAGGTCTGCGATATGGAAGCTGCTGATTTTGTCCATACCCTTGGGGACGCGCACCTATACAGCAATCACCTGGAGCAGGCTTCATTGCAGCTAACACGTGATCCTCATCCGCTTCCGCATATGATACTGAATCCGGAAGTGAAGGCTCTGAATGATTTTACGTTTGAAGATTTCCGTCTCGAAAATTACGACCCTCACCCACACATTAAGGCGATGGTCGCCGTTTAAACCCTTTATTATGTTATTGTCCATCATCGTCGCCGTATCCAGGAACAATGCCATCGGGAAAGACAACCAGCTTTTGTGGCATATGCCGGCCGATTTAAAATTCTTTAAACGCACTACTTCAGGGCATAGCGTCATTATGGGACGCAAGACCTTCGAGTCTCTCGGAAAAGCACTCCCGAAACGGAGAAACATCGTCATCAGCCGACAAGAAAACTATCAGCCCGAAGGGGCAGAATTATCCCCATCACTTGAAGAGGCGATAAACCGCTGCCGGGAAGATGGTGAAGTTTTCATTTTAGGAGGTGCGGAAATTTACCGACAGGCGCTGGAACATACCGATAAAATATACCAAACAGTCATTCAGCATGAGTTCGAAGACGCGGATGCTTTCTTCCCTGTTTTGAAAGATGAAGATTGGGCTTTAGACGATGTTCAACATCATGAGGGAGATGACCAGAATCCTTACGATTACAGCTTCTATACCTACACCAAAACCACTTGAAACAGGCTACAAATGAGTCATTCATTTGTTTTTAAAAAGTAAGTGGTTTATATAAAAAATTCATAGCTTTGCCGTTCTTAACCTAAATGCTGTTAAGAGAGGCCTTATCAACTTAAAATATCACTAAGATATTTCAGGGTATATGAGCCTGAAAAAAGTACACATTAAGTCTTTATAATAAATTTTACAAACAGAGAAGATGCAAGGTAAAGGGCTAATTAATTTTTTTGTCATACTGATATCGATTGCCTGTCTGTACTCGCTTTCATTCACCTTTGTTACACGCAAAGTTGAGCGGGACGCAGCAGCGTATGCCAATGGTGACCCGGAAAGAGAACGGGCTTATCTCGATTCAATGGCTAATGTGGATGTCTACAATCTGGGCTTCGCAAAATTCAGC
>JBMDWN010000081.1:0-10121 GCA_048595275.1 Olivibacter sp. | reverse complement strand
GTGAAGAATACCTCGCCTGGTGTGGGAGAGTCCGGATCGAAGAAAAGCTTGAAGCTGTAAGTCGCCGATTTGTCAACATCAACATCTCTTTTATTCGATGAAAATGCCAGAGGAACGACCGGCTCGGCAGACATTTTCTCTAGCCCCGGAACCTGCCACAGCTCTCCCAGAACCTTCACAAAGCGATCGCTCTCCGGACCAGATTTTTTGAAACGGATAACCCCGGTCATAAACCCGCTTTCTATGGGTGCGCCTTCCTTATTGATGCCTGCAGGAATATGCTTATTCACCTGGACAATAAAGCCAATCGTATCGTTCTCAAACACCGCCTTAGCCCGGTAGGAAACGGAGCTGTCAGCCTCCATCTTATCCTCCAGTGTCAGATTTAACAAATGGGGACTTTCAGGATTATTGGTCAGGTTCACCACTCTTCCCGAACTCGGCTGATTTTTGTTATCCGCATCGGAAGATTGATTGCCATTGCCACAAGCCGCTAGCAGCAAGGTAGCAGAAAGAAAGAATCCGATAGTTTTCATAAGTCTTTACTTGTGTGTCAGGATTATTAAGCAGAACACTGCTTTAAATATATTGTTTTTATAAAGGTACTAAGTGTAAAGTACGTGTCATCAATTATAATAATGCTGAAACTAATTGCAATAATGTTGCTATTTAGAATTTAAACGGCTTTCTTTGCTTGAAGATCAACATAAATATCGCTCGTTATGGAGAATACCTTATTTGATGTCATTATTATCGGAGGAAGTTATTCAGGATTATCTGCTGCCATGTCTCTTGGGCGTTCATTGCGAAAGGTTCTGATACTGGACAGCGGAAAACCCTGCAACGCCACAACGCCGCATTCCCAGAACTTCTTAACGCAAGATGGTTTCACACCGGCTGAAATTACCCAGACGGCAAAGGCGCAAGTACTTCAGTATGATAGTGTCATTTTTAAAAGCGCCCTCGCCAGTTCAGCCAGCCCAATCAATGGCGGTTTCGAAGTCGAAACTGCAGAGGGAGAACGGTTCCGTTCAGAGAAAGTCATTCTGGCTACCGGTATCAAAGATCAGCTTCCCGAAATACCTGGTTTGGCTGACTGTTGGGGAATATCTGTTATTCATTGTCCCTATTGCCACGGCTATGAATACCGGGGCAAAAAGACGGGCCTTCTCGCCCCGGCGGAAAAGGCTTTACATCTTGCGCCGATGATTCGGAACCTGACCGATCAGCTCAGCATCTTCACCAACGGGAAAGCTGACTTTAATCCGGATCAACTTGAAGTCTTCAAAAGAAAGCAAATTGAAGTGATTGACTCACCATTGAAAATCGTTGAGCATCGTGACGGGTATATCCGACAGGTGAAACTTGAAAACGGTGAAAGCCGGGAACTGGATGCTTTATATGCTGCTGTGCCTTTTCAGCAACACAGCCATCTGCCAATAACCCTCGGTTGTCTGATGACTGACGCGGGGCATGTTAAAGTAGACGCTTTCGGCGAGACCTCCGTGCCTGGCGTCTTCGCCTGTGGCGATAATTCCTCAGGCATGCGCTCCGTGGCCAATGCCGTCGCCTCGGGCAGTATGGTGGGAGCAATGGTTAACGCAAAGCTTTGTCAGGCAGTATTTTAATCGTTATCTTCACGGAATGCGACAGTTGATATATGTATTTTGCGTGCTCATGTTCTGTGTGGGATCTGACCGGAGTTTCGGTCAATCCGGCCGGCGACCAAACGTGATTCTTATCTATGCCGATGACCTGGGTTATGGAGACGTCAGTGCTTATGGGGCCCAAAAAATCAGCACGCCCAATATTGACCGGCTTGCTGCACGAGGCACACGTTTTACAGATGCGCATTGCAGTTCAGCAACTTGCACACCTTCGCGCTTTGCGCTGATGACAGGCACTTATCCGTGGCGCAAAGAAGGGACGGGTGTGCTACCGGGTGATGCCGCTTTGATCATCCCGACCAATCAACTAACGCTTCCCAAAGTTTTTCAGAATGCCGGATATGCAACCGCTATAGTGGGAAAATGGCACCTTGGCCTTGGAAACCAGATCGATAAGAACTGGAATGCCGCTGTAAAACCCGGCCCCTTGGAAGTTGGCTTTGACTACTCCTTCATATTCCCGGCCACGGCAGACCGCGTTCCAACGGTATTCCTCGAGAACTACGAAGTCGTAGCATTGGATAAACAAGATCCAATCGAGGTTAACTATCAGCAGCCCGTGGGGAATGATCCGACAGGTAAAGATCATCCTGAATTACTTAAAATGCGGGCTTCGCCCGACCACGGGCATAATCAGACCATCGTGAACGGCATCGGCCGCATCGGATATATGTCCGGAGGCCATCGCGCAAGGTGGGTAGACGAGGAGATTTCGACCACATTTCTTTCTATGGCCACAAGATTCATCGAAGACAAGAAAGATGAGCCTTTCTTTCTGTACTTATCCATGACCGAACCCCACGTTCCCAGGATGCCTGCGACGCGCTTTAAAGGAAAAAGTGGTCTGGGGTACCGGGGCGACGCGATCCTTCAGCTGGATTGGACGGTAGGTGAAATCATGCGAAAGCTTGAAGCCTTTAATATTTCTGAAGAAACCATCGTTATCTTCACCAGCGATAGCGGTCCTGTACTGGACGACGGCTATGTAGACGGTGCGGTAACGGAGTTAAATGGCCACACACCTGCCGGACCGTTCCGGGGAGGCAAGTATAGCATCTTTGAGGCCGGCACACGTGTTCCGTTTATCGTATCTGGCCCCGGCATAGCTAAGGGCCTTGTCTCCGATGCGCTCATCGGCCAGATCGACTTGCTTGCTTCTCTACAAGAATGGTTGGGCATGGAGCCTTCGGAAGGCGACGGAAAGCCCCTTTGGAAAGCGCTGAACGGAGAGACGAAGGCCGGTCGCGATTACCTCATAGAGCATGCTGGCTCACTCGCCGTTCGCAAAGGAAAATGGAAGTACATTGCTCCGGGTCACGGTAAAGCGTATGCGAAATTGACGAATACAGAGTTGGGCAACGCCTCTCATCCGCAGCTATATGATCTATCAAATGATCCGGGCGAAACGAAAAACCTGGCGAACGATTTTCCCGAGGTGCTGATTGCGCTATCCGACATATTGAACCGGGAACGAAACAAATTGCCCCAATTGGATTAAATGTTGATGCGCCGATTCCTGGCTGTATTCTCCCAGCGATCCAGCAGTTCCCCTTGATCGGAGACAACCAGAACCTCCTGATGCAGGGCTACAGTGGGGCAAATGTGATAGGGGATCAGGTACAAAACCTCTCCGATAGCGTAAGACCTTTTCTCCTCTGAATTTTCATGACGAAGCACAAGATGCTCTTCGCTTTGAGAGACTATAGTTAGCTGGTGATCACCAACAATTCTAAAACGATCTTCCAGCGCGTTCTCTGAAGCCACAGCCTTATGACCAAGATCGAGGCAAATCAAATCCGGCCCTGGTTTAGATACGATGCGGCTGATCAGGGCGGCAGCCGGAAGCAACTGCTGTTCCGGATAATGCTCCTGGTAACCTGCATCCCAATACACGAAGGTTCCCGGGCTACAGGTAACTTCTGGTATCCCTGCCAGCATGGTGAAAGTTGGACTGCCTCCCACCACCAGTTCGAGGTTGCTTCCTATGCGTTCTGAAGCCATTCTCCAGAAAGCTAGTAGAGGCTTTAGATATTGCTTTGTTTTCTGTCGCCGCACAATAAGATCGGCATCATGAATATGCCCGTCGTACGCATGGACACCAGCCAGGCTCAGGCCCTCCCGTTCTTTAATTCTGGTGATCAAACCCTCCGCCGTCTCGTCCGGCAAAATACCCGTCCGGTTCATACCCACGTTAATATCAATAAATACCCGCAACGGAATGGATAAAACCTGCTGAGCCTTGCTTAACACCTCAATACTGTGCTCGTTATCAACCAGGCAACTGAATTGAGTTTGGGGGTATTGTCTGATCAATTGAACAAAACGCGCAGCATTAGCGCCAACGGGCTGATAGGATAGGAGTACATCGGGAGCAGCTGCCTTTCCGAGCAACTCGGCTTCCGCGATAGTCGCACATTTAAATTTTTCAATTCCCGCTTCCTGCAGCCTGTTCACCGCCCCCACACTTTTCACCGTTTTAATGTGGGGTCTCAATCTACTTATGTCGCCCACCATGTCAATAACCCGATCAATATTATAACGAATGCGCTCCTCACTAACGATTAAGGCCGGTGTAGCAATTGTTTCAATGCCGCTTATCTCAGGCCATCGCCAGGTATGCTTTATAGACTTAGTCATGGATTAAAATTAAACAATTGCGATCATTTAAAGCAGAGAACGGGTCAAAAGCAGGACCATTTAGAAACTAAACATGAACTAAAACCTTACCAGATGCTTATGAGATACTACTATTCACCGTAAAACTACCGTAAACTAACCGTAAATTCACCGTAAGTTGACCGTAAAATTTACGGTCAACTTACGGTGAATTTACGGTCGGTTTACGGTCATTTATAGTATTTGATTAGTATCTGAACAGCATTTATGCAACATCTGGCTAGTGTTTAGATCAGATTTAGTACTGAATTGCTGTTAAAATATCAGTGGTCTTGTATTTATTTCCATTTTATGCTACTTTAAGAAGATGAAAACAAGCCTCAGCAAATCGTTTTTTCTGCTCTCTTCTTTAGCCTTCACGTTATCGGCTACCGCACAAAATCAACAGAGTAATCTGGAACAATCTTTTGATCAATATCTTTCAAAGGTGCATGTCGGAGAGCTTATCCGTGACCTCGCCTCCAAGCCTCATCATTTAGGGTCGCCGGGTGGGAAGGAAGTGGCGGACAAAGTGCTGAATTTGTTTAAGAGCTACGGCTGGGATGCCGAAATAGAGACTTACGAGGTGCTTTTTCCGACACCAAAAGAACGAGTTTTGGAACTTGTGGAGCCTCATTTATTCAAGGCCATTTTGAAAGAACCCGCCGTTGAAGGAGACGCTAGTGCCGACCAGGAAGGGCAGTTGCCGACGTACAATGCCTGGGGAGCAGATGGAGATGTCACCGCTCCTTTGGTATTTGTCAACTATGGACTGCCGGCAGATTATGAGGCCCTGGAGCGCCTGGGGATTGATGTAAAAGGAAAGATTGTGATCGCTAAATATGGAAATTCCTGGCGGGGAATTAAGCCTAAAGTGGCTTATGAGCATGGCGCGGTGGGATGCCTGATCTACTCAGATCCGATGGATGACGGCTATTTCCAGGGAGATGCTTATCCGAAAGGACCTTTTAAGAGCGAACATACCGTGCAGCGGGGTTCGGTGATGGATATGGTTTTGTACCCCGGAGACCCGCTCACACCGGGTGAAGGTTCAAGAGGTAACGTAAAACGCCTTG
The DNA here is from genome assembly GCA_048595275.1 of Olivibacter sp. Lineage (GTDB taxonomy): Bacteria > Bacteroidota > Bacteroidia > Sphingobacteriales > Sphingobacteriaceae > Olivibacter. Next base: position 4,723 of record JBMDWN010000081.1, on the reverse strand, counting down.
ACCGGACCAAAGCGACCACCATATTGAAGATCCCGGTATTGCCGATTTCCTACCACGATGCAAAGCCACTGCTGGAAACACTGGGAGGCCCCGTGGCACCTGAATCCTGGCGGGGAGCTCTTCCGCTGACTTATCGTGTGGGCGGTGAAGGCAATAAAGTCCATCTGAAGATTGAACACAACTGGGATATGGTCCCTTGTTACAACGTGATCGCTAAAATCAAAGGGAAAAGCTATCCGGATCAATGGGTGATCCGGGGCAATCACCATGATGCCTGGAACAATGGCGCTTCGGATCCGGTAAGCGGTCTTGCCAGCATGCTGGAGGAAGCGAAATCCATCGGTGAACTGATCAAACAGGGGTACCGACCGGAGCGGACGCTGGTATATTGTGCCTGGGATGGGGAAGAACCATCCTTGATTGGTTCGACGGAATGGGTGGAGCAGCATGCGGAGGAATTGAGCCAGAAAGCGGTCGCTTATGTGAATACGGATAATAATAGTCGCGGGTTTTTCGGAGCAGCAGGATCGCATGCGTTGAAGCAGCTGGTATCCGACGTAGCGGCTGATGTGAAGGACCCAAAAACGGGCGTCAGCATCGGCGAACGGTCAAAAGCGAGGGCAATTTCCCGTACCGGAAGCACCAGGAAACAACAGGAGCTGATGGACCGGAAAGGCTATTCGCTCGGGGCATTGGGGACAGGTTCTGATTATTCGGCCTTTTTACAGCACCTGGGCATACCCAGTCTGAACTATGTATTCAGCGGGGAAGGACAGGGGGGTGAATATCATTCCGTTTACGATACGTATGAAAATTACTCCCGTTTTAAAGATCCGGATTTCGCCTATGGTGTAGCGCTTGCTCAGGCTGCCGGCAGAACGGTTTTGCGATTGGCAAATGCAGAAGTATTGCCTTTCCGTTTTTCGGATCTTCAGGAGACCATCAGGGAGTATGTTAAGGAGATCAGAGACCTTAACGAGGATCTGGCTGATCAGCAGACGTTGCTTCAAATAGCCGTGGAGGGCGATTATGACCGGCTTGCCTCCAACCCCGGAATTCCTTATCGCAAGCCGAAGATGAAAGCGGAAGTTGAAACGATCGATTTAACGACGCTCGAAAAAGCACTGGATTCATTATCGTCCGCCAGCACGGCTTTAGAGCAGTACGTGGAATCCTTTAAGGGATCCAAGCGGGAACGGATTCGTCTGAATGAAATTCTCTTCCAGGCGGAGAAGCAGCTTTTGCTGACGGATGGCCTGCCCAGGCGGCCCTGGTATAAACACAGTATTTATGCTCCGGGATTCTACACAGGCTATGGTGTAAAAACACTTCCGGGTGTCCGGGAAGCGGTTGAGGAGGGGCAATACGACGAAGCAAGGGAACAAGTGGCGGGGGCTGCAGAAGCGATCAATCGTTTAGCTGTCTACCTGACCAATGCAATGGATTAGTCCCCACGACGATGAAGATATTGATTGAGATTCCTGAAATATAGGGATTTTTAAAAATGAGGATCTCAAGGTATAAATTGTTCTACTGACATTTAAATTGTGTATCTTTCCGGCACTAACGAATTACTTCAAAATTTTAGCCGGTTATGATCAGAATGACTTATTACTTATTGGCGAGCTGTTTTTTATTGGTCCAGCGGCTGTGTGCACAGGATGTAAATTCTGAGAATGGGCCAGCTGAATAAAAAGCTATTCACGAATAGCCTCCTGCGTTCTGCATTCCTGCTCAGTTTTTTTGGAATGGGCATAGGTATGCTGAGGGCTGAAGTGCGGTTGCCCGGATTGATCGGGGATCGCATGGTGTTGCAGCGAAATGTCGAGCTGACAATATGGGGCTGGGCAGATAAAGGCTAGCAGGTAACCGTCAGGTTTCGGAATGAAGTTTACTATGGAGAGGGCGGAGCGTCCGGGAAATGGTCGCTGAAGCTTCCGGCGCAGGAAGCGGGTGGCCCTTTTGTGATGGAAGTGAACGAACGTATTATCCGCGATATCCTGATCGGGGACGTCTGGCTTTGCTCGGGACAGTCTAACCAGGAAACGCCGGTCGCCAGGCTGACGGACCGCTATCCGGAGATCAACGTTTCTAATAACCATATGATCCGGCATTATAAAGTTCCTGTTCAGCGCTCAGAGGTGATGCAGGAGCAGGAGGCCAAGGGTGGAATGGGATGGTTTTCAGCGACAGCATCGGATGTGATGAACTGGACCGCATTGGCTTACTTCTATGCCCAGGAATCTTATGTGCATAACGGAATTCCGGTCGGGATGATTGTATCGAGTCTTGGCGGCTCTGATATCGAAAGCTGGATTCCCCAGGACGGCTTGAAAAGCTTTCCGAAATTAATAATCGACCCGGAAGCAGGCCATTGGGCAGAACAGGAATTGGACGATTCATTATGGGAGGAGATCGAAGTGCCGGGTCTTTGGATGGATCAGCAAAAAAAAGGCACGCTCTGGTTTCGTAAAGAAATTAACCTGCCTTCATCAATGGCTGGCCGGCACGCTAAAATACACCTGGGCACGCTGATTGATCGGGACTCCGCTTTTATCAACGGACATTATATCGGCAGCACGGCCTACCGCTATCCGCCAAGAAAGTATGACGTGCCTGCCGGTGTATTGAAGGAAGGGAAAAACCAGCTTGTGTTAAGGCTGGATACCGATACGCAGGAGGGAGGTTTTATACCGGATAAAATTTATGAACTGGCCGGAGATGAGGAGCGGATCGGTCTTCAGGGAAAATGGAAATTCAAAAAAGCGTCAACAGGAGGATCCGGGCTGTATAACGGGATGATTTATCCGTTGAAAAACTATGCAGTGAGGGGTATGATTTGGTATCAGGGAGAAAGTAATACCGGAAGGCCCGGGCCTTATAGAGATTATCTGAGGGCTCTGATAGCAGGATGGCGGACCGCCTGGTCTACAGCAGATATGCCATTTCTGATCGTTCAGCTGCCGAATTTTATGAAGAAAACGGAACAGCCCGCAGCAAGCGGTTGGGCTGAAATACGGGAGGCGCAGCTCAAGGTCGCCAATGAAATTCCCAACACAGCCCTGGCCGTTACTTATGATACGGGAGAATGGAATGATATCCATCCCTTAAATAAAAAGGATGTGGCTTCCCGGCTGTTTCTGGCGGCTCGTCGTTTGGTTTACGGCGAGTCGATCGTCAGTTCCGGGCCGGTGTTCGAGCGTATGCAGGTGGAAGGTCCGAACGTTATTCTTCATTTCTCGAACCTCGGAAGTGGTCTGGACAGCCGCGGACCCATACTGAAGCACTTTGCCGTAGCCGGTGAGGATCGGAAATTTGTATGGGCAGATGCGTTAATAAAAGGAAATACGGTTGTTATCAGCAGTGCCGATGTGCCTCGACCGGTTGCCGTTCGCTACGCCTGGGGAGATAATCCTGAAGATGCCAATCTGATGAATAAAGAGGGATTACTGGCTTCTCCGTTCCGGACGGATAAGTGGTAACTGAATGGTGAAAGATTGCCCAACCAAAAAGGCGTTCGCAGCACTTTATAAAACGGTAAAAGATTTTATAAATGTTGAATTGACATTTTTATTTTGAAATCCTTGGCTACTTTCCTTTCAATCCTTACCTTAGCTTCTGCTGACTAATTTTCACTAACCACAAAAGGAGTTTATGCAAGCCTATTCGATGTACCTGGTTGTTGTTTACCATTTGTTTATGCTATCAGTCCTCATTCAGTATTGTATCCTGTACGATGGCCATAGCCATCGGTTTAATTTTGATACTAACCGCAAAAATGACTTGGAAAGCGTTCAGGATCCGAACATAAATTCAGTCAGCAAATCAGAACCTCATACTAGCATTGCTTTTGAGATACCTGCGTTAAAGGCAATATTCAAAGATGATTTTCTAATTGGAACGGCAGCGGACCATAGGATGCTCGTTGACGATCCGGAGACAGCTAAACTAATTTCGAAGCAGTTCAATGCGTTGACTTGTGAAAATTCTATGAAAAGCGCATATTCTCAGCCTGTAGCAGGCTGTTTCGAATTCGCGAATCCGGATAAAGTTTTGGAATTCGCGGAGAGGAACAATATAGCCATGGTTGGACATGCATTGATATGGCATAGCCAACTGCCTGGCTTTATTCGCAACTGCCTGGATTCCGCGATGGTAGATCGTTTTTTCCGCCAACATATTGAAACCGTGGTTTCGCATTACAAAGGGAAGTTGGTTTCCTGGGATGTTGTTAATGAAGCGTTAGAGGAAGACGGCAGCCTAAGGGAATCAATCTTTTTGAACGCTTTGGGCGACTCCTATATCGCACGAGCTTTCAAACTGGCCGAACATGCAGATCCTGATGTTCAGCTGTATTATAACGATTATAATATTGAACAACCTGAAAAACGGAAAGGGGTGGTGGCAATGGTGCAAAAGTTGAGAGCGAAAGGGGCCAGGATTGATGGCATCGGGATACAGGGTCATTGGAGTTATTGGGATCTCCCACTCGAAGAAATCGAAGTTTCTATTCAGGTATATGGTGAGTTGGGATTGAAGGTTGCGATTACCGAACTGGATTTAAACGTACTCCCTCGTCCTGAGAGCCTCATTGGCGCGGATGTAAATCAGCGCTTTGATAAGCGTACAGGAATCGATCCATTCACCGGGAGTTTACCTGACAGTGTTTCGCATAAACAGGCGGATGCTTATGAAGCCCTGTTCCGTCTTTTGCGTAAGTACA
>JBMDWN010000080.1:0-3809 GCA_048595275.1 Olivibacter sp. | reverse complement strand
GACTGGCCTTGTGGAGTCTTTTTAAAGGCTGCATACGCCAGTGCAAGACCACCGAGGTCGGCCAGGTTTTCACCCAAGGTCAGGCGACCGTTTACATGCAAGGTGTCCAGCACGGTATAACCATTGTATTGCTCAACAACTTTGTCTGCCAAACCCTTAAAATTGTCAGCATCCTCTTTAGTCCACCAATCCCGTAGATTTCCGTCGGCTGCATACTGTCGACCCTGATCGTCAAAACCGTGAGTCATTTCATGACCAATTACTGCTGCGATACCTCCATAATTAACAGCATCATCAGCGGAAAAGTCGAAGAAAGGGAATTGGAGGATTCCAGCAGGAAAAGCGATTTCGTTATTTACCGGACTATAATAGGCATTAACAGTAGGAGGGGTCATTCCCCATTTCGTCTTATCCACCGGCTTACCCAGCTGGTCAATCATATCCTGATAGGCCCATTGATCCGCCCGACGAAGATTTCCGAAGTAATCGTTTGCCTCAATATCAAGTCCTTTATAGTCTTTCCACTTATCCGGATAGGCAATTTTCGGTGTATAGGCTTTCAGCTTTTCAAGCGCCTTTTCCTTTGTCGCGTCGCTCATCCAGTCGAGGGTTTTGATCCGTTCTTCATACGTGTCCGAAAGGTTTTGGACAAGTTCCTGCATCCGCTCTTTCGCTTCCGGCCTGAAATATTTCTTCACGTACAGTTGGCCGAGCAGGTCGCCAATCTTACGATCTACCAACTGAGAGCTGCGTTGCCATCTTGGAGTAATGACCTTTTGACCAGTCAGTGCTTTATTAAAGGCAAAGCTGGCATCAACGAAAGTGGTACTCAAATCAGACGCTGCATTTTTAAGCAGGTTCCATTTCAAATAGATTTTCCAGTCTTCAAGACTGACGGATTTCATCAGTTTGGAAGCTGTTTCAAAGAACACAGGGTTATTAACTAAAATCGAATCGACACCTCCGACACCCATCGTTGCCAGACTCGCCGACCAATCCAGGTTCGGTACTTTGCCGGCGAACTCTTTACTTGCAAATTTATTGTACGTGCGATAAGGATCCCGCATCTCTACCCGGCTCAACTGCGCTTCGGCAAGTTTGGATTCAATATTCCAGACCGATTCAAAGGCCTTCTCCGCTTCAGCGGACTCGCTCAATTCAAAAAGGGTTTCGACGTAGGTTTCATAAGCCTGCTTAATATCCCGATTGCGGGCATTGTTGACCAGGTAATAGTCGCGATCCGGCAGGGTTGTGCCCCCCTGGCTGAATTGCGCCATATTTTCAGTAACGTTCTTTCGGTCCTGGTATACATAAAATCCATATAAAGGATTGCCAATTCCCTGTGTGCGCTGGTAAGCTATTTCTTTCGCTACTCCTTCCAGATTATTGATTTCGTTAATTCTGGCCAGATCTGCCTGAATAGGCTTAGCTCCGAGTGAGTCGATAGCCAGACTGTCCATAGCGCTGGCATAGAATGATCCAACCCGTTTTTCTAGGCTACCATCCTGTGCGTCTGAATCTGACGCTGCTTTCTCCAGGATCTGTTTTACCGCTTCAGCATTAAAATCCCTTAATTGGTTAAAGCTTCCCCAGCGTGTTTCCTTGGCAGGTACCGGATTGTCTTTTAACCACTGGCCGCTGGCGTACTGGAAAAAATCATCCCCCGCCCGGGCGGTTGTGTCCATATTGGCCGGATCAATAAACTTTTCCGGTGTATTGGTTAATGCCTTATCGTCTCCGGATGGTTGACAACCCTGTGAAAGCGCCAGCGCCAATCCGCAATAAGCAAATGATAAATACTTCATGAGAACTTTATTTAATTGAATGAATAGGTTTTCGATGTCTGCACTAAAACAAATATAGATTTTTTCCCTTCACAAACTTTTTTCTAACAACGATGTTACCTTTTGAGTTTGTATAGTTAACACTGTTAACTATATTTGTTCCGAGTGATGAAATTAACAGATAAAAAGGAAAAGAACCGGGAGATGTTGCGTGGTCAGATTCTTCAAGTGGCTAAGCGGTTATTTCTGGCACACGGCTATGAGGCAACGAGTATGCGGAAAATAGCTTCGGAAATGGGCTTTAGTCCGACAGCTATTTACCTCTATTATGAGGATAAGGCTACCATTGCGTATGCTCTGCAGGAAGAAGGCTTCAAACAGCTCCGTCTTCAATTTTCTGGTTTAACTTATGTTGACCATCCTTTCGAGCGTTTTAAAGCGATGGGAAGAGCATATTTAAGTTTTGCCATTCATAACCCTGATTTTTATGAACTTATGTTTGTTATGAAGCAGCCAATGGAATACCTCAAGACCGTGCAGCAAGATGGTGCCGACGGGGGGTGGTCCGAAGGAGCAGCGACGTTTACAATGCTCATGGAGGCCGTGACTGCTTGCCAGGAGATTGGGTACTTCAAAGGATACGATGCAGAAGCGTTCGCTTTCATGGTCTGGTCAACTATGCACGGCCTTTGTACACTAAATTTGCATGGACATTTTTCACACTGCGTGCGTCAACACAGTTCTGAAGATGAAGCCCGACTGCTTGATCAGGTAATGGAGACTTTTATTAAGGTTCTGTCAGATCTAAAATAGTTAACGATGTTAAGTAAAAAGCTTTTCTGCCTTGTTGTCTTCTTTACATTTTGTGGAGTTACAGCTTTGAAGTCACAGTCCTCTCTTTTGGAAGAATACGTAGAAGAAGGGTTAAGTAACAATCTGGTTCTTCGCCAGCGGCATGTTTCTCTGGAAAAGGCTCTGCTTGGACTTCAGACCGCGAAGAGCATGTATCAACCTAGTATTAATCTTCAGGCAAATTATACCAGTGCAACCGGTGGCCGTGCGATTTTCCTGCCGCTTGGGCAACTTTTGAATCCCGTTTACAACACGCTGAACCAACTCACCGGTACCGGCGCCTTTCCAACCTTGCAGGATGAAAGCATCAATTTCCTCCCTCGTAATTATTACGATGCAAGAGTCAGGACAACGGTTCCCATTGTTAATACCGATATTGCGTATAATAAGCGAATTAATGAAGAGCAGGTTACCCTTCAGGCTTACGAGGTAGATACTTATCAGCGGGACCTCGTAAAGAATATCAAGGAAGCTTATTTTCAATTTCTCAGTGCCGGAAAAGCCATTGAAGTTCACCAGTCTGCTCTAAATGCGGCACTCGAATCTAAGCGGGTCAATGAAAGGCTTTACGAGAATGGTAAGGGATTGCCAGCTTATATACTTCGTTCCGAAAGCGAGGTGGAGCAACTACAGGCCGAGTTGCTTCAGGCCAGACAAAACCTTGAGAACACCCGCCTTTATTTTAATGCGCTATTAAACCGGTCTGCAAATGAACGCATCGAGACAGACTTCGATATGGAATCAGCGCTTCTTTCAGCCTCATCAATGGCCGGTAATCATAACGACGTAGAACGCAGGGAAGAGCTGAAATCGCTTGAACAAGTGGTGAAAATTTCCGAAACCGCCTTAAAAATGAACCGGAAATTCCGTATTCCTCAGCTTAGCGGATTTGTAGACTTAGGTTCTCAGGCTGAGCAAATGCGTTTCGACAGTCAGTCGCGTTACGTTATGTTCGGACTTCAATTTGATCTGCCGATTTACAATGGCAACCGTAATCATTTTAAGATCCGGCAATCCGAATTGGATTTGCTCGACGCCCGGCTAAACAGGCAGGAGGCCGTAAAACAATTATCTATGAGCGCCGAAGTTGCACGGAATCAACTGATCACTGCTTTAGGCTCTTACAAAGCCTCTCTCAAACAATTAAAGGCCGCTGAATCTTACCAACGCTTG
>JBMDWN010000079.1:0-4243 GCA_048595275.1 Olivibacter sp. | reverse complement strand
TATCGCCTGATTGAAGAACGCCAACTAACGCTTCATATCGAGCCCGGCCGGTCCTTATTGGACCAGTCGGGCGTCACGCTGGCCAAAGTGGCGTTCCGTAAACAGGATTCCCAGGGAAATCTACTTGTCGGATTAGAGATGAATCGCTCCCAGCTGAAAAGTTCCAGCTCAGATTTTTTATTGGATCCCATCCATATTGCCTTCGGAAGCGAAGAAAAGCAATCCGGCGCTTGCGAAGGATATTTAGTAGGAGCTTATTGTCTGGAGCAGGAGCTGATCCTAAAACGCAAAATTAAGTTTGATCGTTACCCCGCTATCGGTGATATTATACTGTTTCCAAACACAGCGGGTTATATGATGCATTTTTTTGAGTCGGAAGCCCATCTGTTTGAGCTTGCAAAAAATTTATTCATCTAGAAAATAGGGCCAGGGAGCGCGGGAAGCGCTTTAAATAATATTATTTAGAATAAGTTTAAATAATATTACTGGCTTTTCTTAATATTGTGCTGTCCTTAAAACATACACACAATAATGGGAAAATCACTTTTACTTTTCAGACTCCTGATCACGGGAGTTATTTTATTACCCTGGCCTACTATAAGCTATGCCCAGTCGGGTTATGGTGTTATCGAAGGCCGGATTCTATCTGCTGAAGGAAAACCGGCAGCAGGAATTACCGTTCACGTCAATGGAACCAGATTATCAGTGGCTACAAACGAAGCCGGGGAATTTCGACTCGACCGGGTTCGTGCAGGCCAAACCACTTTGCATGTTACAGCTGTAGGGCTGGCACCCGTTGACCGAACGGTGACCGTTCGTGCTTCCGATAAGGTCTCTGTGGACATCAGTTTATCAGAAAACTGGAACGAGCTTCAGGAAGTCTGGATTAATGCACAGCAAAACAGTTATAAGGCGGATAGACCATCTACCAGCCTCAGAATTAATACACCCTTACTGGAAGTGCCGCAGAATATTCAGGTTATTTCCTCCGGAATGTTATCCGATCAGCAGGTGTTAAGCATGGAAGACGGCGTAATCCGTAATGTCTCAGGAGCAACTCGTCTGGAACACTGGGGGGGCATGTATACCCGTGTCAATATGCGCGGATCACGTGCATCATCTTTCCGAAACGGTATGAACATCACATCCAGCTGGGGTCCGCTCAGCGAAGACATGAGTTTCGTTGAGCGTATTGAGGTAATCAAAGGGCCAGCTGGTTTTATGATGTCCAATTCCGAACCCAGCGGGATCTATAACGTCGTAACAAAAAAACCAACCGGATCAGACTTTAACGGTATGGCAAGTTTTACCATGGGCAGTTACGATCTTTACCGGACGGCACTGGATCTGGATGGAAAACTCGATAAAGAAGGTAAACTGGCCTTTCGACTGAATGCTATGGGCACCAAGTCGAATAGTGTTCGTGATTTTGAATTTAATCAAAGAACCCTTATTGCACCTGTGCTTACCTACAACATCAGCGATGCAACCTCTCTTACCCTGGAATACACTTACCAGCGGGCGAAGATGAGTAACGTCGGTTCCTTTTACATGTTCAGCCCGGACGGCTATGGAACCTATCCACGAAACGTAACCTTGCTCGAACCGGGGCTTGAACCATCGGTGATCAATGATCACAGTGCCTTTGCCTATCTGAATCATCGAATCAATGAAAACTGGAAGCTAACAGCACAGCTCGGTTATTTCAATTACGATATGGTTGGTAGTTCCAGCTGGGTGAATGATGTGCGCAGCAATGGCGAGATCGATCGCTATGTATCGATTTGGGACGCCGTAAACGAGAATCGTTTTGGTCAGGTCTTCCTCAACGGTGATGTTCAGACGGGTGCGGTGCGGCATAGAATTCTTGGCGGATTGGACTTAGGGACAAAAAGCTATATGGCGGATTGGGCGCAGGCTTATGACCTGAACAACGCCGATCATCCCTTTAATCCCGCTAATCCGGTATATAACGACCCGGTAAACGGGCTTCCGGTTTTCGACCGGAGTCAGCCGCTTTCCGTTCGGGCCGCCGGAAACCTTTCCGAGCAATCATATACGGGACTTTACGCACAGGATGAGCTGGGCTTCCTGGACAACACGATCCGTTTAACGCTTGGTGGGCGTTATACCTGGGTACGCGACCTGGACTATCTGGTCCCCCGAAATTCTGATCGCTTTACTCCGCGGTTGGGTTTAAGCGTTTCTATAGACCGCTACAGTTCCGTCTATGCATTGTATGATCAGACCTTTACACCGCAGAGTGGCATTATGCGAAGCGGGGGAGCTCCCAAGCCCATAACTGGTAATAACATGGAGCTTGGGTTAAAAAGGGACTGGTTTAACGGAAAATTACGCTCATCGATTTCAGCCTACCGCATACTGAAGAACAATACGCTAACAACAGATCCGGATAATCAGGGAACAGAAGGTTTTGTGATCGATGTGGGCCAATCCAGGACTCAAGGGATCGAGCTGGATATACAGGGCGAAATACTACCTGGCTTGCTGGCTGTAGTGAACTATGCCTACACCGATTCTGAAATATCAAAGACATCGGGTGCGGAAAACTTGCCAGCTACAGCCGTGGTGGGAGCCCGGATACCTGGATATGCAACTCATGAGGCAAATGCTTCACTAAGGTATGCATTACAGCGCGGAGCATTGAAAGGTAGTGGTATTTATGGAGGTTTTACTTATCTCGGAGACCGGGATACCTGGACCTGGCCAACGGCTATTGATCAGATGGGGCTACCGGACTATTACAAATTCGATGCGGGCTTATTTTGGGGTAAAGACCGTATACAGGTTAATCTGAACGTTTATAATGTGTTGGATACTTACCTGTATACTGGATCTGCTTACGAGACTTATTATTACTATCAGGCTGAGCCGGGTAGGAATTTCAGACTGGGTATCAATTACCGGTTTTAGTTCATCGCAGGAGGTTGGAGGGTTTCCGAAAAAGTGAGAATCAATTCGGAAACCCTTGCCGGATACTAGGGACATACCAGCTACGCCTCACTTTCGGGTCAGATTCTGATTCGACGCGACTATCCCAGGAGAAATTCCCGAACGATACCCGAGGGAAGCCGTAGGTGATGTCTGGCGTACCGAAGCGAAGGCGAAGCTGGTATCTTTTTTTTGCGCCGGGTTTTATCCATTTTTTACCCTAAAGTTGATAAATACCAGACCCCGTGTAAAATCGATAAAAGTACTTAACTTTACACTTGAATTGACTAGCTAATTTGGGTTTAACTGGTTTCAACCAAACTTCTGAATTCTTTAATGATTTTTCCATGGGAAAACAATCTCATTCCTTTGAGCTTTTACGAAGTTCTTCTTCGACCACAGAAGACAGATTGATTTTTTCCAAGCTTTACAATTTATATTGGGAAACGCTATATGAGTACGCTGTGAAAGTACTTTTGGATCAGGATGAGGCAATGGACGTTGTTCAGGAGACATTCATCGATTTGTGGAAACAACTTGCTGAGATAGGAAAGGTGGAAGAGATCCTCCCTTATCTCAAAACAATAGTTAAGTATAAAGCATTTAAATCCATTCGTCAAAATCTTAAAAAACGCGAATATTTGGTCTCCCTTACCAACTTTTTTCAAGAGTACCATAGCGAAAACCCAGAGTGCCTCACTGAAGTGAAAGAGTTGAGTAGGATTATCGACGCCGAAATAGATAAGCTTCCTTCGATGATGAGGAAAGTATTCATTATGAGCCGTAGAGAAAACCTATCTTACAAAGAGATTGCGTCGGAGCTCGTTATTTCGGAAAAGACGGTGAAGAAGCAAGTAAGTAACGCATTGAAAATTCTTCGCTCAAAAATAGCTGACTCTCAGGTTACTCCCTTATTGGTTGTTCTAGTGTTGGATCACTACCTATCGTGATTTTAAAGGTCTTATACCGGACTTAGTAGATTTTTTTTTAAACGATCTACTACCATTCATCTTTTTCTGACACTTACTATAAACGGCAACCTAAATTATCTGGCCAGATGAATAAACATGAACTGCAATCCTTATTGGAAAGATATGAGTCAGGTAAATGCACACAGCAAGAGAAGGAATTTCTCGACCATTGGTATGCGTTGCAAATTAAAACAAATAAATGGCGTTGGAAAAACGAGGAAGAGCGTGGTTACGTGAAGCATTTAATGTATGATCGCATAGAGAAGAACCTTTCACCGACTACAAAAACACGTAATATCAAACTTATTAAACGATTGTTC
>JBMDWN010000078.1:0-15104 GCA_048595275.1 Olivibacter sp. | reverse complement strand
TAAAAAAGTCCGGCCATACAGCAAATGACAAAGATGATGTGTATTGCCTTTGCGTATAAATACATAGTTAATAACGAAACTCTTTGACGACCTCGATCGCGTATTTAACGTTGTCAAAAGGAATATCAGGCATGATGCCATGGCCAAGATTGAAGATAAAACCTTTCTCTCCACGCATCCGCTCGAAGAGCTGGTGGATTTTCTTCCGGATTACCGGCTTATCGGCATACAGGACAAAAGGATCCAGGTTGCCCTGCACGGCAACGCCTTCCGGCAGGCTCATTTTAATGTTTTTCAGATCGGCATTCCAATCCACCGAAATAACATCGGGGTCCGCGTCCGCCATAATCGGTGCAAAGACTGAACTTCCCTTACAGAAAGAGATGACTGGCACGTGCTCGCGGTTCAATCTTTTGATGATGTAGGTATTGTAGCGATGCGAAAACTCTTTGTAATCCTCCCAGCTCAAGGCAAGTGCCCAGCTGTCAAACAGTTGCAGTGCATCTACACCCGCTTCAATCTGCATATTGAGGTACGTCACCGTTACATCCGCAATTTTTTGCAGCAGGCGATGCGCCAGTTCCGGTTCGTTGTTCAGCAGCAGCTTTGTCAACTTAAAATCTTTCGATGATCCCCCTTCCACCAGGTAACTTAACACCGTAAAAGGCGCACCGGCAAAGCCAATCAGCGGAATGCTTCCGTCCAGGCGCTCTTGAATAACCTGAATGGCATCAGCTACATATTGCAGCCGGTCGCGGACATCCGTTTCCAGCGCATTCACATCCGCTTCACTGCGAACCGGATTCGCGAAACGGGGACCGACACCCTGCGTAAAACTCAGCTCCCCGCCCATGGCTTCCGCCGTGACCAGAATATCCGAAAACAGAATGGCTGCGTCTATACCCAGCAAGTTCACCGGCAGCATCGTCACATCGGCTGCAATCTCCGGGGTTTTGCACATCTCCAGGAAAGAATAGCGGTTCTTAATCTCCCAATACTCTTTCATAAAGCGGCCTGCCTGCCGCATCATCCATACCGGTGGCCGTTCTGTTGCCTCGCAGAACGCAGCACGCATAAACAAACTATCTGCTGTCTTCTTTTTAATCACGCTGTTTAGGGATTTCGTTTTCTATTTTATTGACGATATGAGCAATCCGGGGGCTCACATCCAGTTCTTTGATTTTATCAAGATACGCCGACACCCGGTCGTAGTCCTTCTTTCTCAGGTTTAAATTGGCGAGTTGCACAAAAATCAGCGCTTTGTCGTTCGGGCGACGAAAAGGCAACCGGGAAGCGATCTGAAAATGTCGCTCGGCGTTCTCGTAGTCCAGTAACTGAAGCGCAAGGCTGCCACTGATAAACTCATAATAATTTCGTCTCCGTTTACGGAGGTATTCCGGTTGCTTAATGTCCGCCAGTAACGTTCGGGCCAGGTCGTACTGCTTTTTCTTAAAAGCTTCCGAGGCAATCAACACTGTTCCATCCCGGTAATAACTCCAGATGGAATAGCCAATCAGCCCCAGCACGACAGCCGAAAGCTGATAAGTCCGGGCATAAATCGTAAAAGTAAATAAGCCAAGCGCCACGACAATTACTGCCAAACGCGCTTTGGAAGTCATCATGGCTTTTCTCCCTGCCCCTGTTCTTCGAGCTGCTCGGTATGGTCAGTAAACTTATAGCCAACGCCCCTTATCGAATGGAAATAGATCGGACTTTTCTGATCCGGTTCAAAATACTTCCGGAAGGTCAGAATAAAATTATCGATCGTTCTGGTGGACGGGTAGACATCGTAATTCCAAACCGTTTCCAGAATCTGTTCACGGGAAACGGCCTCATTCCGCCGCTCGATCAGCAGCTTCAATAACATCGTTTCCTTCTTGGTCAAAGGAGTCACTTTGCCGTCAGCATGGTGCAATTCAAAAGAATTGAAGTAAATCGTCTTATCCCCGATCTGATAGGAGTTCAGCTCCTTCAGGTCGTCTCCCTTCATTCCACGGCGCACCAAAATCCCTACGCGAAGGATTAATTCTTCCAGGTTGAAGGGTTTCACGAGGTAGTCATCTGCTCCCTTTTTCAAGCCGGTAATCCGGTCCTCACTAGTATTCTTGGCCGTCAGAAACATAATGGGCACCTCGCTATTTTCAAGGCGGATGGTTTCCGCCACCTGGAAGCCATCGATCTCCGGGATCATCACATCGAGGATGATCAGGTTAAAGCGTTCTTCTTTAAACGTACGAAGTGCTTTCTTACCATCACTTGCCGTAGTCACCTTATAGCCTTCCAGCTCAAGGTTCAGTTTAATGGCTTCGAGGAGATGCTCTTCATCCTCGACCAGTAAAATTCGTTGCTTAGCCTGCATATTCATTTAGGGTTACATTAAAAATGGTACCTGACGGCTCATTATCCTGAACGTTAATCTGCGCCTGATGTTTCTCCAACACCGTCTTCACAATATATAAACCCAGTCCTGTACCTTTGGTTTTTCGCGTCTCCTCACTACCCACGCGATAAAATTTATTGAAAATACGTTTCTTTTCATCATCCTGTATACCAATCCCCAGATCAGCCACTGAAAAGAGGATCTTGCCCCCTTCCTTTCGTTTCAGCTTAACATCCACATGAGCACAAGGTGGCGAATACTTAACCGCATTTTCGATCAGGTTACTAATCACGTTCGTAAAAGCAAATTTATCTGCCCGGATCTCAATTCCGGCTTCAATATCGGGACGGATAATCTGTGACGTACAAGAATGCACCTGCAAACGGTCAGCTACCTTTTCTACGATATCCGACAAACTGAAAACCTCTTTCGGAAAACTGGTCGTTCCAGAATTTTCAAGCTTAGTCGCCAGCAGCACGTTCTCCACCAGATCGTCCAGACGCTCAATATCTTTTAACGAGTTCGCAAGAAACTGGTTACGTTGTTCGGGATTCAAATCCCGCTTCAGAATGGTCTGGATATAAAGCTTGATCGAAGCCAGTGGAGATTTAAGTTCATGCGTAACTGACAGCAGGAAATTATGCTGTTGACGATGCATTTTATGATCCCTTACGAACGCTCTTTTTAGCAAAATGGCACCGAAAAGAAAGATAGAGAGGAAGATAAAGCCCTCGCCGATAATCATACCCTTCTTGGTCGGCTCCGTTTGGATTAGTAGCATACCCCACCAGATAATCTGCGCGATGGCGTAGAAGAGCAGGAAATAAAAGATCAACAGTGGTTTACGAATCATGTGCAGTCTGATGAACAACTTCTAATGCCTCAAAGATAGCCCGTTTCGCTTTTTCCAGCTCAACCTTGGTATGTGCTGCCGAAACAAAGCCTACCTCATAGCCGGAAGGACCAAGATAAATACCCCGGTTCAGCAGTTCCCGGTGAAAGATCTTATACTTCTCCATACTGGCCGGATCTATATCCGCGGCTGTTTTTACCGTTTCCTGGTTAGTGAAGGCAATCCAGAAAATGGAGCCCACCTGAAATACCCGAATCTGGTAATTACGCGCATCGGCATAACGTTGAATCGCTTCCGCGAAAGCTTCCGTTTTCTTACTCAGTTCTTTATAGAAGCCGGACTTCAGCAATTCGCTAAGCTGCGCGATGCCTGCCGCCATGGCTACCGGATTACCCGACAAGGTACCCGCCTGATAAACCCCGCCATCCGGGGAAATGTATGACATCAGGTTTTCCGAAGCACCGTAAGCGCCGACCGGCATGCCCCCCCCGATGATCTTACCATAGGTAACAATATCCGGCTGAATTTTATAATGTGCAGCAGCGCCTTCAAAACCCAGTCTGAAACCGGTGATGACCTCATCCAGGATCAACAGCGTACCGTTGCGCGTACCGATATCACGCAAGAACTTCATAAACTCTGTATCTTGCAGGAGCAAACCATTATTGGCCGGAATGCCTTCTATAATGATGGCCGCAATCTGATCAGAAAACTCGTTAAAAGCCATTTCTACGGCTTCTTTGTCATCCAGGGGCAGCACGATGGTTTCATTCGCAAAAGCTTTCGGTACTCCAAGGGATGAAGTCTCTCCGAAAGTCACCAGTCCCGATCCTGCCTTTACCAGTAGCGCATCGCTGTGGCCGTGGTAACAGCCTTCGAATTTAATGATCTTATCCCTTCCAGTAAATCCGCGAGCCAGTCGGATTGCAGACATAACAGCCTCGGTACCGGAACTCACAAAACGCAGCTTTTCAACATAACGGTTGTTTTTGACAATCAGTTCGGCCAGTTCGTTCTCCAGAGCCGTAGGCGCACCGAAGCTAAGGCCGTGTTGCAATGCCTGCGTTACCTTCTCCCTTATAGCCGGATGATTATGGCCCAGGATAAGTGGTCCCCAAGAACAGCAGAAATCGATAAACTGGTTTCCATCCGCATCCCAAAGGAAGCATCCGTCCCCACGTTCAATAAATAAAGGCACACCGTGTACGGATTTAAAGGCACGGACGGGAGAGTTTACGCCTCCCGGGAAGAAAGACTTGGCCTTTTCGTATAAGGCAGCGGATTTTTCACGACTGATGTCAGGTTTTGAAGAAGGACTGATCGAATCTTCGCTGCCTGAAAACATTTTCTTTATAGAGTTGAGCATAGTATTATATCCAGTTATTGTCCACCATATCACGGATATGGTAAGTGGTGATAATACTGGCGCCGGCACGAACGAAAGCATGCATGGTTTCCAGCACCACCTTTTCCTCGTCGATCCAGCCCTTCTGTGCCGCAGCCTTCACCATGGAATATTCGCCTGAGACATTATAACAAGCCAAGGGCAACAGGGTTTCCTGCTTCAACCCGGCAAGAATATCCAGGTAGGCAAGACCTGGCTTGACCATCAGGATATCCGCCCCTTCTGCGGCATCCTGCAGCGCTTCCCGTTTCGCTTCCCGAGGATTGCGGAAATCCATCTGATAGGCTTTGCGGTCTCCTTTACCCGGCGCGCAATCTGCCGCTTCGCGAAAAGGGCCGTAATAAGATGACGCGAATTTCGTGGCATGCGACATAATCGCGACCTGCGAATTCCCGTTTTCATCCAGTGCCTCCCGGATAGCGGCAATGCGACCATCCATCATATCCGATGGAGCCAGCATATCCGCACCCGCTTCAGCATGCACCAGCGACATTTTCTTCAACACCTCAATGGTGGCATCGTTCTGAACGTAATCGTCCACCAACACGCCGCAATGACCGTGCGTCGTATAAGAACAAACACAAACATCGGTGACCACATACAGATCTTCACCAAAAGCACTTTTCAATGCTCTCACCGCTTCCGGTACGATCCCAGCTTCCTGGTAGCTGCTCCGGGCATCGGAACTGTTGTCCTCCCCAACCCCGAACAGCATAATTTTATTGACCCCTTTCTGCAAACCCTCTTCAACATCTTTCAATAAGGTATCGGTGGAGAAATGATGGATGCCCGGCATCGCGTCAATCGGATGCCTCAGGCCTTTGCCTGGCATAACGAAATAAGGATATATGAATATGTCTTTGCTCAGATGGGTTTCCGCCATCATCTCGCGCACTAAAGGACTCTTACGCAGTCGGCGTTGTCGATAGATCATGTAATTTATCTAATGATAAGCCACAAAAATAAACATCCTGCGGGCAGGCAAGGTTAACCGTTCGTCATTTTGCGAAATCCAGTCCGAAAACCGCTTCTGACAGGCCCACTTCATCCGGTGCAGCAGGAAGCACGTAGTTCACGCCCATTTCTTCTAAAGCTTTGCCGGTAGAATGTCCGATACTAATCACGCGCTGCCCGGGTTCTACCAGGTTGTTCCGGAAATAGGATTCTACATTGGTCGGGCTGGTGAAAATCAGTACATCGGAACCGCTTCGTTCAACGTCATCATCAATGACGGTTTCATAAACGGGCAGATCAATCACCCGGGTCGCTTCACTGAGATAAGGCTGTATGCTCCTGAGCGAATTTTTTGCCTGCGGAAAAAAGACCGTACTGCCATCCGCTACCCTCGAAAATGCGGCACCAATAGTCGAAATATCAATTCCCTCATCTTCTCCTGTAAAAGCAGGAACATGGCCATGACGACGCAAGGCTTCTTCTGAACCCTTTCCGATCACGGCAAATTCGACATGTTTACTTAAGCGTGGTTCCAGTTTGAAGAAATTCTCTACGCCATTTTTACTACTGAAGAACACCCAGCGCACGTATTTCAGAATATAAGGATCCAGTTTATTGATGATCGGATAAATGCGGATCAACGAGCGCGCATCTATTTTAATGTGATGCTTATTCATTGCCCGCCGGAAATAACTGGCTTCGGAAAGGTCACGCGATATAAAAACTGATCCAGGGTAAATCTTATCTTTCGCGAAAGCGGCTACAACGCTTTCGGCTAAGCCTTCTGTGGAAAGTGACCGACGGTATAAACGATCCGGGAAATCCTCTCCGTCGGCCGCCTTGGAAGTCCATACCTCGAACCCTTCTGTCCTGGAATGCCGGCAATAACAGCCGAGCGGCATATGACATCCGCCTTCAAAGCGCTTCAGCACTTCGCGTTCCACGGCAATTTGTTCGGCTACATCCGGATGATGCAAAGGCTGCAGCAATTGCTTTAGTTCTACGTCATTTTCACGAATCTGTATGGCCAGTACCCCCTGGGCCGGTGCAGGAATCAGTTCTGCAGGCGATAGCTCCTCCACGTGAAATTCGCTTAGGTCCAGTTTCAAGCGCCCTACCCCGGCTTTTGCCAGCATAATGGCGTCGTATTTCTCATCCCTGAGTTTCTGGATGCGCGTATTCACATTACCACGCAGATCATCGATTTCTAAATCCGGACGTAAGGCTAATAGCTGGGCTTTCCTGCGGTTCGAGGAGGTCCCCACTGAGGCATTGTGTTTTAGTGACAGTCTTTTCTTTTCATCTACGCAATCCTTCAGGATCAGCAGCAATTCAGATGGATCTTCCCGATCCGAAACCGCAGCTATGATCAGGCCAGGAGGATTAGTCGTGGGCAGATCTTTATGGGAATGAACAGCTAAATCTATGTTTCCGTTCAACAATTCTTCTTCTAGTTCTTTAGTAAAAAAACCTTTCCCTTCCAATTTATCCAGCCGGAGATGCTGAATGTGGTCACCCTGCGTTTTAATGATTCGAAGCTCCGCTTCGATTCCAATCTCTTGCAAACCGTTTTTTACATAGTTGGCTTGCCATAACGCAAGATCACTACCCCGGGTACCAATGATAAGCTTTCTCTCCACTTCAACGTTAATTTAAATACGAATGGCTAAAATGTTTTAAAGCCACTAAAATAGAATCAAATTTCTTAGCAGCCAAGAAAAAGCGAATAAAGCCGAAAAGATCAGGTTGACTATGCGAATGGAAAAATCAAAAAATTAATTATCAGCCACTTCTTTAGATTTGTTGACTAAAATTTCCTTAGCCATGATCATCGGTACGCTGATGTATTTTTTTTCAAGGTAGTTGATCACTTTCTCCAGCACCTCTCTGGAATCCGAATCCAGGCGCCCTACTTCTTCAGCAAAGACGGTGTTTAAGGCAAAGGACTTAATCTCTTTAACTTTAGCCGGAACGTTGCGCATAGCGACTTCAACGGCGCGTTCCTTAAGCAACGGAATAAACTCCTGAATATTTTCTTCGATGATCTGCTCAGCGTGCACCAATTCATTGTAGCGCTCCTGCAAATTCCTATTGGCAATGGATTGCAAGCCGCTTACCTCAATATAGTGGACCGGATAGTGGTCCAGGACATCCGACTGGACATCGTTAGGAATAGCGAGGTCAACCACGATCTTCTTCGTAGTGTCGCCCTGCAACAGCGACTCGTAAAGTGCTTTGGTGATGACAGGCTCTGTTGATCCGGTACAACTGATCAGGATATCAAAACCTCCGCCGTATTCAGCAAGCTGCGATAAAGAATAGGCTTTCCCATTCAGCTCTTTAGCCAGGCGCTTAGCTTTATCGAGGCTCCGGTTAAAAACAACGAAATTTGAAAAACGATGTTTCTGAAGGTATTTCGAGATGTTCTGATTGGTTTCGCCTGCTCCCACCAATAAGATACGCGGATTCGGATTGGCGATTAGCTCCCTGAGTTTACGATAAGCAAGTGAAACCACAGATACAGGGTTTCGGGATATGTGGGTTTTGGTGTATACTTCTTTTGCGGTCTTAACCAGGCTGTTCATCATCATCCGCATGAAGTCTCCTGTCAGGCCAGCCTGACGGCAATGCTCATAAGCCCGGCGAACTTGAGCAAGAATCTC
The DNA here is from genome assembly GCA_048595275.1 of Olivibacter sp. Lineage (GTDB taxonomy): Bacteria > Bacteroidota > Bacteroidia > Sphingobacteriales > Sphingobacteriaceae > Olivibacter. The sequence continues at coordinate 6,849 of JBMDWN010000078.1, read as the reverse complement.
CTTCTCCCCTACCACCAAACTTTCAAGTGAGCAAGACATTCGGAACAAGTGATTCAATGCCTCCCGACCATTATAGGTTGTAACCTGACTCAGAAATTGATCGAACTGGCATTCCGGAACACAGAAATTCATAGCCGACAGAAAGTCTTTGATAAATCCTGCCTCCAGCTCATGGTTGCCTTTGAACACAAATTCGACCCGGTTACAGGTAGCAATGTAAAATATTTCGGGAATATCGAAGGTATTTCTAACGTTAACCAATCTGGACTCCAACTCTTCGTTGCAAATGACCAGATGACCTAAGTCTTTAAGATTAACATGCTTATGAGTAAAAGCTATAACTTTGAGCTGCTTCAAGGTTGTTCTCTGTGCTATATTAATTTAATGCTAACAAAAGTACGCTTATCCCTATAGCCGTCTGTCAAAACTTTGTAAAACACCCGTATTTAGAACGCGTATAAATAAAAATGGGGAGCGTTGATTAACGCTCCCCATTCCCAGTCCTATTATTTTTAAAATTCTTAGTTGGCCGGACCTGCAGGGGTTGCCGGAGTTGTTCCCGGAGCTGCAGCAGGTGCCTGTGTAGCCGGTGCTGGTTTCGCATTCGGGTCGATACCCAGTTTGGTTTTTACCGCTGGCCCGATGTCTTCACCACCATCGAAATACAGAACGCTTTGCTGCGCGATGTCCAGCACGTAAGCATATCCTTTTTCTTTAGATACTGCTTGGATAGCAGCCTCAGCTTTTTCAAAAACCGGTTGGAAAGCAGTTTCCCGCTCCTGTCCGATTTCCTGCTGAGCACGTTGCTCTGATTCCTGCATGCGCTGCTCAATGGTCTGGATTTCGGTAGCCATAGCTTGCAACTCTTTGCTAACCGCTTCTTTGTTTGCTTCGCTCACCGTGCGTTGTTTATCGTAGTAAGCAGTAACTTTCTTCTGGCGTTCGGAATCCATCTGTTGAAGCTCGCCCTGCTTACCCTTTACAAAGGTCTCAACTTTCTGATTTGCTGCCTGAAACTCAGGCATCAATTGCAGAATCTCCTGTGAGTTAACATGTCCGATCTTCTGCTGAGCCTGTACGGCACTTACCGAAAGAAACAATCCCGCCACTACAGCAACCGACTTCATTACATTTTTCATTGAATTCATTTTTTTACAGGCGATTCGATATTCGCCTCTCCTACGTTTAAGTCTAAAGATTAATTTTTTGCAATTTTACACAAGTCTAAGTGATTTTGCAAGTTAGTTTTGAGCCTTATAGCCCATTTGGGTTAAAACATCTCTGCTCTTATCCAATTGGGGGTTAGCATATAAGAAAGAAGCCTGCCCGCTCTTATCCAGCATAACGTCAATGCTCTGGCTTTTCGCCACCGCTTCAACAGCAGCTGATACCTTCTGCTGTATCGGTTCCAGTAAACGCTGACGTTCTTTAAACAGATCTCCCTCAAAACCGAAGACCTTGCGCTGGTAATCCTTGGTTTCCCGCTCCTTTTGCACAATCGCATCCTCCCGTTGCTTACGGACTCCTTCCGATAGGGATGCTTGCTGACTCTGATACGCCTGATACATTTTCTCAATCTCGGCATAACGCGCATCTACATCCTTTTGCCATTTATCAGACTGTGCTTCAATCTGCTTTTGAGCAGATGCATATTCGGGAACATTCTTCAATATGTATTCCGAATCAACATATCCGACCTTATTCTGGGCGTAGGCCGCTGTGAATCCGAATCCCAAAAGAGCCAATATCAATATAGAATGTTTCAGTTTCATATCTCCTTAATTTTTGTTTAACAATCTGTCTCTCCGACCCATTCTCGTTAGCGAACTTAATGCCAAAGATAAGGGCAAAGACAGCATGGCAGTCGATTATTTAACATTTTTTAGCATTTGATCGTAGATCATCCTGGAAATTCGGGATAGTACGGCCGCCGCTTCTTTTTGGGTTTTAAAGCCTTCTGAGAGGAGAACTAAACCATACGAGCGTCCATCCGGAAGAAAAATAATACCCGAATCGTGGTTAATCCCCGCAATAAAACCACTTTTGGTAGCCGTTCGGATGCCTTCGGGAAGCAGGGCAGGAATTTTATCCCGGAACTGCTGATCTTCCAATATACTTAACATCTGCTTCGTAGACGAAGCGCTTAGTTCTCTTCCACTGCCTAACACTTCAAATACTCGCAACAGGTCAGCAGCGTTGGTCTGATTGTTTAATCCTTCCCTGAAGGCCTTCGTATCTTCCACTCCCCTTAATACTTGCATACCAGTCACGCCAATGTTCCTCAACGCCTCATTAACGACATCAGTTCCAATCCGCTCTATAACCAGGTTCGTCGCCAGATTGCTGCTCTGGGTAATCATAAGTTTCAATAGCTCGCGGAGTGTAATCTGGGAACCAATTCGCCGGTAAAGTCCTTTCTCGCTATCGTCGGACTCGCTCAGACTAAAGGAACTTCCATCTATAATACTTTTAAATTCATTATGTACTGATAAGGAATCGTCCAGAGACAACTGCCTGCGATCCATCTGAACGAACGCCGACAGCATAACCGGTGTTTTCATGGTACTCGCGGCATGGAAAGAGCGCTGAGCATTTTGAAAATAGCTTTCGCCTGTGGCGAAATCCTTAAATGCCAGTCCCAGAACAACGTCCGGGTAAGCTATTAAAAGCTTGTTGATCTCGGCATTAAGTTTTATCGTGTCTATTGAATCAACTGGATATCTGGAAGAACTTTCAGGGCTTTTCATGTTAAATATAATATTGAGCACCACTGCGGTAGAAACGAAGAAATTCAGCATAAGACGTATTAGTCATTGTTCTGTAAAGCTACGAATTCAGGGAATAACTCAATAAAAAAGGGGCACCATCCGGCACCCCTTCTTCTATTAAATTCTGGCCTGTTTTAATTAAAGCCACCCATCTGCTGCATGATGCTGAAGGTGAACGGCTGACGCCATTGATTGTCGTTCTGAAATCCAGGTATCGGATCAAAGGCATGTCCGTAGTCAATACCCAGAAGACCAAAGATCGGAAGGAAAATCCGGGCACCGATACCCGCGGCGCGACGCACCCGGAACGGATTAAAATCCTTGAATTCATTCCATGTATTACCGGCGTCGGCAAAAGCTAACAGGAATACCTTCGCCTGTTCGTTCATCATGACCGGGTAGCGTAATTCCATTTGGTAACGCGTATAAATCGGGCTACCGGACTGGCGTGCTACATAACGTTCGTTTTCAGTCAGCGAAGTCTCCGGAATCACCATACCATTCGCGTAACCGCGCATAGCGATAATTTCCGAGCCTTGAAGGAAGTCGAAGCCCATCATACCGTCACCACCCAGTTTAAACCGTTCAAAAGCTGAGGTTCCGGTGACGCTACTGTACGTACCAATGAAACCGAACTGAGCCTGCGCTTTAAAGGTAAGCTTACCAATAACCTTCTGGAACCACTGGGAGTCGAACTTCCATTTGTGATATTCAGTCCAGCGATAGCGTTCCTGATCGGTAGCCGTAGGATAATTAATGTCGTTGAACAGCGAATACGGGGGCGTTGCCTGAACCGTAAAACGAAGGTGTGATCCGGAAGTCGGGAAGATCGGATCGTCCAGGGAGTTCCGGCTGATTTCCTGCGTCAGGTTAATGTTATAAGCAGTACCATTGCTGAACAGGAAACCGGCCCAGTTTTGCAGGCGATATTGCTGTGCGCTTAAGGAATAATTCAGCTGGAAGTAGTTATCCGGCCACTGCAGACGGCGACCGAGACTCACCGTAACTCCGTTCATCACGATACGCTGCACCTGACGCTGATCGACATTGTCAATCACCCGGCCTGTCCAAAGATCGGTATCCCCGAAAGAAGACCTGGAAGTGAACGCGCTCAAACCGAAGTAAATCGGCTTTTTACCACCCAGCCAGGGTTCGGAAAAGGAAAAACTATAAGACTGATAACGACGGCCGGAGGTTTGTCCCCGCAAAGAAAGTTTTTGGCCGTCTCCCTTTGGAAGCGGCTTCCAGGCCTCACCGTTAAAAATATTCTTTAAAGAGAAATTGTTGAAGGTCAGACCCAGGGTACCGATAATCTGTCCGGCACCGAAACCTCCTGAAAGCTCAATCTGATCCGAAGGCTTTTCAGCAACGGTATAATCAATATCCACCGTACCGTCTTCCGGATGCGGAATCGGACGTGGGTCTGTTTTTTGCTCGTCGAAGTTACCGAGGGTTGCAATTTCGCGGATCGTCCGCATGATGTTGGTTTTGGAGAACTTTTGTCCCGGTTTGGTCCGGATCTCCCGCATGATAACCTTATCGTTGGTAATATCGTTCCCGCGGACGGTAATCTTGCTGATGTCATATTGTGGCCCTTCGTAAATGCGCATCTCCAGGTCGATCGTATCCTGGTAGACACGGGTCTGTACAGGATCCACATTAAAGGTCAGGTAACCATCATCCAGGTAATACGAAGAAAGATCTGCCCCTGAGCTGCTTGGCCCCATCAGCTTCTTCGTGAGTTTTTCCTCACTGAAAATCTCTCCTTTCTCAATGCCAAGGATCTTTTCAAGTACATCCGAAGAATATTTTGCATTGCCGGACCACTTCACATCCCCGAAGTAGTACTGAGGCCCTTCATAAACGTGAATGTCGACCTGGACGTTCTTACGATCCAGCTTGGTTACGGTGTCTGCGATGATCTCGGCATCCCGGTAACCTTTATCGTGCATTTTGGCAAGCAGCATTTCCTTGCCTTCATCGTACTTTTCGTAGTTAAACTTTCCCGGCCCCCAGAAACGCCACCATGTTTTCTGCTTCACCTTTTTAAGCATACTGCGCATCTGCCATCCCGAAAACTCTTCGTTCCCATAGAAATTAATGCGCCTAGCCTTAACCTTCTTGTTTCGGTTAACGGCTACTTTCAGGATCTGATTGTTCGCTTCTGAAGAGTCCTGAACCTGGCTGATCTCGATGTCCGGATATAAGAAACCCTTTTCTCTTAAAAAGCGGGTGATCGTCCCCCGGGTTGTATTCAATAAGTTTTCGTTGATGATTTTTCCGGTATTTTCATTCAGTCGCTTTCTGACCTCCTCCGTTTGGCTCTTGCTCATCCCGGAAAGATCTATACGGGTCAGACGCGGGCGCTCAACTACGTCGATATTAAAGTAAACCGTATCTCCGCGAATTCCGTCGATCGTCAGTTCCACATCGTCGAACAGTCCTTGTCCCCAGAGATTTTTGATCGCGTTAGAAGTTGCGTCGCCGGGTACTTCAATCCGATCTCCTACACTCAGTTTAGAGATGGTGATGAGCACATCGTTATCCAGAAATTTAGTTCCGCTGATGGTTACACCGCCTATAATCAGTTCACGAGGTTTTAAATAAGTCAGATCATCATTTTGCTGCCCGCCGGAACGTCTCATACCAATTTGTGCAGACCCCGCAAAATAACTAAGTACCAATATCCCTGTTAAAAGAAAAATTCGCTTCATCGAAAATATTTATCGACGCTAAAGTAAAACATACAGCTGTTAAATTTTGTTAAACTTTATTTTAGCTGCTTTTTTGAATTCTTTAGCTTTCGTGTTGTTTTTATGATCCGGCTTATATCCGCATCTATTTAAGCTGCTCGCTAGTCAGCCCGAATCTTCTTTCCCGCTGCTGAAATTGCGCGATCGCATCGAACAAGTCGGCCCGGCGGAAGTCAGGCCATAATTTTTCCGTAAAATACAGTTCAGCATAAGCCAGCTGCCAAAGCAGATAGTTACTAATGCGTTGCTCGCCACTCGTACGGATCATCAATTCCGGATCCGGCAAATCCGATGTAGTCAACTGACCGGCAAGCCTTTCCTCCGTGATCTCCTCAACAGCCAGTTCTCCTTTTTGCACCTGTTCGGCAAGTCTTTTAGCCGCCCGGGTGATTTCCCATCGGGAGCTATAACTTAAGGCGAGCGTTAAGGTGCACTTGGTATTTCCGGCTGTCTGCTCCATGGACTGAAACAAATGTTTTTGTGCTTTTTTCGGAAGTTGTTCAAGGTCTCCTATGGCATTCAGACGTACGCCGTTCTTCATCATGGTCTGTGTCTCTTTGGCTACGGACGCAACCAGCAGCTCCATCAATGCAGCCACTTCCAGTTTAGGGCGATTCCAGTTTTCGGTTGAAAAGGTGTACAAAGTCAGATACGGAACACCCAGCTCCACGGCTCCTTCAAGGACGTCACGCACGGAGTCGACTCCTTTTTTATGTCCGAAAGCTCGCAGTTTTCCCTTCTGTTTCGCCCACCTGCCATTCCCATCCATGATGATGGCGATGTGTTGCGGCAGTCTAGCAGGATCGATTGATTCGATATTAGCCATTGCTATTTCTATTAAGTGCTTTTTCTTGCACCCCTTCCTTTAAAAAGTTGGTAAAGATAAGATAATAAACAGGCTTGGCAAAAGATCGGATCAACTAATAATTACGGGTATCCAGACCCCAAAGCAATTTATGCCTAAGGGTAGAAAGGAAGCTTTCTCCCGCTATCCGGATCAGCCGGCTATGAAAGGGAGCTTTCGTAATTTCGATAGAAGCTTTCGATTTTAACGTCAGGGTTGTCGTATCGTAAGAAAACAGGAAACTGTCGCTCCGGCTTTCAATTTCAATCCGAATGATACTGCTATCGTTCAGCACTATTGGCCGCACATTGAGGTTGTGTGGAGACACTGGGGTGATCACAAAATTTCCTGAGCCGGGCATAACGATTGGTCCGCCACAGCTGAGGGAATAGGCTGTTGATCCCGTCGGAGTAGCAATGATCAGGCCATCAGCCCAATAAGCATTCAGTAGCTCGTCGTTTATGTAAGCCTTCACGGTGATCAT
>JBMDWN010000077.1:0-6869 GCA_048595275.1 Olivibacter sp. | reverse complement strand
CCTTGTAATCTCAGGCGTTGATTCCCATGATTTCCAGATAAAGTTCGCTATCTTTAGGGCAACCAATAAATGATCAATTAAAAGAACTAGTATTATGGCGACCTCATCGAAAGGAATTAACGGTAATTATTCAGGGAAAGTAGGAAGTGTTGTGGGTTATGAAGTGTTTGGACAAGGGCGAATTCGAAGCTTACCAAATCGCAAAAAACCGGCAACACCAGCCGAGCTGGCGAACCAGGCCAAAATGAAAACCGCGATGTGGCTGTTGGGTGGGCTGAAAAACGTCTATCGCTATACCCTGAAAACTCAGGAGAAACGAAACGCCCGATGGCTGAACTGGCACAATCTTGCCAGCTCACACATTAAGAAAAACATCGTGGAAGGTGAATATCCAGACTTCCGGATTAATTACGAGAAGCTCCTGACCAGTTGGGGCGGTCTGGAAGCGCCCATAAATGCAAAGGCCGATTTTGAAGATGGAATGCTGTCTTTGAACTGGGATGCTTCAACCTCTCCGGGACATATGTCCTTCGCCACGACGGTGGTTGTCCTGTTCGATCCGGATACCAGTCGTGTGTTTACACCTCCGGAATGGATTAACCACCGGGATCAACATCAGCGGATCGATCTGAATAAAAAGCGGAACCGTTTAAAACGCTTTCACCTTTACTTATCCTTCATGGCGCACGATCATAGCGATGCTTCCGAGAGCGTCTATCTTGGTCTTTTCAATTTTGATGCTTAATGGGCGTTGGACACATCCACTTTGGCGTTCGATTTTTTGAGCATCAGAATGAAGGGTACGCAAACCAGGAATAGAACCCCGATGTAAAGGAAGACGTCCATATAGGAAAGTACGGAAGCCTGGCTCATAACGGAGCCGTCGAGCGCTTTCAATGCAGCCGCCTGGGCCTGATTCGGCGCCATGCCATGGTGCATGAAATTCGCCACCATACCCTGGTACTTCTGTTGAAAGGCAGGGTTTTCCGGGGAGATGTGCCCGATGAGCTCATTCCGGTGTAACGCGTTCTGGCGGGTCATAAAGGTCGTGATCAATGCGATACCGAATGATCCGCCCAATTGGCGCATCATACCGGTAAAGGCAGCGCCCTGGCCGATCTCCTTGCCCCGTAGGGTAGACAGGGAGAGTGTGGAAATCGGGATAAAGAGCATACTCATCGCAATCCCGCGAAGCATCAGCATCCAGAAAAAGGCACCCTCTCCGGTATCCGGTGTAAGAATTTTATAACCCCATATACAGAATACGAAGAACAGAAACATGCCGAGTGCAGCCAGGTATTTTTGCTGTACGCCCCGTTGCAGAAGTTGTCCGATGACAGGCATCATGAAGGCCGTCATCAGGGACGCGGGAACCATCAGCAAACCGGACTGATACGCGGTCCAGCCCAGGTTGTTCTGCGTATAGAGCGGAATGATGAACGTCGATCCGTACAAGCCAAAGCCCAGGATGAAGGAAAGGATCGTCCCCACTCCAAGGTTCCCGTTTTTCAGGACGCGCAGTTCTACAATGGGTCGTTTACAAGTCAGTTCGCGCCAGATGAACAGGTAGATAGAAAGTACACAGACAACGGACAGCATAAGAATCAGGTGGTCGTTGAACCAGTCGTCTTCCTGCCCCCTTTCCAGCACATACTGAAGTGAACCGACCGCCATGGCCAGAAAGACAATTCCCCACCAGTCGATCTGTGAAGCCGACTGCTTTTCGCCGTACTTCGGACTCCTGATGTACTGTAGGGTCAGCATGAAGGCGATGATCCCCACCGGAATGTTGATGTAAAAAATATAGGGCCAGCTGTAGTTTTCCACAATATAGCCCCCAAGAGGGGGGCCAAGCGTCGGCCCGACGATGACGCCGAGTCCGTAAAGCGCCTGGGCCATGCCCCGCTTTTCAACGGGATAAGCCTCCGTAATAATGGTCTGCGAGGTGACGAGCAGCGCACCGCCGCCTATCCCCTGCAAAAAGCGGAACAGCACGAGTTCCCATAGTGTAGATGCGTTTCCGCAGAGAAAGGAACAGATGGTAAACAGCAGGATCGAGGCCGCGAAATATTCACGTCGGCCGAACTGCTGGGAAAAAAAGCTGGTCAGGGGTACCACGATCACGTTTCCGATGGCGTAGGCGGTAATCACCCACCCGATCTCGCTGAGCGTAGCGCCCATATTGCCCCGCATTTCGTTCAGCGCCACGTTTATGATGGTGGTATCTACGATTTCCAGAAGGGCACAGAAGATTGCAGTGATGGTTACGATGGCTCTGCGAAAGCCATATTCCACCATGCTGTTGGCATCGTTTTCCATGTTGTATTATTAATAGACCTATCGGCCGGCAACAGTCGTGTCTCCGGTCTCCAGGTGTACGTCGACGAGCACATTCATTCCCGCACGAAGTTTGTTCAGGTAGGCCTGATCGGCGGAAGAATCGAAATCAATCCGGACCGGGATGCGTTGCACAACCTTCACAAAATTTCCGGTGGCATTGTCAGGCGGCAACAGCGACTGGATTGCCCCGGTGGCCGGAGAAAAGGAGCTGATGCGCCCATGCAGTTCCATGTCAGGGTAAGCATCTACCTTCATCACCACATCCTGACCGATGTGCATGCGCGTAAGCTGCGTTTCCTTGAAGTTGGCGATGACCCATTTCTGGTCCATCGGAACGATACTGAAGACGGACTGCCCTGCGCTCAGAAATTGTCCGGGCTGAAGACTAACCTTACCCACCTGCCCGTCGACCGCCGCCGTGAGGACCGTGTACGATAAATTCAGTTCCGCCGCATCTACCTCCGACTGCCGCTGCTGAATGGCGGCATCCGCGACGGAAACCTGTTCCGTACTGACGCGCTTCTGGGAATTGATGGCCGCAGCCTGTCTTTCGGCGGAGTGCTTCTGTGACTCCAGGATCGCAAGCTGTTTTTCAGCCAGCTGCTTCTTCGCCAGGGCTTCTTCGTACTGCTGCTGGGTGATGGAGTGGTCCTGGATAAGGTTCTCATAGCGTTTGAAGTCGTTTTCCGCACGCCAAAGGTTGACGCGTGCCGACTCGATCTGCGCCTCAACGGTACTGACGGCCACTTCGGAGGTGCTGATGTTGGCCTGCGCCACGGTGATCCCGGCACCGGCCACACCTGCGTTTCCTGAAGCGGACTGCAGGGCCGCCTTCGCCTGTTCGAGCTGTATCTGGTAATCCCGGTCGTCCAGCACGACCAGCGTATCCCCTTTCTTCACCTGCTGGTTGTCGCTCACCCGAACTTCCCGGATGTAACCCGCCACGCGGGGAATAACAGGGCTAATGTGCATGACGACCTGTGCATCGTCTGTTTCCTCATGCTTTTGCGCATGCAGGTATTTGATTACGCCATAGGTACCCCCGATAAGGATAAGGGCGCCGAAGATCAAGGCAAAGCGTTTGTTTCCGGGCTTTGGAGCTTCTGTTTGCGTAGACTGTTCGTTCTGGGTACTCATTGTATTTGTGCTTGTGGAGTTTCCTGATTTATAGTTCTGTTTTGCGATGCGACCGGTGTTTCGAGCTTACCGGCAGATTCATATAGTTTTCCCTGTGCGACGGCAGCATCGGCCTTCGCGTATTCGAAGTCCAGGCGGGCCTGGAGCCGGGCAACGTCGGCATCCAGCAGGTCGGTTGTGGTGGCCAGGGCGTTGTCATATTTGTTCCGGGTGATGCGGTAGTTTTCGTTCGCCTGTTCGACCGCTTTCTGGTATACCTGGATTTTCTTCAGGTTCTGATGGTAAGCCTGGTAGGACTGGTGCACCTGGCTTCTGATCTGGTCATTGAGTTGTTCACCCACCAGCGTAGCCTGATGCTCGCGCTCCCGGGCCTGGCGGATCTTTGCCCCGGCTTTATAGAGATTAGCCAGGTTATAACTTAGACCGGCTCCTACATTGACGGCATTGGTTAGTACCAGCGCATTGGGCACATTAATGCCGACATAGCCTGCGGTTAGTGCAATGCTTGGGAAATAGGCTCCTTTCGAAGCCGCAACGGCTGCATGTGCGGCCTGCTCCCGTTGTTCGGCGGCCTGGAAATCTTTGCGACCGGAAAGGGCGTCGGACTCCCACTCCGTCAGATTCTGCGGAGAGCTGCTGAAGGCCAGGTCCGTCGTATCCAGCTGTAACTGCGTCTGGCCATCCAGGCCAAGCATCAGGTTAAAATTGAAGTTGGCGATTTTCTCATTGTTCTCGGCATTCAGCAGCGCGAGCTCCATATTGCTTTCCTGAAGCTGCACTTTCAGCAAATCGTTCCTCGCCAGCAAACCATTGCGTTCCATGTTGCTGAAATCCTTCACCCGCTGGCGGGAAGTCTTCAGGTTTTCTTCCACCAGTTTCGATGCCGACTGCGCTTTGAAAAGGTTATAGTAAGCAGATATGGTATTTTGGATAACGGCCTGTTTGTTCTGCTGTGCATCCAGTTCGGTAGCCTGTTTCAGGAAACGGGCCGATTCAACACCGTTGCGGATACTGCCGCCTGCGAATAATGGGACTTGTGCTGTTGCCATACCGAACATGGCCTGGGAAATGTTCGGCGTGGAAGCGGTTCCGGCCTCCTCGCCTCCCCCTTCTCCCTCCGGCAATGCCAGCTTGAGGTCCAGGTTTGGACGGTTCACCCGCATGTATTGCCCGCTGATGGAAAGATCCGGCAGCTGCCGGTCCTTCGCTTCGGACAGGGAGGCTATGGCTTCCTGAACCCGACTGTCGGACATTTTCAATTCCTTGCTATGGGAAAGGCCAAGTGATATCGCCTCAGCAAGGGTTAGCTGCCGGCTTTCCTGCGCTACCCCCTGCAGCGACAGAAAAATCAGGCCGCCCGCAAAAGCGCTGCGCCAAAGCCCACGATGACTTGTGTATTTCATGATGTGTGTGTTGTATATGTGACCGATGCGATCAGGTTTTCTCCGTAGTGAGAAAGCCCAAAAACATAGTGCTTAAATAAGCCCTCAACCCGCCCAGGTTTCCCTGAATAAATTCATCCTTCTCCCGCTCCGGCAAGCCCTTTCGCTCTGCTTCGTAGCGACTGTTAACCAAGGTCTGCGTAACGCTTCCGATGAGGATTGCCGCCAGCAGGGAGACATTAACGTCCTGCCGGAACGCTCCGGAACGCTGACCAGCTCTCACTGCTTTTTCCACCAGTATCCGGTTTCCGGCCTTCATCTTGGAAATCATATCGTAGATCGGACCCGATTTCAGCAAGGTTGCCTCACGGTGCATCAGCTGATAGAACGTCTGCGTATGCTCGAAGACCTCGATCAGGCTGTCAATAACTTCTGTTACTTTTTCTGCCGGAGTACTGCCTTTCTGAAAGATAATACCAGCCAAGCGTTGGTGGATCCTCGAAAAATGTTGATGAAAAACGGCTTCAAGAAGTTTTTCCTTTGATCCGAAATAATAGGAAACCATAGCGATGTTCACTTCGGCAGCCTGGGCTATATCCCGTACCGATGTGCCTAAATACCCATTCTCTGCAAATAGTGCCAGGGCCGCATCCATGATTTGCTGTTGCTTATCGCTGTACTCCATGATCGTAAATTCCGGCACAAAGTTAAACAAATGTTTAAATTAAACAAACGTTTAAAATAACAGGTGTGTCATAATGATGTCTTTTTGTCAGATGAGGCGATCTTTAATGACGAGTGTGCGGGCGACCTTATCGTGCAGGCATTGCTGACGGCGATCAAAGAATCCGGTCAGAAATCCGATTCCGAGGGTAAGCCAGCCCAAAAGCTTGGCCAGGTTGCGAAGAAGTGCCCTCCCGGTTCCGATCGGATTTCCACTGGTATCCGTTACTTTTAATTTGAGCAGAAACTTACCGGGTGTCCCCTGAAATTGTGAGGCTTCAAAACCGGTACTCAAGATCAGGCTCAGGATGGGAATAAGCGCCAGGCCCCAGATCAGGGCACCCCAATTGGGCTGTGCTGCAGCTCCCTGTCGAAGGCTGATGAAGACGTAAATGAGGTATAAAAAGAAGAGGATGAAAAAGTCGATTGCCGCAGCCAGCAGACGTACATCGAGGCTCGCAAAATACTGCGGTGCTGTTCGCTCATGTACAAGACCTAAATACGTACAGAGATCAGGGAGTTCCCGAATTTCCTGAAATTCCGGTTTCCCCTCTAAACGAACAAAGTCGGCCGGTTGCGGCGACCGTCGGCGTAATTCCGCTACGGTGATTGGTCCCAGCGGTTTACCCTTGTCCAGCACATATACTTGCTGCTGATCTTCCATCGGTTAATCTGCGTTCCTGTCGACTTCGAAAGAGGCCAGCCCTCCTTTCATACGGATCTGATAGCTGTTTTCGAGGCTATCTGAATAGCCGGGCGTTATATAAGTATTCTTTCCCCGGCTTTCAAATCCATCAAAGTCATTGGAAGACATACCGGAACTGACCACGATTTTACAGGCAGCATCCCGAGGTATGGAAATCGCAACGCTGGCTGCCCCGGCGTCCACATTTACCTCTACCCTTCCCTGTGGGCTTCCCAGCCTGGCTTCCATAGCGGAGGCACCACCCTTGAACTTGAATTTTGAAAGGCGGTATTCCGATAAATCCAGTTCCGCGGTTCCGGCACCTGCTTCAATAGAAATATCCCAGGCAGGAGAACGATTCAGGGCAATCTGAAGTCTGTTGTCTTCCGTGTCGCCATTCCAGTTCCATTTCTTCCCTTTTGAACCTTTCATAGAAAGCTCAACATTGCTTTCCCCGTCTTTCGTATGCGTACTCAATTTATGAGTGGTCGCCAGTCCATAGGCTTTGGCGTCGACCAGCTCGGTTGTTGATTTGCCGATGGAATAAGCGATGGCACCGCCGCTAAGCTTAAGAGCAGCACGTGTGACGCTGCTATCGAAGG
>JBMDWN010000076.1:0-6045 GCA_048595275.1 Olivibacter sp. | reverse complement strand
AGTGGTATCGGCATGCACGGCTGATAGATAGTGTTGATCGAGCTCCTCAATCGATATGCTATGCACACTGGTATCATCAACCGAGCAAACCACAGTTTGTGCCGACGAAGGTTGCAAAGCAACATAAATCCAGAGCAGCATGAAAACTAAATATTTAGTCATTTGGTAAAAGTAGTGCTTACTGATCACTTATCCAATAGCTATTCATCTTTTAAACTGGTTACCGGATTGGTAAGTGCCGCTTTCGCCGCCTGTAAACTGACGGTAAGCAGGGCGATAATCAGTGCGCCCGAACCGGCAAGTCCAAAGATCCACCAGGGGATGTTTGTCTTATACTGATAGTTTTCAAGCCAGTTGCTCATAATCAACCACGCAAGTGGAAAAGAGATCAGGCAGGCGCTCAGTACCAGGATGATAAATTCTCTGTTCATTAGCCCGATCAGCGATGAAACCGTGGCGCCAAGTACTTTACGGATGCCAATTTCCCGGTTTCGTCTTTCGGCACTGAATGCAGCGAGACCAAACAACCCAAGGCAGGAAATGATCGTTGATAACCCGGCAAAGGTTCCCGATAAATGCTGCATCAGCGTTTCGGATCTAAATTTTTCCGCGAATACTTCATCCATAAATTGGTATTCAAAGGGAAATGCCGGGTTGTTTTTTTTGATGATCTGCTCAATTTGTTGCAGGGCCTGATTGAGATCGATACACGATTTTGTTCTGATGTTCAGCGTTCCGGCTGACTGGTTGAAGGTGCGGAAAAACACAGGCTGAATGGGGTTATAGACGTTATTGTATACAAAGTCTTTGATAACACCGACGACGGTGTGTGCTTCGCCTTCCCAATAAACCGTTTGTCCGGCTGCCAGACCATCGGCTTTTATCAGTTTGGCAAAGCTTTCGTTAATGATGATGCTGTTGCTGTCCGGGATAAGATCCGCTTTAAAATTCCTTCCGTCCGTCAATTCCATGCCCATAGCGGGAATGAGTCCTGCATCTGCCCAAAGATAGTAAAGATCCGTATTGAGGCTGGGATCCTTTCCGGACCAGTCCATGCCGGTGCGCACCCCTACATTAAGCACGGCGCCACTACTCAATCCTATAGATTCCACTTGTCCGGTTGCCAGAAGCTGATCTCGTAGAAGGTCAATTTTCGTCGCTGCAGTACCGCGTAAAGGCACCGTGATAACCTGGCTGATATCGAAACCGAGGTCACGGTCTTTGCCATGCCTGATCTGTAGAAAGATAACGGCTGTACAAATGATCAGCGTAAGGGAAGCGGTGTATTGCAACACAACCAGTCCCCGGCGGATAAAGCCTGCAGAACCAGCTTTTTGTTTAGCTGATTTCAACGTAATTACCGGGTTGAAGGAAGAGAGGTAGAAAGCAGGATATAAACCAGCGCAGAGACCACAGGTTAAAACAATGCTGGCTAGATATAACAGGTGATTGGGATTGGAAAGACTGAATATTAAATTGGTATCCATGGTTCGGTTGAACAAACCGGTAAAACAAAAAACCAGTAATGCAGCAAGCGTTACGGCAATGGCTGACAGGACAAAAGATTCACCCAGAAACTGGGCGATAAGCGAAGTCTTGGTGGCTCCCGAAACTTTGCGCATACCTACTTCTTTCGCACGCTTTTCAGAGCGGGCGGTGGCGAGGTTCATAAAATTGATACAAGCGATGAGCAAAATGATTCCTCCAATGATTCCGAACAGCCGGACGTATTTCATGCGCCCGTCCTGCTCGTTGCCTTCAGCATCGAAACTGTTGTACAGACGCCACCGTTCCATAGGGTAGAGAAAGTTTCGTATCGTTTGTGTCTCATCTCCGGACTTGCGTTTCACGAGGTCGTACAATTGTTTGTTGACTAGTGCTGGGTCAGCAGATGGTTCCAGCCTGACGTAACTAAGCAACACGGAATTATCCCAGCTTTGAATCCATCCGGCATTGTCCTTTTCAAATTGTTCGAAAGGGATGAGCCAGTCGAACTGAATGCTGCTGTTTTCCGGGAGATCCTGTACGATAGCGGATACTGTATAGTTTTGCTCGTTGTTCGTTAGCACGGTTTTCCCCAATGCAGGCTCATTTCCGAAGATGCGTTTCGCGGCAGATTGGGTCAGAACGATGTTATCCGGTCCCAGCATGGCGTTTTCCCGGGTACCTTCCAGGAAATTGAGGGAAAAGATATCCATGAATTCCGGGTCGACGATGTGCCCGGACTGATCTATACTGTTGTCGTCATAGCTGAGCAACAGGGAAGAGTTCCAATTAGCGCGGGCTGCGTATTTAATTCCTGGGATGTCCTCTTTTATGGCGGGCGCCAGGAGACCCGATACCGCGTCGAACACCTTCGAACCCTGGCCGGAAGGTTGCTTGGACTTAACGACATAGATATTTTCCTTTTCCGGGAGCTGATCGTAACTCAGCTCCTGCTCAATCCATAAAAAGATGAATGCCGAAGCCGCGATACCAATAGCAAGCCCGAAGATGTTTAATAAACTATAGCTCCGGGTTTTCCAAAGACTTCTGAGAGCGGTTTTAAGGTAATTCCTGATCATGTTTTATTGCAAATAGTATTTGTAGGATTACGACTGATTTTTATTCATCCCTCAGGCTTTTCACCGGCTTCGTTAACGCTGCCCTGGCGGCTTGCGAGCTGACGGTTAACAGGGCGATAACCAATACGCCCATGGCTATGATGCCGAAAATCCACCAGTGGATGGAGATGCGGTACGTAAATTTTTCAAGCCAGTGGTCCATTGTCCAGTAAGCAATAGGGAAAGCGATGCCGCAGGCAATGCCTATCAGGAGTAGAAATTCTCTGTTCAGCAGGTGAATGAGCGAGATTAGGGAAGCGCCCAGTACTTTTCGGATGCCGATTTCTTTGGTTCGATTTTCGGCCATGTAAGCGGCGAGACCAAACAACCCGAGGCAGGAAATAAAGATAGTCAGAAAGGTAAACAGGCCGGCTATGCTGCCAACACGCTGAGTGTCTTTGAACTTTGCAGCGTATTCCTGGTCGATAAAGTTATAGTTGAACGGTTCGTTTGGGTTGTATTTTTTGAATATCTGCCGGGTTTTATCCAGCGCGGCCTGTGTTGGAAGTTCTCGATTGAATTTAATGTGCATCGTAAAAAACCAGCTGCTGGCGCCATATAAAATCGTCGGCCTGACGCGTTCGAAAGGCGATCCCATAATGATGTCCTTAACCACGCCGATAACTTGCCAGTCTTGTTCATGATCATGCACGGTTTGCCCGATAGGCTGCTCAAAGCCCATCGCTTGCCGGGCTGCTTCTGTGATGATGACGGCATTGGAATCGGTCGGAAACTTACTAAGATCAAAATCACGTCCTTCAAGCAGTTCAAGACCAAGCGTCTCTACCACGCCATCGTCTGTGTTCACCCGATCGAAAGTCTGGGTATTGTCGGGAGTCTTGCCTGGCCAATCCACAAATCCGTTGCTCCAAATCCCCGTAATAGGACCGTTGCTGCGGGTAATCGAGCTGGCAATATGCTGATCCAGCAATTCGTGTTTAATCAAAGTAAAATTTTGTGCGATATCGCCGGAGAGGTAGACGTAAATCAAATTGTCTTTGTCGTATCCGTTTTGGCGATCCTGCGCGTGTTGGATCTGCTGGCGGACCAGCAAGGTTGCCGACATCAGTATGATCGCTATGGTAAACTGCAGCACAACCAGCGCTTTTCTTGGGTTTACGGCTTGGTTGAAGCCTTTAAAAGTACCTTTAAGTACGGAGACGGGTTTAAACCGGGAAAGGAAAAATGCCGGGTAACTTCCCGCGAAGAGTCCGGTTAACAAAATGATCAACGGTATACCCGCCCAAACGTAAGGGTTGGAGAACGTAATCTCCAGCTTGGAACCGACCATTTCACTGAAGGCGGGCAGGCTCAAAAGCACGATGAGTATAGCCAGCATGCCAGCTAGACAGGCCAGCAGAATGGACTCGCTGAGAAACTGACCGATCAATCCGTATTTCTGCGCACCGACGACTTTTCGTATACCTACCTCTCTGGCGCGCTTTTCAGAACGGGCCGTACTGAGATTCATAAAATTAATGCAGGCAATCAGCAGGATGAAAACCGCGATTGCGGAAAAAAGCCGGACGAGTTCAATTCTCCCTCCGGATAACTGCCCGTTCTCAAACTCGGAATACAACCACCAGTCTGGAAAGGAATGGAGGAAGATCTCATCTTTCCTGCTGCTGTTTTTTATCATAATATCCGAGATGTTGCGGTTAACCTTTTCCAGGTTGGCTCCAGGCACCAGTTCAACATAGGTCGTGATGGAATTGTTCCCCCATAAATCGTCCGACCAGCCCAGCCGTTCCATATACGTCCAGGGCAGCAGGTAGTCAAAATGGAAGCGGGTATTGGCTGGCAAGTCTTTGAGCACGCCGGATACGGTCGCATAATCTGCGCTGTCTACCCGGACCTGGCGTCCCAATACATCGGTTTTGCCAAAAAGCTTCATGGCGAAAGCTTCCGTAATGAGGATATCGTTCACGTTAGAAAGGGAGCGTGTGGCGTCGCCGTACAGCAAGGAAAAGTCGAACAGGTTTAGAAAAGAACTATCCGCAAAGGCACCGCCCGCATTGACCTGACGGTCTCCAACAGTAAACAGGAAACCGGTTTCTGAAAAACGCGTAATCCGCTTGATATCCGGATAATCCGACACCAGCTTAGGTCCAAGTGGCTTCGAAGTACGTGGCCAGCAAAGCAGTTCATTGTTCAGCATGCCCCGGTTCATGGCTACGTACAATTGGTCGCCTTTGGCGTGGAAGCGGTCCACGCTTCTTTCGTGATGCACCCAGATCAGGATGAGTATGGCGCTGGCAAGGCCCAAGGCCAGGCCTGCTATGTTCAAAAGAGAGAAGCCCCGGCGTTTGTTCAGGCTTCTCCAGGCTAGTTTAAAATGAATCACGTCCATAAAGCTCAGGATCAATATAACAGTTTAGATGATCGTGGCAATAAGCCAGCCAATGGCATAACCGGACTTGAGGGGCGATTTCCTTCTGGAAAATGTCCGATATCAAACACCGGGTGTTCGAAAATGAACAGGGCTCTTTCAAAATGAATGATTAGATTTAAGCGCATTAACCGATAAGCTCCATGAATCGTTTTGTTGCCTTATTTCTTTTTTTTGCTTTTAGCGGAATAGGACTTGCTTTGCACGCCCAAATAAACCCGGACTCTCTTTACTTCGTCCGGCAGGGGGTAAAGCGAATGATATTTGATGAAGATCAGTCGATTTATCTGTCGAAGCTCGATCCGGAGAAAATGGTTGGTCTACCCGTTATGCATCCTTATTTCCACTATTCCGGCGAAGAAGCCGCTGTTTCGCTGAATGACCGGGGAGATGCGGTAGTTTTGGAATCCGGTCGGGTAAGCGCTGGTGCATTGTGGCTGGGGGGATTTAATCCCTTCGCTACCTATACCCTTGAGTTGACCTCCGCCACCGGAACCGGCGAGATAGGTTTTGAATTTACTTCTCCGGATATGAAATCCCGGCTTGCGGTTTCGGCCATATTTCGGGATAGTGTTATTACAGACCTGAAGATGAGGGTTTTTACCCCCGGAAAAGACCTTGTTGCAAATCAATCCATCGCGACGAGCGATTTAGGAAAGCATAGTCTGACTTCAGGCAAACTTATTCTACAAATGCTGGGGAGCGGTTTGGTGGTGTATAAACAGGATAGGGGTTTACCTCTCGTGATCGGGCAGGCTGATTTTAATCCGTTTATCGACCTCAGGCATAAAGCCTCGATCCATTCATTCCAAACCAGGATAAATATAAGCCTCGAAGGGGGATTCGTTGCGATAAAAAAGGCGGAAGTGGCGCTTACACCGGGTGTGGGGCTGGCAGACATCCGGCCCATCAGTTACGAAAATGGTGAGCCACTGCTGGAGGGTGGTAGGCTATGGTACACGATGTCTATTCGGGGGCGGGCGTTGCCGCATCATCTGCAAGGGGTATTCAGCATGAATCCGAAGGTTTTCGATTTGAAGTTGGAGGGTGTGA
>JBMDWN010000075.1:0-31285 GCA_048595275.1 Olivibacter sp. | reverse complement strand
CGCAAAATATCCAGATTAGAAAAGAGAACCGGAATAAATCCGGATGATAGAAAAGAAATAAATGCTAATTAAATATTCTTGTTATGAGTGCTAATCAACCCCAGGTGGAGTTTAGTTTTTTTAACGACGTGTGTCAGTTCTTTGACCACGCTGCACAGTTCACGCATCACGATAAGGGTCTCCTGGACCAGATCAAGGCCTGTAACAGCGTTTACCGCTTCCGCTTTCCGATACGCAGGGCAACAGGGCAACTGGAGGTTATCGATGCCTGGAGGGTCGAACACTCGCATCATAAGTCGCCCACCAAAGGCGGTATTCGCTATAGTGAGCTTGTTAATGAAGATGAAGTTATGGCGCTTGCAGCATTAATGTCCTATAAATGTGCCATTGTGAACGTTCCTTTTGGTGGAGCGAAAGGCGGGATATGTATTAATCCAAAAAGTTATTCAGCCCAGGAATTGGAGACGATTACCCGTCGTTATACGGTGGAACTGGTTAAAAAGAATTTTATAGGCCCGGCAATCGATGTACCGGCTCCGGATTACGGAACCGGTGAGCGAGAGATGAGCTGGATTGCAGATACATACCTGACCATGAATCCCGGTCAGCTCGACGCCCTGGGAAGTGTTACAGGAAAGCCCTTATCGCTAAGTGGAATCGACGGTAGAAAAGCAGCAACCGGACGTGGAGTAGCTATCGCTATCCGGGAATGTGTTGACGTTGCTGAAGATATGAAACCACTGGGCCTCACGCCCGGACTGAAAGACAAGCGGGTTATTGTTCAGGGACTCGGTAACGTGGGCTATAATACGGTTAAAGTACTCGAAGAATTTGGTGCCGTGGTCGTAGGGGTTTGTGAATACGATGGTGCGCTGTATAATGAAGATGGACTGGACATCGATGCAATTCTGGAACATCGAAGGACTACGGGTTCTATTCTGGGATACAAAAAATCAAAACTGGAATTCGCCAATTCTGCCGAGGGACTGGAACAGGACTGTGATATTTTAGTTCCTGCTGCGCTTGAAAAGCAAATTACAGAAGAAAATATCGGAAGAATAAAAGCCAGAATTATTGCCGAAGGAGCGAACGGTCCTACTACACCAGGTGCCGAAGCCGCGTTTCTTGAACGAGGAGGGATTATTATTCCAGATATGTATTGTAATGCCGGCGGTGTAACCGTATCGTATTTCGAGTGGTTAAAAAACCTTTCTCATGTTGCTTTCGGAAGGATGGATAAGCGCTACGAAGAGACCTCTAATCTAAACTTGGTAAATATGGTAGAGGCAGTTACCGGTGTAGTTTTAACGCCTGAACAGCGTGGTGTGATTGTTAAGGGGCCCTCTGAACTTGAATTAGTGAATTCTGGTCTGGAAGATACGATGATCAGGTCATACCATGAGATTCGTAAAATATGGAAAGCCAATTCCAAAATCGACACCTTGAGAACAGCTGCTTTTGTCAGCTCGATCGATAAGATTGCTACCTCTTATATGAATATGGGTATCTGGCCATAAGTTTCCGGAATGGTTTTGCCAAAAGGCGATGACTTAACTCATCGCCTTTTCCTTTTTACTCCGGTCATTAACGGGTACTAACAAGTCTATCGCTTTAGGTACTTTCTGATCAAGCAGCCCAAGATCGATCACTTCCTTCATCTCCGATACATAATGGAAATTCAGATCTTTGACATAATCTGCCTTAATTTCAATTATATCCTTCCGGTTTGATTTGCTTAAAATAATGTCTTTGATGTTTGCGCGCTTCGCCGCAAGTATTTTTTCCTGAATACCGCCCACCGGGAGAACTTTACCCCTAAGCGTGATTTCGCCGGTCATGGCAAGATGTTTTTTAACTCTTCGCTGCGTAAATAAGGAAGCCAGGGCCGTCAGCATGGTAATCCCCGCTGAAGGGCCGTCTTTCGGCGTAGCGCCAGCCGGAACATGAATATGTACATCCCAATGGTCGAAAACGCGGTAATCTATGTTGAAGTCCTCCGAATGCGCACGCAGATAAGCCATAGCAATACCCGCAGACTCTTTCATAACATCTCCTAAATTTCCGGTCAGGGTTAGTTTCCCTTTACCGGGACTGATGCTGGATTCAATAAACAAAATATCTCCTCCAACCTGTGTCCAGGCCAATCCGGTGACCACGCCGGCAACCAAGTTGTTCTCATACTGGTCTTTATCAAACAGGGGAGGCCCCAATAAATCTTCTACCTGGTTGATGCTGACAGAAGGATTAATCGGCTCTTCCAGAACAAGCTTGGTAGCAACGCCCCGGGCCATCGCCCCGATTTTCTTTTCCAGTCCGCGTACCCCGGACTCGCGGGTATACTGCTCAATGATTTTTTCGATCACTCCGGACTTCAGGCTGATGGATTTGGCATTCAATCCATGCTGCTCGCGTTGTTTAGGAAGAAGGTGCTTCTTAGTAATCTCAATTTTCTCTTCTACTGTATAGCCGTTTACTTCGATAATTTCCATACGGTCAAGCAACGCTGGTTGAATGTTAGATAAGGAGTTGGCCGTTGCGATGAACAACACATTGGAGAGGTCAAAATCCAGCTCCACGTAGTGATCGTAAAACGCGTTATTTTGTTCTGGATCCAATACCTCCAATAGTGCAGATGACGGATCTCCTCGAAAATCGGTCCCCACCTTATCGATTTCGTCCAGCACAAAGACCGGATTGGAAGCCGATGCTTTTTTAATGGATTGAATGATTCTGCCCGGCATTGCGCCAATATAGGTCTTTCTGTGACCACGGATATCGGCTTCATCCCTTAGTCCGCCTAGAGCCATGCGTACATATTTTCTTCCGAGTGCCTTAGCTATAGACTTACCGAGAGAAGTTTTACCCACGCCGGGAGGGCCCACCAGACAAAGAATCGGCGCTTTCATGTCCTGCTTAAGCTTCAAAACAGCCAGGTATTCGATAATCCTCCTTTTTACCTTATCCAGACCGTAATGATCCCGATCTAGGATCCTAGAAGCTCGCTTCAGATCAAAATTGTCTTTACTGAATTCGTTCCAGGGTAAGTCAACAAGTACCTCCAGGTAATTAACCTGTACCGAGTAGTCAGCCGCCGCAGGGTTGATGCGTCCCAGTTTATCCAATTCCTTTTGAAAATGCTGCGCTACCTCTTTGCTCCACTTTTTGCTCTTTGTCCGCGCTCTCAATTCTTCAATTTCCAGATCACCATTGTTTCCTCCCAGCTCCTCCTGAATGGTCTTGAGCTGTTGGTTAAGGAAATAGTCACGTTGCTGCTTATCTAAATCCACCCGAACTTTATTCTGAATCTGGTTTTTCAATTCCAGCAGTTGCAGCTCATCGGTTAGCTGCTCCAAAGCCCGGTTTGCACGCTGATGAAGATCCTCCATTTCAAGCAATTGCTGCTTAAAAGCCAGATCGGCATTCATGTTCGATGAAATGAAATTAATCAGGAAAGACGAGCTTTCGATATTTTTAATAGCAATACCCGTTTCACTTGGTATGTTGGGCGAAATCTGGATGATCTGAAGGGCTAGATCCTTTATGGAATTGATCAAGGCATCGAATTCCCTGCCTTTCTTCATTTTCTTCTCAACAAAACGCTCAATACTGGCCTGCAGATAGGGCGTCGTTTTCACCGCCTCTTTCAGTCGAAAACGTTGTTTCCCCTGGATAATAACCGTCGTATTTCCATCCGGCATCTGCAGCATCTTGATGATGACTGCCACGGTGCCCACCGTATTCAACTGGTCAAATACAGGATCTTCCACATTCATATCCTTCTGGGAGACCACGCCAATGGTTTTATCGCCGCGGTATGCTTCCTTAATCAGTTTGATGGACTTATCCCGCCCTACAGTTATCGGGATGACGACGCCCGGAAACAGGACGGTATTCCGCAATGGGAGAATGGGCAGCACTTCAGGTAGCTCCTCATTCGTCATATCGTCTTCATCCTGCTGCGTAAAAAGCGGGAAGAATTCCGTATCCTCATTTATCATGGGTAATGCTTGATTAATATCAAAGAGATCGAATTTGCTCATCTAGTTGTCTTCCTTAAGTTGTTGGTGCTTAATTGCCAAAATGACAGTTCATCACTTGGTATAAAACCGTTATCAGCTTTTATAATGATGTTGCAAGGCTTATGCCAATTTAAATGAAGATCTGAAATGGTGACCCATTGTCAGTTTTTTTCTTTTATTTTTTTTGATTATAAGCCAAGAACAATAATTGCACATTTTTTTAGTTTAAAAATTATAATAATGTACGAGAGTTCCTTACTTTTGGCTTGAATACAGTGAATCATTTCGCTAGAAACATGAAACAAAAAAAACAGAAAATCAGTAACGTAAAGCACATTTCCCGACAATTATTTGTGGCTCTAGTGTGCACGATTTTGTCCGGTAGCGCGTTTGCACAATCGGCAGCTCAAACCTCTACGACCAGTAATCCATATGTTCGG
Source organism: Olivibacter sp. (assembly GCA_048595275.1). GTDB lineage: Bacteria > Bacteroidota > Bacteroidia > Sphingobacteriales > Sphingobacteriaceae > Olivibacter. The sequence goes on along the minus strand of JBMDWN010000075.1, from coordinate 26,826 downwards.
CTTGGAAATAAGGCCATCATGGACGGAGATTACAAGGCGGCTGTAAACGCACTTCAAAAGGTTAAGAATCCGGATACCTTGGTCACCTACATGCTCGGTTACTCTCAGATCCGTTGTGCGGAATATAAAAACGCCATCGGCTCTTTCACAAAACTTTTAGCAGAAAGCCCCAATAACTTTTCAGCATACTATTGGCGTGGCAAGGCGCGCAACACATTAGCCACACAGAATGAAGGCAAGTTAAAGGAAGATGAACGGGAAAGAATGTTACAAGCAAGCATCGATGATTTTTCCAATGCCATTCGTTTAAATCCCGGGGATTTATCCTACTACCAGAGCCGTGGGATAGCTTATCGTGATCTCGGGATTCTTTTCGGAACAGAAGCTACCGATAAATACAATAAGACCGAGGCAACAAGTGCTTATGAAAAAAGTATTGAAGATTTAGAACATGTGCTGGCTAGCAACGCGAAAAGGGAAGATTTGGCGAAAGAGATAAAAAAAGTTAAGGTATACAGGGATAACCTAAATTAGTCGCTACTGGTATTATATAAAAAAGGCGAGCGGGAATTTCCCGCTCGCCTTTTTTATTGTTCCTGAAGTTTTGGAAGATAGGCGGAGCTATTTAAATGTTCCTGAGATGCTATAATGGCTTTCTCCCAAAACGCGAACATGCTGCTCTTTAAGGATACTATATGCTGTATCCGGTAAATATTCAAGTGCTTCTTCGGAACGATATAAGGGGTTTTTATCCCTGTTCAGAATGGTAATACGGCGAATTTCAGCATCTGATCCGTCGGTTAGGATCTGGATACGGCGCGTACGTAGAGCTGAATCAAGTGCAGTGTAAGTCAGAGAACTGTCCGTTTTTTCAATCTCATAAAGATCATACCAATCAACCTTGTTAATATCTGATGCAATGAAGAAATCCAGCTCACGCTGCCAGTCCTGAATACGTAGGGTTTTCAGCTCCTCGTCACCGTCTTTTGCAACAACCTTAGTAACCAGCGGTTGCGCGAGACGGAGTCGATCCGCCTCCTTCCCGAAGTAAGCTTTAATGTCAAAGTAAGGTGGATCTTCCTCTTTGATTTTCTCGGCTTCCTTCGGTACACAGGATATAACACCGGCAAAAAGTGCCAGTGGAATAGCAAGTTTTCTCAAAATCACTTTGATACGAGTACGTTGCCAGACATTTCTTTAGTGGGTTCAATGCCCATCAAGGTAAGAATAGTAGGGGCAACATCTCCTAACTTTCCGTCTATGATATGCGTGTAATCCTGATCGATCAAGATGCAGGGAACCAGGTTCGTGGTATGGGCGGTATTGACACTTCCGTCCCGGTTTACCATAAATTCAGCGTTCCCGTGGTCAGCGAGGATGATAAAGGAATAACCTTCTTCAATACCCTTTTCAACAACCTGCCTGGTGCAGGCATCGACTTTTTCCACAGCCTTGACAACAGCGTCGAACACACCGGTATGGCCAACCATATCCGGATTAGCGAAATTCAGGCAAACAAAATCAGGATGGTTTTGGACCAGTTCCTCACAGATGGCATCCGCAATACCCTGAGCGCTCATTTCCGGTTGCAGATCGTAGGTAGCAACTTTAGGAGAAGGAATCAGTATTCTGGATTCTCCATCAAATTCGCGCTCCCGACCACCTGAAAAGAAAAAGGTCACGTGCGGATATTTCTCCGTTTCTGCTATGCGAACCTGCTTTTTGCCATGTTTTTCCAGAACCTCACCCAGCGTCTGAGTGATATCCTCTTTTCTGAATAAAACGTCTACTTTTTTAAAGGTCTCATCATAAGTCGTCATGGTAATGTAGCGCAGGTCAAGTGGAGTCATATCCTGTTCCGGAAATGCTTTCTGGGTAAGTGCGATCGTGATCTCACGTCCACGGTCGGTTCTAAAATTAAAGCTCACGACCACGTCGCCGTCCTGAATGGTTGCCACAGGTTTCTGTTCATCGTCAACCAGTACGATGGGCTTCACAAATTCATCTGTGACTTCCTCGTCGTAAGAATCTTGGATCGCCTGAGCAATACGCTGAGTCTTAGAGCCCGTTCCATGCACCAGCAGATCATACGCTAATTTAACCCGTTCCCATCGGTTGTCGCGGTCCATCGCATAATAGCGCCCAATGGCAGAAGCGACTGTGCCCGCGCCGTTATCACGCAGAAAATTCTGGTAGTCTTCCATATAAGATATACCAGAACGAGGGTCGGTATCCCTTCCGTCCAGAAAAGCGTGAACATAAAAATTATCCAGGCCAGCCTTTCTGGCGGCTACGCTCAAACCCTTTAAGTGTTTGGTATGGGCGTGAACACCTCCATCGGAAAGCAAGCCGATAAAATGTACGTTTTTTCCTTCCCGGATAGCATACGCGAAGGCATCGTTCAGAAGCGGATTATTCTCAAGCTCCTTGTCTTCCACTGCTTTATGAATCCGTCCTAATTCCTGGTAAACAACCCGACCGGCGCCCAAATTCATGTGTCCCACTTCAGAATTTCCCATCTGTCCGTCGGGGAGGCCTACGGCGCTTCCGGAAGCATCCAGCTTAGAATTGGGATAAGTGGATAAAAGATGGTCCAGAAAAGGCGTCGAAGCCGCGCTTACCGCGTCGGATCCATCGTTTTTTCCATAGCCTAAACCATCGAGAATCATCAACATTGCTTTCTTCATATACTGATCGTTAGAGGTTTTTTAACCAACGCTTTACATACCTGAGCAGGTATCGAAACGAATTTTTACAAACCTAGTTAATTTTAATAATAATGGAAACATAAGGGCCGTCTTCGGTGCTTTATTTTGCATTTCAACGATTTTGTAGTAGGTTTGAAGACATTTTTTTCGAATGGATAACTTCAATAAAGAAAACCTTCATCATCTAATTGATTCTGTATTAATCGAAGATATTGGGACAGGTGATTATACCTCTGAAGCGACGATCACTGCTGGTGTAACCGGATCGGCTAAACTGCTCGTAAAAGAAGAGGGTATCCTTGCGGGTGTAGATCTGGCCCGTCTTATTTTTTCCAAAATTGATCCTGGGTTGAAATTTGAATCCATTTTGAAAGATGGGGAAGCAGTTTCCCATGCCGATCTAGCCTTCAAGGTACACGGTAGTGTTCACAGCATTCTGAAGGGGGAGCGGGTGGTACTTAACCTTATGCAACGGATGAGCGGTATAGCTAGCGCTACGAATCAGGTTGTTCGCAGTCTGGAAGGAACAGGGTGTAAAGTGCTGGACACCAGGAAGACAACCCCTGGTCTCAGAATGCTTGAAAAATATGCGGTTACACTTGGAGGCGGGGTCAATCACCGCTTCGGACTGTATGATATGATCCTTATTAAAGACAATCATGTCGATTATGCCGGGGGAATCACCGCTGCGCTGGAAGCAACTTACACTTACCTGAAGCAGCATAACCTTCAAATTCCTGTCGAGCTTGAGGTTAGAGATCAGCAAGAACTGGAGGAGGCCCTGGAATTTGGTCGCATAGATCGCCTTCTGATTGATAATTTTTCTGTAGCAGACCTCAACCTGGCCGTACAAACAGTAGGTAAACGAGTTAAAACCGAAGCCTCAGGGAACATCACCCCACAGAATGCAGCGGATTACGCCAGAACGGGTGTAGACTATTTGTCTATGGGGGCGCTTACGCATTCGGTGAAGAGCCTGGACATGAGTTTGAAAGCTTTATAGCATTTATTTCGTAACATTGTACTGAATGATATCAGTGAACGCTATAATCGCGCTTCTGGCAGCCTATCTGTTCGGTTCCATCCCGACGGCTGTATGGCTTGGCCAGGCCTTTTACGGGGTTGATGTACGTGAATACGGAAGCGGTAATGCCGGGGCAACAAATACCTTCCGCGTATTGGGTGCCAAGCCGGGGCTTGCGGTTATGATCATCGATATTTTAAAGGGCTTTACCGCCACCAACCTCGCCTATTTCATTGGACTCAGCATTACCGGTCCGCCCAATTCTGTTTTATTTATCAATTATCAGCTCGCGCTTGGCGTCATCGCCGTTATCGGACATTTGTTTCCGGTACTCGCCGGCTTTCGGGGAGGGAAGGGCGTAGCAACATTATTTGGAATGATCCTCGCCGTTCATTTCCAGGCCGCCATCCTCTGTGTAGCAGTGTTTTCTCTTGTCCTGATCCTGACCCGCTACGTGTCCCTCAGTTCCATCGCAGCGGGTTTTACGTTTCCTTTCAGTATCGTTTTCGTGTTTCATAGCTCGGTAAAGTCTGTTTTGCTTTATGGAATCTGCATCTGCGTGCTCATTTTGGTGACCCATCAGAAAAACATTGAAAGATTATTAAAAGGCACGGAGTCAAAAATTTCTTTGTTTAAAAAGAAAGGGGATTAAAACGGCACAACAATTGCAAAAAGATTTTTGAAATCAAAGATTTAAACGAATGATGCGTACAGTTACAAAGATCTGCACTATTGCTTTATTGATGGTAGTGACAGCTTGTTCTACCGTTCCGCTTACCGGACGTCGTCAATTGAGTTTGGTTGACGATAATACCATGCAGCAGCAGGCAGCCGCAGCTTATCGCCAGTTATTGAGTGATCCTAAGACACAGGTTGTTCGCGGAACTTCTCAGGCCCAGACCGTTCAGAACGTCGGAAATAAGATTGCCAGAGCAGTAGAAACCTATTTGGCTCAGCAAGGATATGGCGATGAATATAATTTCAATTGGGAATTTAACCTGATCAATGATAATCAGGTCAACGCCTGGTGTATGCCTGGTGGAAAAGTCGCTTTTTACACCGGTATTCTTCCTATTACACAAACCGATGCGGGAATGGCAACGGTTATGGGACACGAAATTGCCCACGCTATTGCAAAACACTCATCTGAACGGGCTTCCAATACTGCTCTTTTGCAGAGCATCGGTGTAGGGCTGAATGTTGCTACCGCAAATAAATCTCAGGTTGCCCGCGCTATGATAAGCCAGGGTTATGGATTGGGAAGCCAGGTGGCGTTATTGAAATACTCGAGGAATCAGGAAAGCGAAGCTGATCGGATGGGACTGACATTTATGGCGATGGCCGGTTATGATCCAAATGAAGCTACAGGCTTTTGGAAAAGAATGGCCGCCAATGCCGGAGGTCAGAAACCACCGGAATTTTTGAGCACGCACCCCAGTGATGAGCGTCGCATTGCCGATATACAGAAGCTCATTCCGGAAGCGATGAAATATTATAAAAAGTAATGTTTACGCACAAAGATTTAATAATCAGCGCTCCTGCCCAAACAACTGCAGGAGCGCTTTTGCTTTTAGTAGACATTCCTGGTATTCTTCTTCCATAACCGAAGCGGCGGTTATGGCACCTCCCACATGAAAGGATAAACTTTTCAGGCGCTCAGAATAGCAAAAGGAACGGATAAAAACGTTGAAATCGAAATCGCCCCCCGGGCCACAATAACCAAGGGCGCCGGCAAACAAACCACGATTGCTCCCTTCAATCTCATCAATAATCTCCATTGCCCGGATTTTTGGCGCTCCCGTCATGGAACCTGCGGGGAATAGTTGTCGAATGCAATCCGTTGCGGTGATACCGTTTCGGGCTTCACAGGATATAGTTGAAATGGCATGATAGAGGTGACGGAAGGGATAGATGCCGCGAAGCTCATCTACCTGAACGGAAGCCGCTTTGGCCACCTTAGTGAGGTCGTTTCTGACCAAGTCCACGATCATGACGTTTTCCGCGATTTCTTTTTTGTTACTTAACAGGTCGGCTAAACGCTGTTTATCTTCCGCTTTTGTGGCGCCGCGACGGACAGTACCTTTTATGGGTTGGGAGATTAGTCTTTTCCCACTCTTAGCAAGGAACCGTTCAGGAGAAGCGCCGATCAGATAAGTAGCGTCCTGTTTGAAAAAAAAGGAGAAAGGCGTTGGGGATAATTCACCAAGCCGCCAAAATGCCTGGATCGGATTAAGCTCAACCTGCCGGCTCCGAAACTCCATACTAAGGTTCGCCTCGTAGACATCGCCCCGGTGAATGTGTTGCTGAAGTTGTTCAAATGCCTTCTTATAAAGCGCCTTACCAGTCACTGACCGAATAGAACCGCTGAATTGAAATGCCGGTTCATCCGATATGGTATCCATGATTTCCTGAAAGATTTCGTTGGCTTGAGCGCTTTGGATTTCCAGCTCATTACCTCTTAGAATCAAGAGATGCTCGGGTTTAAAAAAATACAATGGCGGAATCGGAATTGATGCCTTCTTGGCCGAAAATAGATCTTCCGTTTCGTTTTTCAGGTTATAAGATAGCCACCCCGGAAGCCAGTCGCCCGGATAACGATCTAGAAAAGTTTGCAGACGATCCAGGTTATCAATAGCCTCAGGATTGCCAATAAGTTCGTCCTGGGATCCAGCCGCTATCAGGATATCAAAACGGCTTAGCACAGGATCGTCAAAAGATTGCGTATGATAACAGCAACTTGTTTTAAACAAAGAAGCCCATTTAAGGGCTTTTCTGGTAAATGATTCTTTTTGCCGGATCCTTTGGATAAAGGACATAGGTTTAGCTGAGCGTGAGTGTTTGCTTCCTGTCCGGTCCGACGGACAAGTATTTAATGTTTACACCCAGCTTTTCCTCAAGATAGGAAATGTAGGTGGAGAGATTTGCCGGTATCTGCTTCAGTTCCGTTATACCCGTGATGTCTTCATTCCAGCCTTGCAGCGTTTCGTAGATCGGCTCGGGCTTAATAATGCTTACGTCATAAGGCATATATCCAATTTGCTTGTCCTGGTAAATATAGTCTGTGCAGACCTTTATCTCGTCAAAACCACTCAATACATCCGCTTTGGTCATCACCAGTTGCGTTACGCCATTCAGCTGAATCGCGTAGCGCAGGGCAGGAAGGTCGATCCATCCGGTTCTGCGGGATCTGCCTGTCGTAGCGCCGAATTCATGGCCGATCTGCCTCAGTGTTTCACCGGTCTCGTCCTCTAGTTCGGTAGGGAATGGACCGCTGCCCACGCGGGTACAGTACGCTTTAAAAATACCGATCACTTCGCCAATCTTATTTGGCGCGACTCCTAAACCGGTGCAAGCCCCTGCCGTCGTCGTATTAGATGAAGTTACAAAAGGGTAAGAGCCGAAATCAATATCCAGTAAGGTTCCCTGAGCACCTTCGGCCAATACCTTTTTTCCTTCTTTCAGGTAATCGTTGACCAGCTGGTCGCTGTCGACATGCGTAATGGTTTTAAGGAATTCGATTGCTTCGAAAAAGGCTTCCTCTTTAGCTGCAAAATCTGGAACCTCACCGTAATGGGACAAAATATTCAGGTGCTTTTCAACCAGTTGCTGATAGCGTTCGCGAAAGGAAGGAAGGGTGGTATCGCCAACTCTCAATCCATTTCTACCGGTTTTATCCATGTAAGTCGGGCCGATGCCTTTAAGGGTGGAGCCGATTTTGGAATTACCCATTTTTTGCTCAGAAGCGGCATCTAAAAGCTGATGGGTCGGCAGGATGAGATGTGCTCTTCTGGCCAGGACCAATTTTCCTTCGCCTACAGGGTCAAAGCCATGGGCTTTTAAGTTGTCCAGCTCGCGCTTCAGGATGATTGGATCAATAACTACCCCATTTCCGATCAGGTTAAGTGTATCCTTATTGAAAATCCCAGACGGAATGGTATTCAAAACATACTTTTTGCCGTCAAACTCTAAGGTATGCCCTGCGTTTGGTCCACCTTGAAAACGGGCGATAAGATCGTAATGCGGTGTAAGTACATCTACTACTTTGCCCTTTCCTTCGTCACCCCATTGCAGCCCCAAAAGTACATCGACTTTATTCATTGTTTTTTTCAATTGATTATCAAGTGTTTACGTGAGAATTGTTATCAACTTTGGTGTCAGGCATTTTAACTAAATTTATTTGTATGAAATTTTATCAGCTTGAACCAAAGCGACAAATATACGCAAAGCCAAAACCTATAAATAATTTTTTTGTAATTGGGCTCTTAGAAAGCTCGTTTTACTAATAATTATCAATAATCTTTTTTAAGTGATTTTTCAGAAGTTGCAACATATTCCAAATATGGTCAGCAGCGTTGGTTTTGAAAGGAGGGGTACTTGCAAAAGATTCATAGGCCTGCGGATCCTTGTGCAGCTTCAAGATGCGGTCGAGCAGCGCTTGTTCACTGTTAACGTCATAAAATAATATAGCGTCTGAATCAAGAATTTCTGGCTCAGGGTTGTTCCAGCTACCATTGTAAACCGGGATACAGCCGGCTTGAATGGCATCAAAAAGTTTTTCCGTGACATACCCCGGCGTATCACTGTTTTCAGGACAGATATTAAATTTAAATTTTCGCAGATAGGCGAGTTTATTGTCGTCATACTCGTTTTCCAGCACATCCGTATTTTTCATAAATTTTCCGGCGCAGTCTACGGTTTGTATGGTATTCAGCAAGTCTATCATTTGCTTACGAATTCCGCTGTTATCGTGTCTGGATATGTTAGCGGCAAATTTATTCCTATCCAAACTATTTCGTAGGGAAGGTGCATTCAGCCTGTCGATGATAGACGCTACATCTTCATAAGTGGAATTGTAGGGAATCAAATTGGTAATCCAAAGCGGAAACCTCAAGTATTTCTCCTTCCCAACCTCCTCGCTATAATCAAAGCCCAATGATAGATCAAATTTGTCGAAATAGTTATAGTTGTATCGGTCAAAGTTCACACCAAGTACTTTTGTATGAATATTTTCACCGGTAAAAAATACCCGTGGACGGCCGGTAAGAAACACAATTTCTTTATCTCCGAATACGGAAACGAAATTTAATCGCTTGTTTTTTGGTAAAAGATCATGATGACGAATAAAACTATAAAGCCAATTACTTTCAGAAGCATCTCTATCGAAAGGCCAAAAATTGTAGAAAAAAACGTTGTCAAACTTTTGACAGTTTTTTTTAATGAGACATCTGGATGCACGCAAAATGCTCTCGAGCATTGAATTTTTTAGCATAGGCTGATCATTTTTACCCTCTACACGCAGGCTTAAGAAGTGAAAGGTTTGAGGCTAATATAATACTCTTTTAGTCAATATCCAATTGGGAATTATTTGCCCAATAACACGCATAAAATGCGATTCACATTCGAGTAATTACTGTTAAATGAAATTGATAGAAATATGTAAAAAAGAAAAAAAACTGCCTACAACATATAAAAGCTGCTAGACAGTTTGTAAATTGTAAATGTTATAAATTAATTCATTATTCCACAGAAGCAAGGCTTTTGCTTTCCGCTTTTATGCGTTCCTGCTTCAAACTGCAGTCCTGGCAAACACCATACAAATTAAGCGAATGATGCTTGATATCGAACTTCAAAAGCTCTCCCATCATGCTTTGAATCTGATGAATCCTTGGATCGCAAAACTCAACAACCTTACCGCATTCGATACAGATGATGTGATCGTGTTGTTTGTACCCGTAAGACTTTTCGAACTGAGCCATATTCTTTCCAAACTGATGCTTGGTGACCAGATCGCACGAAACCAACAGTTCAAGGGTATTGTATACCGTAGCCCTGCTGACCCGATATTTTTTATTCTTCATGTGGATGTAAAGCGACTCCACATCAAAATGGTCGTTCCGGGAATAAATTTCCTCTAGTATAGCGAAGCGTTCCGGTGTTTTCCGGAGGCTCTTATTTTCGAGATAAGCCTCAAAAATCTTTCTTACTACACTACCTGATTCGCTTGTCGGCATAGCCCTCCTTTATGAATCACAAATTTAATGAAATGAATGGTCAAATGCAAGTAAGCTTTAGTCAGTTGACAGGCTCCGAGTCAAATCGGTTTATAGCCGTAATTCCTTTGATCTGCTTCAGTCTTTTAATCAGGTTTTCAAGATGTTCCGTATTGTTAACAAAAATCATAATAGAACCCTCGAAAATACCCTGATTGCTGCTTATGGTAATAGAACGAATGTTAATTCTGAAATCTTGCGAGATGACAGAAGTTATTTTATTAACCAGTCCGACGTCATCAATTCCCATGATGCGTAAGCCCGTCAGAAAGGCAAGCTCCTTTTGAGAAGTCCATTTTGCCTTCACGATACGATACCCATAATTGGCCATCAATTTAGCCGCATTCGGGCAGTTAGTGCGGTGAATTTTAATCCCTTCATTAACGGTTATAAATCCGAATACGTCATCTCCTGGAATCGGATTGCAGCAGGGAGAAAGCGTATAATCCAACTTTTGGAAATCGTCGCCGATCAGCAGGGTATCCTTATCCTTTCCATCTATCTTTTTGATAAGACCGTCGACATGCGTTTCGATTTTAGTGCTTGGCCCGGGAGCTGTCCCCGCGCTTCTTTCCGCAGCCGCAAATTCCTTTAGTTGCCGGAGATCAATATCTCCTTTTGCTACATTATAGAAAAGGTCCTGCGTGGAGGGGAGCTTCAAAAAAGTACTGATCTTATTAAGATTATCGGTGTTGTACGTGATCTTGATGGACTTGAGTTTGCGCTCCAGAATTTCTTTTCCATCTTCGGCAACGCGCCGCTTCTCTTCTTTCAAAGACGACTTGATCTTTGACTTGGCCTTAGCGGTGACGACGAAGTTCAGCCAATCTTCTTTTGGCGTCTGCTTCGATGAGGTGATGATCTCCACCTGGTCTCCGTTCTGGAGTTTATGGGATAAGGGCACCAGCTTATGGTTTACCTTCGCGCCAATACAGTGCGCCCCCAGGTCTGAGTGAATTTCAAAGGCAAAATCAAGGGCTGTAGCATCCAGCGGCAGTTGAATAAGAGAACCTTTAGGAGTGAAGATGAAAATTTCATCCGAAAAGAGGTTCATCTTGAAATCATCCACGAAGTCCATGGCATTAGCTTCCGGATTGCTGATGATGTCCCGAACCTTCTGTATCCATTGGTCAAGGCCGCTGTCGGAATTCGACTCCTTATATTTCCAGTGTGCCGCAAAACCCTTTTCGGCAATTTCGTTCATCCTTTTCGTGCGGATCTGAACTTCCACCCATTGCCCTTTCGGTCCCATAACCGTGGTATGAAGGGATTCATAACCATTGGCTTTTGGTGAAGAGATCCAGTCTCTGAGGCGATCAGGATTGGGCCGGTATAAGTCGGTTACAATAGAATAAGCCTTCCAGCATTCCGCCTTTTCCATTTCCTGAGAAGTGTCGATGATAACCCGGATAGCAAAAAGATCGTACACCTCCTCGAAGGGAATGGACTTCTTCCGCATCTTGTTCCAGATGGAGTGTATGGATTTAGGTCTGCCAAATACATTTGCTTTGATGCCCTGTTCGCTCAGAATCTCCTGGATAGGTCCGATGAAGTTTTTGATGTAACGCTCCCGCTCCGCTTTCTTTTCATTTAGTTTTTTCGCGATGAACTTGTACGTGTCCGGGTCTGTATACTTCATAGACAAATCCTCCAGCTCCGACTTGATCGCATACAGTCCGAGACGGTGAGCGAGCGGTCCGTAAAGGTAGCTGGTTTCTGAAGCAATTTTTAATTGCTTGTCCCGGGCCATGAACTCCATTGTCCGCATATTGTGCAGGCGATCCGCCAGCTTGATCAGGATTACCCGCACATCATCCGCAAGGGTCAGCAGCATCTTACGAAAATTCTCTGCCTGAATGGAACTGTTCGGGTCGAAAATTCCGGAAATCTTGGTTAGTCCGTCTATGATGCGGGCCACCTTCTTTCCGAATTTCTCTTCGATTTCATCCAAGGTCACCTGGGTATCTTCTACCACATCGTGCAATAATGCACAGACGATAGACGTCGTTCCCAAACCAATTTCTTCAGCAGCGATCTGCGCAACGGCAATTGGATGATAAATGTAGGGCTCTCCGGATTTTCTCCGCATATCTTTGTGACTTTCCAGGGCGAGATCAAAAGCCCTGCGGATCATTTGTTTATCGCCCTTCTGCAAGGTCGGCTTACAGGCCCTAAGCAACGCCCGGTATCGCTTTAAAATTTCTTTCTTTTCTGCCTCTAAATCAATCACTATATCCTTCATCTTCCCGAACCTATATATCTTTGTGTACGCTGCTTGTTCTATAATATTTTCCTTACCTTTGATCTGTAGAGTAGATCGGAATGCGCCGCCTGTAATAAGAGCTAAATCTATGAAATATTTGTTTCTCCTCTCTTATTTTCTGGTTTTTTTTGTTGTCCCGGATTCCCTGTGGGCACAGGATAGGTTACGGGCGGACAGCAACAGAACAGGACCCACTTATCTTCCGACAACTATAGTAGACGGCGAAGCGATCCCCTGGGTACTCTTACCTGAGGTGGTTGTGACCGGCTACCGGATCTTTAAAACCCCGGAAGATCGGGCCAGATACAACCGTTTGAAGTACAATGTGCTGAAAGTAATGCCTTATGCACGCTTCGCTGAACAGCGTTATGAAAAGCTTCAGCGCGAGTTGGCGCTTACCAGCAATAAGAAAGAGCAAAAAAAACTGGTTCGGCAGTGCGAAAAGGAAATTAAAGACATGTTCAACAAGGAGATCAAAAAAATGACCGTATCGCAGGGAGAGATTCTGGTCAAGCTGATCGACCGGCAGACCGGAAACTCAAGTTACGAGTTGGTAAAAGAACTCCGCGGCGGGGTTACCGCCTTTTTCTACCAGTCCGTTGCCAAAGTCTTTGGTCATAACCTCAAAAATACTTACGATCCTGAACAGGAAAGGGATATTGAGAACATCATCAGGAAATATCAGCATTCCTACTACTATTTTAATTAATGAAGGAATCCATCTATAATTTCTGTGCCACCAAACCGGACGGCACAGCAGTCGATTTTAGTATATACCAGGGAAAAGCGCTTCTGATTGTTAATACTGCAAGCGCCTGCGGATTTACGCCGCAATACAAGCAATTGGAGCAACTTCACCAATCCTACCGGGGCCGAGGTTTTGAAGTTCTGGCTTTCCCGTCGAATGATTTTGGGAATCAGGAAGCTTACAGCGGGCAGCGTCTGCAAGAATATTGTCAAATTGATCAGAAGCTCTCTTATACCGTGTTTGACCGGGTAAGTGTGAAGGGTGCTGCTAAACATCCGGTTTTCAGTTACTTGTCTGATAAGAAGCAAAATGGCGTTTTGAACAGTGAGCCGAGGTGGAACTTTCATAAATACCTCTTAGGGCGCGACGGATTATTAATTGATTACTTTTACAGCTTTACAAAGCCTCTTTCCGGAAGGCTGTTGCGCAAACTGGAGAAGGCTCTTTAACCGCTAAGCACTGCTGCATGAGTAATCAAACTGTAGAGACTAAACTGGATTTGCTGGTCATAACCGCCCATCCGGATGATCGGGAACTTGGCTGTTCCGGAACCATATTAAAGCATGTCGCCCTTGGAAAAAGGGTGGGAATTGTAGACCTGACCCGTGGCGAACTAGGAACACGAGGTACGCCCGAATCCCGCGCTGAAGAGGCGGCAAATTCCGCTAAAGTGCTGGGGGTTGCCGTACGTGAGAATCTCGGGCTGCGCGATGGCTTTTTCCGTGTATCGGAAGAAGATATCAAAGAAGTTGTGCGGGTGATCCGTCGCTTTCAGCCGGAAATCATCATCAGTAACGCCTTATTTGACCGCCATCCTGACCACGGACGCGGGGGAGATCTTGTTTACGAAGCCTGTTTTTATTCCGGGCTCCGTAAGATCGAAACCTATGACGGCAACGGCATGCTGCAGGGACCACATCGGCCGCGTCTGCTTCTGCAGTCGATTCAGGATTATTACATCAAACCTGATATCGTGGTGGATGTAAGCGACTTCTGGGAGAAAAAACTGTCCAGTATCAAGGCTTTTAAAAGCCAGTTTTTTAACGACGCCTACCAGTCGGACGAACCGGAAACCTATATTTCGAGACCAGGTTTTGTCGATTTAATCGAAGCCAGAGCAAGGGAGTACGGAAAGTACATCGGAGTAACCTACGCAGAGGGCTACACCAGTCGCCGCATACTGGGCGTAGAAAACCTCTTTCAGCTTGTGTAGCCGAAACTTTGGCCGGGAATACTTGTTTAACTACTGACCAATACGACAAAAAAGATGGTTGCTAAATTCAAAAATGCCCTGAGCCTGTTGAAAAAGATCGACTTAGATCAACTGGCGAAAATTTCTCAGAAAGTGGACCTGGCCAAAGTTATGGATGGTTTCAGCAAACTGGACGACCAGCAGCTCGCCGGCTTGATGAAAATGATGGGCGGATCAAAGAAAGAAAAAACACTTCCCCCGGTAAACGGAGATTTCTACGAAGTTCACAGGAGACTTTCCGAAGAAGACCGTGCTCTGCAGCTCAAAGTTCGTGAATTTATGGAAAAAGAAGTCAAACCACTGGTGAACGACTACTGGCTTCGTGACGAATTTCCACACGAGCTGATTCCGAAGTTCGGAGAACTAGGATTGGCTGGGGTAACTTACGAGGGATATGGTTGTCCCAATAAGTCCTTCCTGATCGAAGGTATCCTGGCAATGGAAATGGCGCGGGTAGATGCCTCCATCGCGACATTCTTTGGGGTACAGAGCGGTCTGGCGATGGGCTCTATTTACATCTGCGGATCGGAAGAACAGAAACAGGAATGGCTTCCGCTGATGAACCAAATGAAGGTGATTGGTGCTTTTGGATTGACCGAACCGGAAGTCGGATCAGGTGCTGCGGGAGGATTAACGACGACCTGCAGGCGGGAAGGCAATAGCTGGGTGTTAAATGGTCAGAAGAAATGGATCGGCAACGCAACCTTTGCTGATGTGACGATAGTCTGGGCACGGGATCTGGACGATGGACAGGTCAAGGGCTTTCTGGTACGAAAAGGAACCCCCGGCTTTGAAGTTGAAAAGATAGAGGGGAAAATGGCGCTGCGCATCGTCCAAAATGGTTTGATTACAATGACGGACTGCCGGATCGAAGAACACGATCGGTTGCAGGCGGCGAATTCGTTTAAGGATACCGCAAAAGTTCTGCAGATGACGCGGGCAGGCGTTGCCTGGATGGCCGTTGGCTGTGGCCGCGGAGCTTACGAAAGTGCCTTAGCCTATACACAGGAGCGCAAGCAATTTGGTAAACCTATTGCTTCATTTCAGCTGATCCAGAACCATCTGGTGGAAATGTTGTCTAACCTTACTGCTATGCAGACTTTGGTATTCCGGCTTTCGGAATTACAAGATGGTGGTTTACTGAAGGATGAGCACGCTTCATTGGCGAAAGTGTTCTGCTCTCTCCGGACGCGCGATATCGTAAGTCAGGCACGTGAGATCATGGGCGGTAACGGTATTTTGATTGAGCACGATGTAGCGCGCTTTGTAGCCGATGCCGAAGCCATATATTCATACGAAGGGACCAAAGAGATCAACTCCCTGATTGTAGGGCGTGCGATAACTGGTATGAGTGCTTTTGTGTAAGCGCAGACCACTATTTCTAAACGGCAGTCTGTTTGTGTTTTAGCAGAAAAGCAATTGTATCTACGTTGTCAGCATAGTCACTAATCTCCGGTTTTTGTGCCTGCCCGAATCGCACTTGTTGCGTGGATATTCCCATAATTTGATTATTTGTGCTCACGCATTGAATCTCGTCGGCATGTCGGTTTAAATTGTCTTCTACTTCGGAAATGTTCCGGTAATAACCAAAATAGCAAACGGCAAGCGGAGAGGCAATTTTTTCAGATTCGGACAGCAGCAGAAAACCATTATCAAAGTGTTTACTTCCGTTGACTAAAAACAAGGCTTTGTTGTATTCGTAATTGTTAAAATATTTGCTATTGTCAGCCACCGTTTTAAACGATTCGATCGCCTTAAAAAAGTGATCCATTGGATACTGTTCCGGGAAAAACAATTTGGAGACGTTTCGGCATCCAAGCCCGAAGTAGGTGAAAATATCGTGACCAAGAGCTAACAACGATTTTTCATCATCATGTGTCGTGACGATGCCTACACTATTGCGGTTCTTCCGGATGATATGGGGTACTTTGCCGAAATAATGTTCAAAATAGCGGGATGTATTATTACTGCCTGTTGCAATGACCAAGTCGAAATGCTGCAAACGGGGAACAAATTTTATTTTATCCGAAAACAACGGCTGTATCCGGGTCAGCTCCCGGATCAGGAACTTCATCAGGACGTCATCATCCGACGACGTTTTCAGTTGCACGGAAAAGCCGGAGATCAGGCAGCAGAGTAAATCGTGAAAGCCGACCATTGGAATATTGCCAGCCAGTACAAGGCCTACCTGCTGTTTCGTTTCGGGTTCGATTGTCGCCCCGTACGGTTCGAGCCACCCCCTGTAGTCGGAGTGAAGCAATTGCCCGGCGATATGTTTGATCGACTGATGGATTGCATTCCGGTCAAACCAGCGATTCTGCCGACTGGCGTCGTTTACTACCTTATCGAAGGATTGGGTGGAATCTTCCAGGTATTTGCCTAGCGCCTTAAAAGCGGCGATACGTTGTTGGCTTGTCAATTTTTTGATGTTAAAAACAGATAAAGTATTTTAATGTTATATTTGCGATGCAAAGGAAATGTTGCAAAAATAAGTTTTTCAAAAGGTTTATAGAAGATAATGGCTATTAAGATTACTGATGAGTGCATAAACTGTGGAGCTTGTGAACCGGAATGCCCTAATAACGCAATCTATGATGCGGGTATTGCCTGGCGTTTTTCAGAAGGAACCGAACTCTCCGGTGTAATCGATTTTGGAGACGGTACTACCTTAGATGCTGACGAACCACAGGAAGCTATTTCCGATGAGGTTTACTATATTGTTTCGGATAAATGTACGGAATGCGTAGGCTTTCACGACGAGCCTCAGTGTGCTGCCGTTTGTCCGGTGGATTGCTGCGTCGACGATGAAGATGTAAGGGAAACGGAAGAAGAACTTCTCGCTAAAAAAGCCTGGCTGCACGCGGAGGAATAGAAGATACACTTTCCCGGATTCGGATATACATAAAGGCCATTTACCTTGCGTAAATGGCCTTTTTTATTGGTGACATACTTACACCTTCTTCTTTAAAACAACATACCATCTAGGAGATTAGTCCGTAGTAGGTCCATTTTAATTTTATTTTCTAATCGTCTTCTTCATCCTTGTAGGGTACAATAATCACGGGGCAGATCGAGTGCCGCGCAACGCTTTCTGACACACTACCCGAAATGAAGTGATCAAAGCCTGTGCGTCCATGCGTCCCAAGTATAATCAAATCTGCGGACCATTCAGCAGCTGTAGATAGAATTTCCTGCTTGGGTTGTCCAAGCCGGTGAAACGTACTAATCCGTTCCGTTCCACCGTCCCAGCTTGCCTTCAGGCGCATAAGCAATTCGTTGGAAGAATCTTCTTGAATTTGTGATAATTCGGGTACGTAGAGCGGTTGAGCTCCCATGATCGGATCTATAGAGCTGTAGCTACTTGTTGCTGGGGGATCGATCACGTTGACCAGGGCGATGGAAGCGTCCAGCAACCGAGCCAGATGATAACCATATTCAACCGCCTTTTCCGAATTATTGCTGTCGTCAACGGCTATAAGGATCCGTTGCGTTTTAAAGTTGTGATGAGTTATCATAGTTTTAATGTTCTACGTTAACGGCTTATCTTGTGTATTTGTTCCTTAACAAAGGAAAAATCAATAAGTTTGCTGCCTCAGTATGCGATAAATGACAAACCCAGAAACCATTCGCCCGCTTGATATGAACGGTAACGACGATCAGGCACTTGCTTCAATAATCCGGAAAGCCATTGAAGAATTTGACGTGCCCAGAGAGGGGACGGTCTATACAGATCCGACCACGGATAGCCTTCATCAATTGTTCCGGACGTATAAATCCGCCTATTATATTGCGGAAGAAGGCGACTTGCTGCTGGGAGGTTGTGGCTTTTTTCCAACGCCAGGTCTTCCGGAGGGCTATGCAGAACTGGTGAAGTTATATCTTAGCCCCGAGGCCAGGGGACGAGGTCTGGCGTTTAAACTTGTGCAGCATTGTTTCGAAAACGCACGGAGATCCGGTTATACGGCACTTTATCTGGAGTCGTTTCCGGAAATGATCCAGGCCGTCCGCCTTTACGAATCGCTGGGATTTAAGCGGATTAAAAAAGCTCTTGGAAATTCCGGGCATTACGCGTGCACGGTATGGATGGAGAAACCATTAACGGAGCCCTGATGGAATGGCTGAATTTATTCTGGGTGCAGTTGACGGAAACGCCTTTACTACAGTGGATTGGTGTCGCTTTTGGTGTCGCTGAGGTTTTTCTGGCCAGGGCAAATAAAGTATCGCTGTATCCTTGCGGCATTATCAGTGTCCTGATCACCATCTATGTCCTCTGGGCAGCCGGACTGTACGCTGAGGTATTTCTCAATTTTTACTACCTCATCATGAGCATTTATGGCTGGTGGTTCTGGCTTCACAGGCCTGGCGGCGCTGCAGTTTCCATCAGCAGATCAGGTAAACGGGATTGGTCAGTTACGCTCGTGATCGTGATCCTGGGCACACCTCTTGTATACTTCGTTTTACTGACGGCAACGGATTCCACCGTACCATTGTGGGATGCCTGGGTAACGTCAACCGCCTGGGCAGGCATGTGGTTGCTCGCGAGAAGGAAGATTGAGAACTGGATTTTGCTTAATCTGAGCAATGCCAGTGCGGTTCCTTTGCTGATCCATAAAGACCTGGCTCTATATGCCCTGCTGACTTTATTTTTATTTGTGATAGCCATATTCGGGTACATCGATTGGCTACGTAAGTTAAAGGGTGAATCTTCCCCAACGAAATGAAAAAGGAACTCTTATATGAAGAAGTAATTTCTTCGGAACTGCGTCAACGCCTGGCAGGTCAGTCCGTCGCTGCCGAACAAGGCAGGCAACTAACCAACGATCAGCTCGATGTGATCTACAACAATAAATGGTTTTTGCTGTTCGTACCGGAGGAGTATGGCGGCTTACAATCGGATCTTGTTCCGGCACTCAGACTGGAAGAATCCCTCGCGCGTATCGACGGGAGTCTAGGTTGGACGGTTACCTTATGCAGCGGGGCAGGGCTTTTTTTTGCTTACCTGCAAAACAATGCCCGGCAAGCCATATTTGGTGGTCAGGATGTTTGCCTGGGGGGAAGCGGACAGGCAAGCGGTACGGCAGAAAGAAGCCCCAATGGGTATCGGGTTAACGGACACTGGAAGTATGCGACGGGCGCACCGCACCTGACCGTGTTTACGGCGAATTGCGTCATTACCGAGAATGGTGAGCCGGTTAAACAAGAGGATGGTCAGGTGCTTATCCGATCCTTTGTATTTAAACGAGAGGAAGTTGAGCTGCACGATGACTGGCAGACGTTCGGCCTTATCGCAACCGCCAGTCAACGCTACGCTGTTAAAGACTTATGGGTGGAGGCCGACAGAAGTTTTAAGATCGGTGATTTCCCAACCGGGTATTCGAACCGTTTGTATCAATACCCTTTTCTGCCCTTCGCTGAAGCGACAATCGCCGCGAATACCCTGGGAATGGCACAGCATTTTCTGTTAGCCGCTTCCGGTATATTAGAAGACTCCTGTTTACGGAACACATCGGGTGTTCGCCTTCAGACTCTAAGGAAACTGTTGGAAAGTGCTGCGGTTAAGCACAACGGGCTTCGTGCAGATTTTTATGATGCGGTAGCTGAAAGCGTAAAAAAAGATCGACGGACTGGTAATGATTGGTGCCGACCTGTTTCGGAAAAGTCCAGGTTGATGGTCAAAGAATTAAGAAAACTTGTTTTTTCAATCTACCCTTATCTTGGAATGCAGGCAGCAAACCCGGAAAACGATGTAAATCGCGTTTGGCGAGACCTATTTACGGCAAGTCAGCATCAGCTTTTGCTTTAGATTTCCATTCATAACTGTATATTTGTAATGGATATGGAAAACACGGAGCAACCAATCAACGAAGGGTCGAGGAAAGAAGTGATGCGCTATCTGGAGCCATTTATGCTCAATGAAATGAGCGAATATTTGAAGCCAGTAGAGCAAATGTGGCAGCCCGCAGACTTTCTTCCGGACGCATCCAGGGATACATTCTTTGAAGAAATCAAGGATTTGCAGGGAAGTGCCCGTGAATTACCTTACGACCTGATGGCTGTTTTAATCGGGGATACCGTCACGGAAGAGGCATTGCCTACTTACGAATCCTGGCTGACGATGGTTGAGGACGTGGAGAAGGATGAACGCGGCGGATGGATGAAGTGGGTTCGCGCATGGACGGCCGAAGAAAATCGACATGGTGATCTGCTCAACAAATACCTTTACTTGTCTGGTCGGGTTGATATGAAGCAATTCGAAATATCTGTTCAGTATTTACTACAAGATGGGTTTGATATTGGTACGGGCCGTGATCCGTATCGGAACTTCATTTACACGTCTTTTCAGGAACTGGCGACAAATGTTTCTCATCGTCGCGTGGCTGGTCTGGCGAAACAATCCGGGGATAAGTTACTGGCTAAGATGTGCGGTGTAATCGCTTCAGATGAAGCCCGTCACGCTAAAGCGTATATGTCTTTTATTTCCCATGCAATTACGGTTGATCCAAATGAAGTACTCCTGGCTTTTGAGGACATGATGCGCCAGAAAATCGTTATGCCGGCGCATTTTCTGCGTGAATCCGGCGAGCCTCAGGGCGAATTATTCTCCCACTTTTCCGATGCCGCTCAACGCCTCGGTGTTTACACTGCTTTGGATTATGTCGATATTTTGAAAGACCTTAATACAGAATGGCAGATTGAAGGCTTGGGTAACCTGAATGAGAAGGGTGAAAAGGCTCGCGATTACCTTGTGAAGCTTCCTGATAGATTAATCCGTATTGCTGACCGGATGAAAAACCCGAATAAATCACACGAATTTAAGTGGATTCTTTAATCTCCACTTTCTATTTTTAACTAAACGTAAAGTGATCGTTAAAATGGTCTGATTTTTGGTCTGTTTACCAAAATGACAGACAGATGAAAAAAGTTTTGGTGTGTGATGATGACGAGTCCATTCTGGACATGATGTATTTTTTACTCAGCAGTCACGGTTTCGAAGTAGTTGTCGAGCAGCAAAGCCATAAAATTTATGACCAGATCAATAATTTCCAGCCGGATATTTTAATTCTTGATCTTTGGATGCCTAACCTCCGCGGGGACCAAATCATAGAATATTTAGATCAAAATCCGCTTATCGGACGAAAAATTCCGGTCTTGCTTTATTCTGCCAGTCAAGATCCATCTTTTGTTTCCCGCTCACTCGGTGCCGACGAATACCTTTCGAAGCCGTTCGATATGAATGACCTTGTTCAAAAGGTTAATCACTTAGTGGCGGCCTAGTATGGCCTGAATATACATTTTTACAGTATGCTATAATATCTACCATTTTTGTATATATTTGAGCTTGATGAATCGGCAAGTTCAAAAAAAATCCATTCTATACCTGCTCATTTTAGCCGGATGCTTACAAGGCGGATGCCATCAGAATTCGTCAAGTCCAGCTGATAAAGGAGAGTCCATCACCATTTCCGGGGCTTTTGCTTTATATCCTATGGTTGTGCACTGGAGTGAAGAATTTAAAAAGCAACATCCAGAAGTGCGTTTTAACATTTCCGCCGGTGGTGCAGGCAAAGGCATTGCAGATGTATTATCGGGTATGGTCGATATCGCGCTGGTGTCACGCGATATTTACCCCGAAGAGTTTGAGCGGGGAGCCTACCTGATCAATGTAGCCACAGATGCGGTGGTGCCGACCTTCAACGCTAATAACCCGGCTACTTCTGAATTGCTTGCCCGCGGTATGAATCAGGTTGAACTGCAGCAGATCTTTGTGGGCGGCCAAATCTCCAGATGGAATCAATTAGAGGGCATCTCCGCCGATTACGATATGCATATTTATACCCGCTCTGATGCAGCGGGTGCTGCCGAAACGTGGGCGAGCTACCTGGAAACCAGTCAGGAGGACCTCCTGGGAATAGGGGTCTTCGGTGACCCGGGTCAGGCGCAGGCTATTCTGCGCGATCCGTTGTCTATTGGCTTCAGCAACATCAATTTTGTCTACGGTTTGACAGATCGTAAGCCGGTAACGGGGATCGCGATACTTCCCATCGATCTGAATGAAAATGGTCGGGTTGACGCCGATGAATCTTTTTATCAGAATCTCGATAGTCTTAATCAGGCTATTCTGGACGGACGTTATCCTGCCCCGCCCAGCAGAAAACTCGGTTTTCTGTTCCGCGGGAAGCCGGAGTCACCGGCTATCTCTGCTTTCCTCGAGTACGTACTGTCAGAATCCGGGCAAAGCCTGCTTCCAGGTAATGGTTATGTACGCTTGGATTCGACGGCTCGCAAAGCGGAATTGGATCGTATTTAATCAGAACAAATGAGAGTTATCAAAGATCGTTTTATGCAGGCCGGAATGCTGATTTTATCGGTTCTTGCGGTGTCTATCGTCTTTGCAATTGGTGTAGGCCTTTACGTTCGGGCCAGGCCAATATTATCGGAAGTCGGGATGTGGGAGTTGCTGTCATCCAGCGCCTGGAGACCACAGAAAGGGCTCTTTGGCTTTTATCCCTTTATCATGGGTACGTTATGGGTCACCGTGTTGTCTATTCTCATCGCCTTGCCGTTATGTTTGCTTACATCGATTTACCTTGTGGAGTACGCACCCGCTGCTATCCGTAAATTTATGCTGCCGGTGATAAACCTTTTAGCGGGTATTCCGCCGATTATTTACGGGGTTTGGGGGGTGTTTTTTATTGTTCCGATCGTACAACATTTTATTGCACCGGGCTTCGTTGATTTTTCTACCGGCTATACGGTCCTGAGTGGCGGAATCGTACTGGCCGTCATGATCTTTCCTTTGTTGGTAAGTGTGGTGGCGGAGGTGTTATCCAATATTCCCGGCGAATTAAAGCAAGCCTCGTTGTCGCTGGGCGCAACCAAATGGGAGACAATCAAAAAAGTTGCGTTGAAGAAAGCCAGGCCCGGTATCCTGGCGGCCACTGTTCTCGCCGTATCCAGGGCTTTTGGTGAAACAATCGCCGTATTGATGGTCTGTGGAAACGTACCCATCGCACCTGCATCGCTTTTTGATCCGGGGTACCCGCTTCCTGCATTACTGGCCAATAATTTCGGAGAAATGATGTCGATTCCGCTCTATGATTCGGCGTTGATGTTTTCTGCCCTCATACTTTTTCTGATCATCGTATTATTTAATCTTTTTTCCAGGATCATTTTAAATAGAATTGAGGCTCGCGCATGAACAAAAGGACTGCTGAAGAACGGATTTTTAAGGTGCTCATGCTGTCCGCTACTATTCTGGTCGCTCTGAGCCTTTTTCTGATTCTTGGAACCATTATTTGGAAAGGCGCCCCTTACCTGAATTGGGAAATGTTGACGAAGGTGCCTGACGGAGGCTACTATTTCGGTCGATCCGGCGGGGTACTCAATGCCATTGTGGGATCACTGCTGGTAGCCGGGGGGGCAACGTTGCTTGCGTTCGTTTTAGGAATACCAATCGCCCTTTTCCTGACCATCTATCTCCGCCGCTCCGGGGCTTTCAGCAAGCTTGCCCGACTCTCTTTCGACGTACTGTTTGGAATTCCTTCCATTGTTTACGGTGCTTTTGCCTTTTCCATCATGGTTTATCTCGGTATCCGCGCGTCGCTTCTGGGGGGAATCCTGGCTGTTACGTTATTGGTTATCCCGGTTATGGTCAGAACACTGGACGAGCTGCTCAGCCAGGTTCCGGGAGAACTTAAACACGCTGCGCTTTCCCTCGGTGCCACTCGTTGGGAAGCTTCGTTGATTTTCCTGAAGCAGATCCGGCCTGGGATTGCTACGGCGCTCCTGCTTGCTTTTGGCCGCGGGGTGGGAGATGTGGCAGCCGTCATGTTTACCGCTGGTTTCAGCGATCAGGTTCCGTATGCCCTGGATGAACCGGCGGCAACCTTGCCGCTAGCCATATTTTTCCAGTTGAGTAGCCCTATTCCAGAGGTGCAGGGTCGGGCTTATGCTTCAGCTTTAGTGTTGACGCTGATGGTGATCCTGATCGTTATTCTTACTCATTTTATCAACAGAAAGCGTTAGTAAATCATATGACAGACTATCCTCATATATCCATCCAGAACCTCAATGTTTTTGCAGGCAGTCAGCATTTGCTTAAAGATATTAACATCAACATTCCGGATAAAAGCGTTACGTCAATTATCGGTCCTTCGGGTTGTGGTAAAACGACACTCCTGAAATCGCTGAATCGTCTGCTGGATGACTCGGAAGGAATCAACGTGACCGGAAGCGTGCTGGTAGACGGTGAAGACATTTACGATCCGAAAGCCGAAGTGACGCATATCCGCCGGAAGATGGGGTTATTGTCTCAACGACCTTACCCCCTGCCAATGTCCATTTACGACAACATCGCTTACGGACCGAAAATTCACGGAGAAAAAAACAAAGCGAAACTGGATGGTCTGGTTGAACATTATCTCCAGGCGACGGGTCTGTGGGAGGAAGTCAAAGACCGGCTGCACAGTTCGGCTTCCGCGCTTTCTATCGGGCAGCAGCAACGCCTTTGCCTGGCCCGCGGACTAGCGGTTGAGCCGGAAATTATATTGGGCGACGAGTCAACCTCTGCATTGGATCCGATTTCCACCAAACGGATCGAGGACCTGATTATCCAGCTGAAAAAAGATTACACGATCGTCCTGGTAACCCACATCCTTCGTCAGGCCAGGCGCGTATCGGATTATATTATATTTGTTTATATGGGACGCATTGTCGAATTTGGTCCGACGGAGGAGGTTTTGCTGAATCCGAAAGAACCCTTGACAAAGGAGTACGTCAAAGGCTTTATAAGCTGAGAAGATAAATTAATTATGTTTGCCTCGATCGACGCATATTTTAGCCGCTGCGGACATTTTGATCCGGAACAGCTGGAGCGCATGCACGAGCACCTGAGTTACAAAAAGGCCGCGAGGCGTAGCTTCCTTCTTCGAGCGGGGGAGGTTTGTCGCTTTGAGGTATACGTGATCAGCGGCTGTCTGAAAACGTTTTTCATAGATGAAAAGGGAAATGAGGTGATCCTGCAGTTTGGAACGGCGGACTGGTGGGTGAGTGATATTGGCAGCCTGGTGAACCAGTCGCCCAGCCGATTGTTCATTCAGGTTATCGAGGAAGTAGAATTGCTCGTATTGAACCGTAATCAGAAGGAAATCCTCCTCCGGGAGATACCAGCATTTGAACGGGTGTTTCGCCTGATGCTCCAGCGGCATCTGGTAGCGGTACAAGATCGATTGATTAATACGATGGCCCTGCCTGCGGAAGAGCGTTACCTGGAATTTATAGAAAAGTACCCGCAGTTTTATCGCCAGGTCCCTCAGCAGGATATAGCTGCTTACCTGGGTATTACGCCGGAATTTTTGAGTCGCCTGCGCCGACGCCTTGCTCACACTTCTTAATCTAGGTCAACTTTTAACCCAGTCTTATGGGGTACCTTTGTGTATGTTAAAAGAGGATCAAATTATGGAAAACAGGATTCAAGGTTTGCATCACATCACCGCTATCGCGGGCGACGCAAATCGTAACTATCATTTTTATACTGATGTTCTGGGCTTGCGCCTCGTGAAGAAAACGGTAAATTTTGATGACCCGGAAACGTATCATTTTTATTTCGGGAACGAGACAGGTGCGCCCGGGACCATATTGACGTTTTTTCCCTGGGGCAGCAGTATGCGTGCCGGAAGAAGGGGCACGCAGCAGGTAACGGAGATTGGTTATTCGGTACCGGAAGGTAGTCTGGATTTCTGGCTTGATCGTTTTGAAAAGAGGAATGTAATCTACAATAAAACCGGAGAGAAATTCGGGGAGCAATACATCAGTTTCCTGGACCACGATGGTTTGAAATTTGAGTTGACCATTCCAAAGAACGCGGATGAGAGGAAGGGCTGGGTAAGCAACGAGGTGAATGAAACAGTAGCGCTGAAAGGTTTTCATCACATCACCATCACTACCAATAAAATAGAGGAGACAGCTAAAGTACTGACGGATATTCTGGGATATAAGCTGAGTGCTACCGAAGTGAATCGCTTCCGATTTATGACGAATGCTGCTGAAACAGCCAACATTGTCGACTTGGTCGAAGCACCCGGAGAGTCGGCCGGATTAGTTGCCGGCGGATCTGTACATCATGTCGCTTTCCGCGTGAAAGATGAGGAGACCTTAATGTATTTCAGGAATAAAGTGTTGGAGAGCGGATTGCAGATCACGGAGAAGATTGACCGGAATTATTTCTATTCGCTTTACTTCCGTGAGCCGGGCGGAGTGCTTTTCGAGATCGCTACAGACAATCCGGGTTTTGCGGTAGATGAAGCCGTCAGTACACTTGGACAGGATCTTAAATTGCCTGCTCAATACGAAGGCTACCGTCAGCAACTGGAGAAGGTATTACCCAAATTGGTCTAACATGTATACGCATCAAAGTCAAATTTTGCAAGGCGGGGTGTCGCTTGAAAGAGCCGATAAAGCACTCATCTTAATCCATGGCAGAGGAGGTTCTGCACAAGATATGCTAAACCTCGGTCAGCAACTGAAGCTGGAAGGTTTCGCTTTGCTGGCCCCCCAGGCAACGCATAACAGTTGGTACCCTTATAGTTTTATAGCACCGGAGCAGGAGAATCAGCCTGCTCTGGATTCAGCACTGGAACTGCTGTCTGAGACGCTGGAAATAGCAAAAGGAGCTGGTATTTCGGCCGACCATTGTTACTGGCTGGGTTTTTCTCAGGGAGCCTGCCTGACTAGCGAATTCGTATGTCGGCATGCCCAGCATTACGGCGGCGTTGCTATCCTG
>JBMDWN010000074.1:0-3799 GCA_048595275.1 Olivibacter sp. | reverse complement strand
TAAAGCTTACTTTATCAGTTTTTTCGTGGCGCTGCTCATGCTGGCCACGGGAACGTTTTCGTATGCACAAAATGGTGTCATACGAGGAAAAGTTCTGGACGAACAGGATCAGCCTTTGCCCGGAGCTTCGGTGCAGGTTCGTGAATTAAAACGATCTTCAGGAACAGACGAAAATGGAAATTACAACCTAGATGGTCTGGCCCCGGGTAATTATACCCTGGTGGCAACCTATATTGGTTATGATCCGTCCGAAATACAGGTCACCGTAGGAAGTTCTGCACTGGTGCAGAATTTCAAGCTGAATCCTGATGGCCAGGAATTGGACGAAGTCGTGGTCGTCGGTTATGGTAGTCAGCGCAAGAGCGACGTTACCGGCGCCGTGGCCAGTGTCAGTGCCGAGAATTTTAACAAGGGACCATTGGTTGCGGCGGATCAGTTGATTCAGGGAAAGGTTGCCGGCGTGCAGATGACGAACAACAGTGGCCAGCCTGGTGGTGCAACTACGGTGAGGATCAGAGGTAACTCAGCTGTAACCGGTTCCGGACAACCGCTTTATGTGGTCGATGGAGTAGCGCTGGACGGGCGCTCCGCGCGGCCGGATCAGAGTGGTGGGATCGGCACCAGCCCAGGAGGTAACCCGATCGCCTTCCTTAACCCGGCAGATATCGCCTCTATGGAGATTCTAAAAGATGCGTCGGCAACGGCCATCTATGGTTCCAGAGCAGCTTATGGTGTTGTACTCATCACCACAAAAAGAGGGCAGCAGGGAGATTTGAAGGTCGACATTAACTCTTCCGGTGGGGTGAGCAGCTTGATGCGGCGCATTGACATACTGGACGGCGATCAGTATCGGCAGACCCTGGACCGCTATGGCTTCACATCGGGCGATTTCGGATCGAATACAGATGCACTGGATGCTATACTCAGAACGGCTTATAATCAGAATCACAACCTGTCCTTCGCGGGCGGAAACGAGGATAACCGGTATCGGGCCTCATTCGGGTATCAGGATCAGCAGGGGATTGTCAATAAAACAGGTTTTAAGCGATTGAATGGTGCCTTCAATGGAAACTTTAAGATGCTGGAAAGCAAGAAGCTTGGATTAGACGTGAATATGCTGGTCAGCCAGAGCAACGAAGATATTGCCCCGATCGTGACGGATGCTGGAGCAAATGGCTCGCTGCTAACACACGCACTGGCCTGGAATCCTACCCGTCCGCTTCGGAACGAGGATGGAAGCCTGGTGATCGAACAGGGCAACATCATCAACCCGCTGGCGATGTCGGAAGCATATAATGACCGGTCGAATGTGTCAACGATCCTGGCGAGTTTATCGCCTTATTACAAGTTTAACGACTGGCTGGAGTATCGTTTTCTGGTTAGCGTGAATTATAGTAGGGGCGAGCGTCGCTCATCGACCAGAAGTTTCATCAACATCCAGGGTATACAGGAGGATCTCGCAAATGATTTCCTTGGTGGCTATGCTTCCGTAGCAAACAATGAGTTGCTGACCAAACAGCTGACCCATACGCTTTCCTTCAATAAAGAAATTGCGCGGGATCTGAACCTGAACGCGGTAGTGGGTTATGAATATATGGATTTCATTAATCGGGGTACGGGGATGAATGCCCGGGGCTTCGGAAATATCCCGGTCGATTACACCGATGCTATGCAGGCGACGGCACCGGCTAACCGGACATTGACTTCGTTCAACGACCCGACAACACAGATTCAGTCCTTTTTTGGTCGGGCAACCTTCAACTGGAAAGATCGTTACTTGCTGACCGGTACAGTACGGGCAGATGGATCGACTCGTTTCGGATCGAATAACCGCTACGGAACCTTTCCCTCTTTCGCGGCGGCCTGGAACATCATGAACGAGGAGTTCATGGCAGATGCCACTTGGCTAAGTCAGCTTAAACTGAGAGCAGGCTGGGGGCGGACCGGTAACCAGGAGTTTCCTTCGGGTTCTTCGCAGCGCCGCTATTCGTACAGCTTTCAGGGCGGAAGTCAACGAATCGTTGCGGTAAACAACGAGAACCCGGACCTGCGCTGGCAATCTGACGAGCAGATGAACCTTGGAGTGGACTTCGGTTTCTTCGGCGGCCGTCTGAGCGGTACGGTGGATGTGTTCAACAAGAAAACGACCGATCTGCTTTTTCCACAAATTCCTTTCTATCCGGCCGCAGCCGATGCATCGGTTACCTGGATCAACCTTCCCGGACAGATCATAAACAAGGGAGTAGAAGTGGGTATTAACGGTATGGTCATTGATCGTGAAGAGTTTAAACTCGACCTGGGGGTAAATGCAACCTTTGTTGATAACAAGGTTCAGGGCTTGGGCAACAACATCATCCGTACCGGTAGCCTGAGCGGGCAAGGGCTGAGCGACGTGACGGTGGAAGTGATCCAGAACGATTACCCGCTGTTTGCGATGGTTACGCGTGAATTCCAGGGGCTGGATGAATCCGGTTTTTCCCAATACCGGGATGACGGATTTATTTTTCATCGGGTAGGAAATCCGAACCCCAGGGTCTTGCTTGGCTTCACGCTGGGGATGGATTATAAGCGCTTTTCCCTGACGGCCAACTTCAATGGTATTCTCGGACAGGATATTTACAACAATACGGCGAATGCAGTTCTCCCGATTTCCAACCTGGGAACGCGGAACATTGCTGCTGGTTTGATCGAATCGCCCATCATGGAATCGCCGGCTAACCCGATCGCAGCTTCTTCCCGTTACATCGAAGACGGAAGTTATCTGAAACTGGCCAATGCAACCCTGAACTACCGTGTGGGTAATTTGGGTAACGTGATTAAGAACCTGAGTGTGTTTGCGAATGGTGTCAATCTTTTTGTAATCACAAATTACAAAGGCTTTGATCCGGAAGTGAACGTGAACAAGGCGGTAGGCGGGGTTCCGTCGCTGGGGATCGATAACGTAGCCTATCCTCCTGCGCGCATGGTAAACCTGGGTGTGAATTTTTCTTTATAAAGAATGAATGTTATGAGTAAGATGAAAAATATAATAATACTGTTTTTGCTCGTTTTGACTTCAGCAGGCTGTACAAAGCTGGATGAAAATCTACGCGGGCAGGTCGGCACGGATGGGGTAGGCGAAGGTAGCGTGCCGGCCCTCTTAAATGCCGCTTACATCGCTATGAGAAACCCCTACTACGGACCTTATGGCTGGTGGGCGCTACAGGAATTTCCTTCGGATGAGGCCATGGTGCCCACCCGTGGGGGAGACTGGGACGATAACGGTGCCTGGCGGGCCCTGCACCTGCACCGTTGGGAATCGGATCATACCCGCATCCACAGTGTATTCCGGGATTTGCTCAGCGTGAGTTACGTAGCCACCGATGTACTTAACTTTAACCCGACACCAGAGCAGGAAGCTCAGGCACGTTTTTTAAGGGCTTTTGCTGAATTCTCCGTGCTGGATGGCTGGAACCAGGTGCCTTACCGGAATCCGGGAGATGAGGTCACGGCTCCGCCGCTGGTCAGGACAGCGGAAGAAGAGATTGAATACCTTCTTTCGGAACTAACAGAAATTCAGGACCTGCTTCCGACGACCCGGATTGATCGGGCAAGTCCGGATGCAGCGCGTATGCTACTGATGAAGTTGCACCTGAATCGCGGGACGTTCCTCAACAGAGAGGCACCGACCTTTGCCAATGAAGATATGCAGCGGGTTGTCGAACTCGCCGACGAAATCATCAACAGCGGTAAATATGCGTTGATCGACGATTATTTCCTGAATTTCGCTCCCAGTAATGGACAGTCGACCACAGAAAAT
>JBMDWN010000073.1:0-17743 GCA_048595275.1 Olivibacter sp. | reverse complement strand
TCAGCTATCAATATTGCAAGGAGCGGGAGATCTCTCTGGGTCTGGATTTAAAAGGCGGGATGAATGTCACGATGGAAATTTCCCTGGATGAACTGATCGCCAGCCTCGCCGATAACCCGAAAGATGAAGCCTTCAACCAGGCACTGGTTAATGCAGAAGCCAGAACGAAGGAAACCCAGCAGGACTTTGTTACGCTGTTTGGAGAAGAATACAAAAAATTAGCTCCTGAAGGAAAGCTGGCCACCTTTTTTGCGAATAGAGACAACTCTTCCAGCATTACATCCAACAGCAGCGATGGCGACGTGCTTCGTTTTCTCCAAGGGGAATCGAACAGCGCGATCGACCGTTCCTTTAATATCCTGCGGACCCGGATTGACAAATTCGGCGTCACTTCACCGAACATCCAGTTGCAGCAGGGAACCAACCGCATCCTGATTGAGTTACCGGGTGTTACGGAAGAAGAACGGGTAAGGAAACTCCTCCAAGGCTCTGCCAAACTTGAATTCTGGGAAACTTACGATAACACGGAAATTTTCCCTTTGCTGGAGAACATCAACCGTACGCTGGCTGACGTTCAGAAAAGTGAACAGAAAAATAAGCCATCCGCTACGGATACAGCAACTGCATCAGGAAGCACGCCTTCAAGCGGTCGTCTGGCCGCTTTAGGTCAGGCCGGAGCAGCCGATTCGCTGGCGGGCGACAGCAGTACTGCTGCACAAGCCGACCTGCGCAACCAAAATCCGCTTTTTGCCGTTATGAGCCCGAATGTGGGTCAGGGAGCTCAGGGACAGCAAATGCTGGGCGCAGGCCCTATTGTTGGTTACGTAATGCAGAAAGATACGGCTCAGATCAATGCGTACCTGAACCTTCCCGCCATCAGGCAGGTTGTGCCAAATAATGTAAAGTTCTTATGGAGTGTAAAGCCGGTATCGAAAGAGTCCCGCATGTTCCAGCTGTTTGCTATAAAGCCTAGCGGTCTCGACGGAACAGCGCTGATGGAAGGTAACGTTATCTCCGATGCCCGGGCAGATGTTGATTCGAGAACAAACAGCCCACAAGTGGAAATGTTCATGAACAGCGATGGAGCCCGGGAATGGCGGAAGATAACAGCAGCAGCGTCCAGCACAGATCCAAAAAAGGCGATCGCCATTGTATTGGATAATATGGTGTACTCCGCTCCTACCGTTCAGGGAGAAATTCCTAATGGCGTTTCATCCATCACCGGAAACTTCACCTTCGAAGACACGCAGGATTTAGCAAACGTACTTAAGGCCGGTCGTCTTCCTGCTCCCGCTAAAATCGTTGAAGAGGCTATTGTTGGTCCGACGCTGGGACAGGCCGCTATCGATGCCGGTATCAATTCATCTGTCATCGGATTGGTCGTAGTATTGATCTTTATGATCTTCTACTACAACCGTGCTGGCTGGGTAGCTAATATTGCCGTTATCTTTAACGTATTCTTCATCATGGGTATCCTTGCCTCTCTCGGGGCGGTACTGACCTTACCGGGTATTGCCGGTATCGTGTTGACCATGGGTACTGCAGTAGACGCCAATGTACTGATCTACGAACGGATTCGGGAAGAGTTCGCGCTGGGCAAAGGAGTCCGTCAGGCCATTTCCGATGGCTATAAACACGCTATGCCATCGATTCTGGACTCTCAGATTACAACATTCCTGGTAGGGGTTATTCTTTATGTTTTCGGAAGTGGGCCAATTTTAGGTTTCGCTACAACGCTGATGCTTGGTATTATAACCTCTTTGTTCACGGCAATTTTCATTACCCGCATCATTTTCGAATGGATGATCAAAAAAGATATGAAAATCACTGTATCCTTCCCATGGAGTGATCATACCTTGAAAAATGCCAATTTCGGTTTCGTAAAAAAACGTCGCGCATTTTACGGTCTATCTGTTGCCTTGATCGTCATCAGTGTTATTTCCATCTTCACTAAAGGATTCAGCCTGGGGGTTGACTTTTCAGGAGGAAGGACTTATACCGTACGTTACGAACAGCCTGTTAATCTCGAGGAGGTTCGCGAGGAGGTTAACGCCACGTTCGGAATCACGAGTGAGATTAAGACCTTCGGAAACGATAACCAGTTGCGTGTTACTACCCCTTACCTGATCGACCGTACGGACGATGCCGCTGACGCTGAAGTATTGGCGAAGCTGAATGAAGGTTTGTCTAAGGTGGAAGGGAATGCGCACGAAATTTTAAGTTCCCAGAAGGTCGGCCCTACCATTGCGAATGACATCAAGACGTCCGCAATATGGTCCGTTATCTTTTCGATCGTTATCATAGCGCTTTACATACTGATCCGTTTCCGTAAATGGCAATACAGTGTATCAGCAGCCATATCCATTGCGCACGATGCAATTGTCCTTTTAGGAATCTTCTCCCTGCTTGACGGTATACTGCCATTCTCCCTGGACATCGATCAGCATTTCATCGCAGCTATGCTTACGGTCGTCGCCTACTCCATCAATGATACGGTGGTTGTATTTGATCGGCTGCGGGAATATCTCGGCCTGCACAGGGCTAAAAACGAGCCGATCGGGGAAGTTGTTAATACGGCTATAAATAAGACTCTGAGCCGTACAATCATTACTTCGCTAACCGTAATCTTCGTAATGGCTGTTCTGTTTATCTTTGGCGGTGAAGTAATCCGCGGCTTCTCTTTTGCCATCCTGATTGGGATCGTACTGGGAACCTATTCTTCTATCTTCCTTGCAGCCCCTATGGTAGTAGACCTGCAGTCGAAAGATGACACCAAAATAAAAGACACCAACCTCGATCGTACTCCGTTGAAAACGGCCAAGGTCTGATAAAGTAAAATAACGTCAATCGTTCAATCCCCGGTCTGTATGCAGGCCGGGGATTTTTTGTTGCTCTTGTTGGCAAAAAAGTTAGATACATAGCTTTACCAAGTCCGGAATTTACCCGGCTTTAACAAAGTTTATACTAGGCTTTAACAAGGCCAATGGCCCTGTTAAAGCCCTGTTAAAGCCTTGTAAGAGCCTTGTTTAACACCTGTTAAAAACGGCAATGATAATAAGTTGTTGATATAATGGTTCCGTGAGATACGGACAAAAAAAAGACTACCCGAATGGGTAGCCTTCTTACTAATAGATCTTATTTATTATTTAGTTAACGGCTTCAACGATTGCCTTAAACGCTTCAGGATTGTTCATAGCAAGATCTGCAAGAACCTTGCGGTTCAATCCTACCTGCTTGGCATTTAATTTACCCATCAATTGAGAGTAGGAAATACCATGCTGACGGGCGCCGGCGTTGATCCGTTGAATCCATAATGCCCTGAATTCTCTTTTCTTGGTTTTACGGTCGCGGTAAGCGTATAATAAACCTTTTTCAACCGTGTTTTTAGCAACTGTGTAAACTTTGCTTCGTGATCCGAAGTAGCCTTTGGCCATCTTCATGATCTTTTTTCTTCTTCTCCTTGACGCTACTGCGTTAACCGAACGTGGCATAAATTTTAATTTTTGGTACGAGGTGCTGCCGGAATGGCAGACTTAAACCCGGCACCTGGTTAATATTAAGGTGAACCTGTATTTATTTACCGATAGCCAGCATGCGCTTTACATTGCCCATGTCTGCATCAGAAACTAAACTTGTTTGCGTAAGATTGCGCTTACGCTTAGTACTCTTTTTTGTAAGGATGTGGCTTTTGAAAGCGTTCTTACGAGTGATTTTACCTGTTCCAGTTAAGCTAAAACGCTTTTTGGCACTGGAGTTGGTTTTTACTTTTGGCATAATAATCTATATCTAAAATCAATCTATTAGTCTTGTTCTGCGAAGATTACTTCTTCGGGTTTTTCGGAGCCACCGTGATGAACATGCGCTTACCTTCCAATTTAGGAAGCAATTCCACCTTTCCGATCTCTTCCAGGGCCTGCGCAAATTTCAACAGCAGAATCTCACCGCGGTCTTTATAAACAATTGCACGCCCCTTAAAATGCACATAGGCCCTGACCTTTTCGCCAGCTTCAAGGAATTTCATGGCATGCTTCAACTTGAAATCAAAATCATGCTCATTCGTATTCGGACCAAAGCGAATTTCCTTGATGACCGTTTGCTTGGCATTAGCTTTAATTTCCTTCAGCTTTTTCTTTTGTTCGTAAACAAATTTGCTGTAGTCAACCACTTTACAAACCGGCGGATTCGCATTCGGAGAGATCTCCACTAAATCCAAATCCAGTTCGTCAGCAATCGCCAATGCTTGTTTTATCGGGTAAACCCCTTGCTCAACGTTATCGCCAACCAGGCGAACTTCCTGGGCACGAATGTGTTGATTAATACGATGATCGGGTTCTTTTTTCTTAAACGGAGGACGCGGTCCTCTATTAAATCCTGGTCTACCTAAAGCCAAATTTTCCTTTAATTTAAACAGTTCTTTCTTTTATTAATTGCTTACTGAAGTCTTCCGGTGACATAGAGCCCAGGTCGCCTTCGCCGTGTTTTCGCACAGAAATCATGCCACTTTCCTGCTCTTTCTCCCCCACAATCAGCATGTAAGGGATTTTTTTCACTTCCGCGTCACGAATTTTCCGTCCGACTTTTTCGTCTCGTAAATCAATCAAACCGCGAATTTCGGTATTATTTAGAGAATCTAAAAGTTTTTTTGCATATTCTTCATATTTCTCTGAAACGGGCAGCACGATAAACTGCTCAGGAGCAAGCCATAACGGGAACTGCCCGGCGCAGTGTTCGATCAAAACGGCTACGAACCGCTCGAGGGATCCGAAGGGCGCACGGTGGATCATCACCGGACGGTGTTTCTGATTGTCACTTCCGGTGTACTCCAGTTCAAAACGCTCCGGCAAGTTATAATCCACCTGAATGGTTCCCAGCTGCCATTTACGTCCGAGCGCATCCCGAACCATAAAGTCCAGCTTAGGACCATAGAAAGCGGCCTCACCCAGTTCGATTACGGTATTCAGCCCCTTTTCTTCTGCTGCTTCAATGATGGCCGCTTCCGCCAGCAGCCAGTTTTGTTCGCTGCCGATGTATTTGGTTTTGTTCTCCGGATCGCGAAGCGATACCTGCGCTGTATATTCTTCAAAACCGAGTGCCTTAAATACATAGAGCACCAGGTCGATTACTTTTTTGAATTCGTCTTTCACCTGATCGGGGCGACAGAACAGGTGCGCATCGTCCTGCGTAAATCCGCGCACGCGGGTCAGCCCGTGTAACTCACCGCTTTGCTCATAACGGTAGACGGTACCGAACTCAGCAAAACGGACCGGCAACTCTTTATAAGAACGTGGTTTGGTCTTATAGATTTCGCAATGATGCGGACAATTCATCGGCTTTAGGAAGAACTCCTCCCCCTCCTGCGGCGTTTTAATAGGCTGAAAGGAATCGGCCCCGTATTTTTCGTAATGACCGGAAGTGATGTACAGGTTCTTATGCCCGATGTGTGGAGTAATGACCGGCTCATAGCCTGCTTTGATCTGCGCCCGTTGCATAAAGTCAACCAGCTTCTGCCTTAATGCAGCCCCTTTCGGTAACCACAGTGGCAAACCCATCCCCACCTTTTCAGAGAAGGTAAACAATTCCAGTTCCTTTCCGAGTTTACGATGATCCCGGCGTTTCGCTTCTTCGATCATTTTAAGGTAATCCGCCAGTTCGCCGGCCTTCGGGAAAGTCACTCCGTAAATCCGGGTGAGTTGTTTCCGGCTTTCATCTCCGCGCCAATAGGCTCCGGCTACATTGGTCAGCTTGATGGCTTTGATAAAGCCGGTATTGGGTATGTGAGGACCGCGACAGAGATCCGTAAAATTACCTTGGGAATAAAAGGTTATGCTTCCGTCTTCCAGGTCTTTAATCAGATCCAGCTTGTATTCATCGCCTTTTTCGGTAAAATACTCAATAGCATCGGCTTTGGAGACTGCTTTCCGTTCAAATGTTTCTTTGGTACGGGCAAGTTCCAGCATCTTATCTTCAATCTGCTTGAAGTCGTCCGATGAAAAAGCACGGTCGCCGAAATCCACATCGTAATAGAAACCGGTTTCAATGGCGGGACCAATGCCGAACTTAGTTCCGGGATAGAGCGCTTCGAGTGCTTCCGCCATTAAATGGGCTGAAGAGTGCCAAAAGGTCGCTTTACCATCTTTATCATTCCAGGTCAATAGCTTGACGCTGGCGTCACTTTCTATCGGACGCGTAGCATCCCAAACCTGCCCGTCTACTTCAGCAGCGAGTACGTTTCTGGCTAAGCCTTCACTAATGGATTGAGCGATTTGCAGGGAGTTTGTACCCTTTTCATACTGACGGACGGAACCGTCAGGGAGTGTAATCTGAATCATATTACAACTATGATTTATGCTTTATAAAAAATGATGAATCCAATCACCTACTACGTGATCTTTATGCAAAGATACTATTCCTCAGGTTACTTAGGGAAAACTATTTGGCATATTCCGGGACCTTAGCGCACGGTAAATTCACTGGCAACTAAAAAAACGCTAAGTAAAATTGCAGGCAAAGAAAACCTACCGAAATAAGCAAGCCGGAAGCCGGATCGTTAACGATCCAGCTTCTTAACCCGCAAATTCCTGAAATGTACTTCTGAGCCGTGACCCAAAAAGGCGAGATGCCCCTTTGAACGTTTCAGACCCGGGTGCTCGCGTCCATCTACGGTTCCGCTCTTAGAGGCTTGTTTGAGGTTTCCGTTAACGATTGTTGCATCGTTTAACACCACTTTAACATCATCCCCTTTATAGGTGATTTCCATTTTATTCCATTCGCCCACCGGGTTCAGATGACCGGACTTTGCCGGAATAACGCCGTAAACCGATCCGGTAAACTGATAGGGCTTAATATCTTTATAAATGTCAGCGCCATCGTCCAGCAACTGGATTTCTATGCCTTCGTAAGCTGCATCTCCCTCCATTGGCGTCCGAACGCCTACTCCGTTGTTAGCCCCCGGCGTCAGACGAAATTCAAGGCGATAGGTAAAATCTCCGAATTCCTCTTTTGTATAAAGGTTTCCCCCCGATCCTTGCGTTGGAAATATCGCCAGGGTTCCTTCTTCGCTGATCGTATAGGCGTCGGTGTTCCCGGTCCAGGCATTCATATCCGTTCCATCAAACAGGACCTGAAAGCCTTCTTTCTTCTCTGCATCGCTTAGCGTGAAGACTTCTTTACGGGGAAGCTCCCGGATGTAAATATCCCGGTAGGCGACTTCCGTACCATGCGCTTGCAGTTCAATCTGCTCTGAAGGGAAGATCGGCTGGCTACGATCCCAATAGTTTTCAAGCGCTACGTTATCGGTTACCAGTTCGCCGTTCAGGTAAACCGTCACCTGATCTCCTTTCATCAAGATACGAAAGGTATTCCATTCTCCAAGGACGTTGTCTGCCACTTTTAATGGTTTGCTTTCATTCTTTTCATTGTTATATAAACCTCCGGATCCTACCTGAGCGCCAACATTCACGCGGGACGTATCCCAGATTTGTACCTGGGGGGTACCGCGAAGATAGATTCCCGCGTCGCCGTCTTTACCCACAGGGCTAAGTTTCCAGTCGACCAGCATCTCAAAATCTCCGTAGTCCTTTGTGGTAGCAATATTATCTCCTTTTCCATTGAACCACAGGACGCCGTCTTTTACTAACCAACCTGCGCGCATCTGCTCGTCAGCTTTGGCTTGCGCTGCATTGAGTTCCTTTTGGGACATTTTGGAGCGCTTTATCGGGTCAGCAACGAGGCCCTTCCAGCCTGTCAGATCCTTCTCGTTGAAAAGCGGAACAAATCCCTGAGCCTTGGGAAGTTCGTTGATGTGCTTGATCAGCGCTTGCTTCAGGTAATCGCTGTCGTTGCCACTCAAGGCGTCTACAGCCTTTGAAAGGATTTCGCGTATCTGAGGGCCGTACAAATCCGGATTATCCAAAGCGATATTCAACACCGACATCGCTGCTGCTGACCGTAATTCCGAATTGTCCAGGAACTTCCCTGAAAAAACCAGCGCGTTATAGGTCTTATTCGCAGCGAGACTGCTCAGGATCATTCTCTTCTGTTGCGTATTTTCCGCTACCTCCATGGCATCCCGAAGAAGAAGCACTTTCTGATCGGCAGGTAGCTCCGAACTGCTGATCAGCCTGACCATGCCTTTAAGAATGGCATCTTTTTCCTTCGGATCTTTACTACTCCGGCTAAGTTGAATCAGGTCAGACAGGGCTCCGCTGTCTTTCCAGGCAGCCAGAGCGGACACAGCTGCAGCCCTTATCTGGGCATTACCTTTCAATGCTTCCCGAACAGGCTCAAGCGCTTTGCCCTCGCCAATACCTGCGAAAACGGGCAAAAGCAAGGCTTGCTTTTCAGGTGCAGCGCTTGCGTAACGCTTCAACAACGTTTCCAGGTTTTGCTCTTTTACATCGCTGGCACTTACAACCATGACGATGCTTTGCTGTAAAGCCTTTACTTCGTCATCGGACGTGCTGGCTACCAATCGTTCAGTCAGCGCGTCCAGGTTAGCTGCCCTTGACACATACGGAAGTGCCCAATAAGCGGCCTTGCGGACCTCCGGATTGTCGTCCGATAAGGCTGGCTCCGTTAACGGATAAGCTTCTGAAGCATTGCGCTCGCCCAAGACAGAAAGTAGCAAGGCTTTGTTTTTTCCATCAGCCTTCGAAGTTGCTTCTGTTAATTTGGCCGTCAACTGATCTGATTTACTGGTATTCAAGGCTAGCTCAATAGCTTCCCGGTCTGCGGAATCCGCTTTATCCAAATATGGTATCAACAGGTCAAGCGCTTTATCCGGATCAATTTTCGAAAGCGCGATGATGGAAGCTTTTCTAACGCCAGGATCTTTACTGCTAAGGCTTTTCTGTAAACTGCTAAAAAGGTTTTCCGCTTCCAAACCTCCGATGGTATTAATAACTATTGCCTGCGCCGGGGCGGGGGCTTTAGCGGAAGCTTTGAGCCAGTCGCCTGCATTTTCCTGATCCACAAAGGGCATGGCGAGCTTGAAAGCGGCAGCACTGTAAGCGACGTTCCGATCGCGGATTGCTTTCTTCAAATCTTTTTCAGCAGCCTCTCCCTTTATCGCCGTTAAGATAGACAGCGCGGCAATCCGAACCGGTGTTTGATCTTTCGCCTGGGCCAGCAGCTTCTTCGCCTGCTTTTCTGCTAACTCCTTCTGCCCAGCTTTTATCAGGTGGTTGAGATATACCAGATAGTTTGCGGTTATATTACTTTCGTCGTAATGATAATCAACGTCTTTTAATGCCTTTTCGAAGGTTGGCAGAGACGTTGGCTGAGCCAAACGCGCCAGACTATAAAAACTGACTTTCCGCAAATTTGTGTCAGCCGATGTCGTTAGTTCTATAAGCGCTTCGTTGGCTGGCACATAAGCGGCATCGCCTAGAGCGGTTACGATGGCAATTTTTGGTTTTCCGCTTGCCTCATTAAGTTCGCTGTACAAAGCGGCACCCGCTGTTTCTGTACCGATTCTTGCCAATGTTTTGGCAGCCCGATCGGCTAAGTAGTCATCTGTTAGAAAAGGTTTCAATGCCGGAACTGCGTCGTCTTTACCTGCATTGATAAGCATGTTGATGACATAACCTTTATTATCCCGATCCTGCAACTGTTGAAGGGCAGCTACCGCACCCTGCACGAACTTTTCCCGTTGGGATTCCTTTCCGGGCAGCATAACGTAATATGCGTAACTGTTGCTTGCGTACTCAATCCGCGCATTATCGCCCCCGGGGGGCTTTAATTGAAGGAACAAGGCTGTAATATCCTGGGGAGAAAAACTCTCTAATTGCTTGAAAACGTCGTTCAGCTTAATTTCGTCCCGGGCTGGTACCATAGCCAGAACATCCGCTATCTTCGTTGCCGTACTACGCTGCTGATCGTTCTGAGCTTGCGCTGGTGTTTGCAGGAACCAGAGCGTCAGTGCGGCAAGTGCCAG
The DNA here is from genome assembly GCA_048595275.1 of Olivibacter sp. Taxonomy (GTDB): domain Bacteria; phylum Bacteroidota; class Bacteroidia; order Sphingobacteriales; family Sphingobacteriaceae; genus Olivibacter. The sequence continues at coordinate 7,809 of JBMDWN010000073.1, read as the reverse complement.
CTTCTTCGATATATTGTTTTTATTCATTTCGCTTTATAATTGGTCGTTTACAGGGTATAAGGTCCTCTCATGGGTTGATCGATCAGCCGGTTCGCGGCATCGTCGTTAATGAACATTTGCTTGTCTGAATCGAATTTCAGGTTTCTACCGAGTCTCAACGCCGCAAGCCCCATGTTGACAATGGTACAGGACCGGTATCCATTGTCTTCATTCAATGCAAACTTCTGCCGGTTCTTCACCGCCTCGACGAAATCCGTCACCTGTTCGTCCGGATCCGGGAATGCGGCGAGCTTTTGTTCCATGTTGGGTATATCCGATTTAAAACCGGGGTAGAGTTTTCCTTTCGGACCGTTGATGTATGGCACATCGGTATCCCTTCCTTCGCCATCGAGAATAATCTTACATCCGTCGGCATAGGTGTATTCAATGCGTCGCCAGGTTCCAACGGCATCGTTATGTTGTTCGGGAGCATCAATTTCAACGGTGACAGGACTTTCATTGTCCTTTCCCAGAAAATACTGAATCGGATCCAGGTAATGCTGCCCCATATCGCCTAAACCTCCGCCATCGTAATCCCAATAGCCCCGGAAGGTTTGATGTACGCGGTGCGTGTTATATGGTTTGTACTGCGCGGGACCTAGCCAACGTTCGTAATCCAGTTCCTGAGGAACAGGTTCTGGCTTCAGGTTTTCTTTCCCGACCCAATAGAACTTCCAGTCGAAACCGGTATGACGACTCACCGTTACGGTAAGCGGCCAGCCCAGCATCTCGGAGTCTACCAGTTTTTTGATGCGCTTAACCGGAACGGTCATCCCATAAAAATTGTCCTTGAACCGGAACCAGGTGTTGAGCCGGAAAATGCGGCCATGTTGCTGTACTGCCTCTTTGACCCTTTTTCCCTCTCCAATCGTACGTGTCATCGGTTTTTCACACCAGATATCTTTCCCGGCACGTGCTGCTTCCGCGGCCATGATGCCGTGCCAGTGGGGCGGTGTAGCTATGTGCACGATATCTACTTCAGGAAGTTGGATCAAGTCCCGGTAGTCCGATAGTTGCTTCACCGCATTATCGCCCAGCTGCTTCATAGCAATAGCAAGGTGCCTGGTATCTACATCACAGATGGCGACTGTTTTGGTTCCTGCGTACTCAAAATGTCCGCGTCCCATAGCGCCGACGCCAATGATTCCTTTAGCCAGGTGATCGCTCGGTGCCAGGTAGCCCTGCCCTCCAAGCACAAAACGAGGCACGATGCTGAATGCAGCGGCCGCAATAGCGGATTTTTTCAGAAAATCCCGTCTGGATGAAGCTTTCTCTTTCATGAAAGGGTTATTTGTTTAGTATGACTGTCATTTCATTTTGCCGGCCAATTTTCAGACCGACGGGTTTAACGGTTCGAAATTTATTAAAAAAAGAGCGTTTAACAAAAAAGCCTCCCTTCCGGGAAGCTTTTATGAAGATTCAATTTCAAATTAACTCAGTTCTGCTCCCACACGTTCCAAAAGCAGCTTTGATTTTTTAATACCCTCGTCTTCGCTCAGGTTACTTCCCTCATATTCAATACCCACGTGGCCTTTAAAACCTGCATCCTTCACGATTTTCATCATCTTATGGAAGTCCACAACGGTATCGTTGCCCTGAGCATCAAAATCATGCGTTTTAGCACTTACACCTTTTGCAAAGGGCATCAGATCCGTAACCCCCTGATAGCGATCGTACTCATAAAAGTTTCCAAAATCTGGTAAACTTCCGCAATTTTTCTTGCCGACCTGCTTCAGAACCGAACTCAGCCATTGCCCGTCAGACGAAATGCCGCCATGGTTTTCTACGATAACATTAATTTTATGCTTCGATGCAAACTCACTAAGGCTACCCAGTCCATCTACAGCAGCTGCTTTAATTTCATCCGGGGTTCCCTTGCCGGCAGCATTTACCCGAATGGCGTGGCAACCTAAAAATTTAGCAGCCTCAACCCACTTGTAATGATTTTCAACGGCTGTTTTACGTTCATTGTCGTCTGCTGCTCCGAGATTTCCTTCACCGTCTACCATGATTAAAACGTTTTTCACGCCATTATCTTTCGAGCGTTTAAGCATCTCTTTCAGATAAGTCTGATCTTTCGCCTTGTCTTTAAAAAATTGGTTGACGTATTCTACGGCCTGGATACCATAGGTTTTGGAAGCAGTCTGCGCAAAGTCGAGGTTATCCAATTTCTTTGCAAAAAGTGTCTTGTGGAGCGACCACTGCGCCAGCGAAATATCGAAAAACATTTTCCCCTTAGCGGAAGCTCCGAAAGCCAGGTTGCTCAGGGAAGGTGCAACGGCAAGACCCATTGCGCCAAGGCCAAATGCCTTTAAGAATTCTCTTCTGTTATTCATGATTGAGTGTTGGTTATTGTAAGGCAAGATAGAAAATATTCGGGGATTTCAAATATTTCCCCAGCCATTTGCCAGCACATCTGCCAGGTGCATGGTGCGTATTCTAAGTCGCTTTTGGTCAATGTAAGCCTGAAGATGCAGCAGACAGCTAGCATCAGTGGATATGATGTAATCCGCCCCCGTCGACAACGCGTGCTCCACTTTCTGCTCTGCCATGGCAGAAGCGATGGCTTCAAATTTCACAGAGAACGTACCCCCGAAGCCGCAACAGGTATCGCCATCCGGAAGATCCAGCAGTTCAAGTCCCTCGACTTTACCCAGCAATTGCCTGGGCTCGCGCCGTATATGACATTCACGAAGGCCGGCACAGGAATCATGGTAAACAGCCTTGCCTTCTAACTCTGCTCCGAAATATTCTTTCTTCACAATGTTGACCAGGAAATCGGACAATTCATGCATATTCTGTTGAAGACTCCGGCACTGATTATGAACCATAGAATTGGTAAAAAGATCGTTATATCCGTTCCAGACCATTCCTGTGCATGAGGCCGATGGAGAAACCAGGTGCTTGACGCCGTTAAAATCGTCCAGGAATTTCGTGCCGACTTTTTTAGCTTCATCCCAGTAACCCGCATTGTATGCGGGTTGACCACAGCAGGTCTGCTCCGGGTTGTAGCGGACCTTACACCCTGCTCTTTCCAAAACTTTTATGGTGTTGAAGGCCGTCTGCGGAAACAACTGGTCCATGAAACAAGGTATGAAAACATCTACGTCCATATGGGAATCTTAGGGAATAAAGGTACAGTTTTAAATTTTAGTCTCCCGCTGATCAGCTTTGGGGGTTTTTAGTCTAAAGAGCAGAATCCAACCTATTATAAAATACACACTTAAAATCAATGGAGCATTTCGTATCGTCCCGCTTAGTTCCTCTACCAGTGCGAAAGAAAACAATCCAACAACAATGGCCAGCTTTTCTGTTACGTCGTAGAAACTAAAAAAAGACGTTGTTTCTTTTGTTCCTTCCGGGATCAGCTTTGAATAAGTAGCACGTGAGAGGGATTGGATCCCACCCATAATCAGACCGACGAGGATTGCCATGAGATAAAACTGAAACTCCGTATTCAGAAAGTATGCCGCAATGCATATAAAGATCCAGACAGCGACTGTGATCAGTAATATTTTTATATCCCCCCAGCGTTTTGCCAACCGGGCCATAAGGTATGCGCCCGCTATTGCAACGAGTTGGATCAGCAGAATGGTGGCAATCAGCTTAGCCGCTCCAAGATGAAGCAGTTTTTCTCCGAAAGCCGCCGCTACAAGCATAATCGTCTGCACACCCATGATGTAAAAGAAGTATGCAGTTAGAAACCGGCTCATAAAAGGGTGGCCACGAAGCTCGCGAAGCACAAATTTCAATTCGGCAAGTCCGCTTTTGCTTTTTTCGTTCTTGAGACCATCTGGCAATCGACGAAAGGGAATCTGCGAGAAGCCGATCCACCAAAGACCGACCAGCAGAAAAGATAACCTGGCGGGAAGCGAAGCGTCCGAAATCCCAAACCACTCCGGTTTCAACACAAACAAAAAGCAGATTGCCTGTAAAATAACGCTACCAACATAACCATAAGCAAAGCCCTGGGCGCTGACGCGATTCTGTTGATCCGGCGAAGCGATTTCCGGAAGATAACTGTTATTGAATACCATTCCGCCTACATAACCCATCGCAGCAAGCATGCTACAGAAAATCCCGAATTCCAGGGTTTCCAGGCGAAAAAAAAACAATCCACAGCAGGCGATCCCCCCCAGGTATGTGAATAGCTTCATATAGTCCTTTTTGCGGCCGTTACCATCCGCAACTCCTGAAAGGAATGGCATAAGTAGTACCATTATCAGGTAAGCTAAAGCCAGGGAATAGTTCGCTAATGCGGTATTCGCAAAGTTGAAACCCAGGAACTGGACCTGATCTCCGCCTTCCGGCGTCGTTGTAATCGCCGTGTAGTAGGCTGGAAAAATGGTCGACGTGATAACGAGGTTATACGCTGAATTTGCCCAGTCGAACATTGACCAGGCCTGGATAACCCCGGGATTGTTTTTTACCTTATCCGGTATCGGATTCGTGTTCATGGACATAAAAAATCCCCGCCGTTTCCGACGGGGATGCCTACAAATAGCTATTCTTCTTTTGCCTTACCAATTCTGAAAACCCAGCCAGAATCGCTGATCGCATATAACGCACCATCTTTCCCTTGGGTAATATCCCGAATGCGTTGACCCTGGTCAACCAGTAAACGTTCTTCACCTGTTACTTTATTATCCTCTATAACAAGACGCGCCACGTGGACACCGCTCAAAGCAGAAATAAATAAGTTGTTTCTCCATTCCGGAATGGCATCACCAGAATAGAACGTGATACCGCTAGGTGATATAACAGGGTCATAGTAATAAACCGGCTGCTCAAGCCCGGATTTCTGCTGTATGCTGTCCCCAACCTTATTCCCATTGTATTCAATTCCATAGGTAATGGTTGGCCAACCGTAATTTTTTCCTGCTTCTACCCGATTGACTTCATCTCCACCGCGTGGACCAAATTCTGTTTCCCAAAGATCACCCGTCACCGGATGAAAAGCCAGTCCCTGTACATTGCGGTGGCCGTAAGAGTAAATTTCAGGCCGGGCTTCGGCATTGTTTAAAAAAGGATTGTCTTCCGCAGGCTGTCCGTCTTTGGTGATGCGAATAATCTTTCCCAACCCTGACTTCAGGTCCTGTGCCTGTGGACGGGTTTCCAGGTCGGAGCGTTCCCCGGTACTAACCACCAGGTTACCGGCTTTGTCCACCAGTATACGTCCGCCATAATGAAGCGTACCATCGTAGGCCGGCGTCGCCTGATAAACGATGCTGGCGTTTTCAATAGTCTTTTCGTCATCAGCCAGTCGGCCTTTAGCAACCGCGGTCAGATTCCCTCCACCGGTGGGATGTGAAAAAACCCAGTACACCATGCGGTTAGATGAAAAATCAGGGTCCAGCGTAAGGCCAAGCAGTCCTCCCTGCCCCCTGGAGTCCACTTCCGGTATCCCGGTAATCGCTTCGCTCAGCGTGCTATCCTGAAGAATACGCATAGTCCCTTTCTTTTCCGTGATCAGCAGACGCCCATCCGGCATAGCGGTGATGCCCCACGGATTCGCTAAATCTTTGGTAACGACCTCAACTTCATAAGGCGTGCTTGTCTTAACGCCGCCTATGCGGGTTTGTCCCGGGAAAGCCGGCTGATAATCCGCATTGCCTTCATTTTGCTCTACCGGATCCAGGCGGACAGTATCCCGCATGTCAGGATTGTCCCCGTTGGTCGCGGTGGAACAGGAAGATGCCATCAGCAGGACACCGCTAGCTAGCATCGCCGGTGAAAGGATCGTTATTTTTCGTTTCATAATAGTTGTTTTGGATTTCTAAAAGTATTCATTTTTGTCCATAAACAAAAAAGGGGAGCGATTGTGCTCCCCTTTTTAGGTGTTCGGGCAAATTAATAGCCCGGATTTTGTGTTAATGCGCCACCGCTACGGTCTAATTCCACTTGTGGGATGGGATAATATTCCGCCTGTGGCTGAAAACTTAGTCCTCTTGACACGCTTAAGTATTCGCCTTCGAATTGAGAATAGCTGTCGAGTACCTGCTTGGCAATCCCCCAGCGTACTAAATCGAAAAAGCGATGGCCTTCCAGAGCGAGTTCCAGGCGCCTTTCAAACCTGACAGCATTACGAGCATAATCCGCTGAGGGGAAGGCTGGATAAGGTTTTACGTCATAAACTGCTACTGGCGATCCACCAACTGTTTTAGGTGCCAGGCTGGCAGCTCTGGTCCGAACGGCGTTGACCAGCTCAAGCGCCCGCGGAAGATTACCGAGCTCTACGTTACACTCTGCAGCCATCAGGTAAACGTCTGCAAGCCTGATAATTTTCACATTCAAGCCCGTAACCTGAACCGTTCCGGCAACGGTATTTCCAGCAAAAAGCGATTGTTCGATGGTGTGTTTAATCCCAACGAAAGGCCCACCATATCCGGGGTCACGAATCCAGGCATCACCGGGCATAACCCCCCAGTCCCTGAACGGTACGCCTCTCCGACCAACGGTGTAATCCAGACGGGGGTCAAAGTGAATACTGCGGTCCAGTTCGTAACCTGGTTTTTGCTGATCGGTCAAATCGAGATCGGAAAGATAGGGATCATCCCGGTAGCTGTTGTCCAGTAATGGAAGACCGTTCGCGTCGACTTTGTATGCATTTACCAGGTCTATGGATGGTTGCAAAAATCCGCAGCAGTTGATCGGAGCATTTCCATAAAAGAAATTCAGCATGTCACCCGTATTCGCGTTATCGCCACTTCCATCTGCATTCAACCCATGCTGAACTTCAAAGACAGACTCAGCCCCATTTTCTCTTCTGATGTCGTAGTTCTCGGTAAAGTCCATATTTACCAAGCTTCCCTTTGCAGTAATTACGGCATCCAGAAACGGTAAAGCCTCTTCATATCTATCCTGGTAGAGTAAAAATTTACCGAGATAAGCCTGAGCGACAGGAAGGTTTAGACGCCCTACCTGACTTTGGTATTTTTCATTTGTCAGGTTCTCTACAGCGAAACGCAAGTCGGCTTCGATCATGGGTCTGACATCCTCATTGTTTGGAATCGTTACACGCTCATCTGTTGAGGTGATGTCTTCCGGCACCCAAGGGATATTAATAAAGAGCCTTTGAATAAAGAAATAATAGTGTGCCCTAAGCAATCTGGCCTCACCTTCAATCTGGATTGCACGCTCTTCGTCAAAGGCGTCTGTTCCTTCAGACTGTACTTGGGCTAATACGCGAAGCGTGTTGTTACAACGAAGAATACCTTCATAACAACGGTTCCAGATAACACCCAGATTGTCATTAGTACTGGTCGGTGTATTCTGCTCAATAAAGTTCATGTTCGGCTGATCTCCGCCAGAACTGCCTTTATGTGCGTTATCAGCCGCCACATCTCCAAATAACCATTGACTGGGAGCCGATGCGAAGCTTACCCAGAGTCCTTCAACATTGCCGTTCAATAAGCCGTAGGCACCTACCAACAGAGCTTCAACTCCATCCTGACTGTTTACATCGGGATACGTTAAGTCAGCCTGCGGGTTGGGTTCTAAAAAGCTTCGGCTACAGGAAATAATAGTAGCCAGCATAAGTGCACCAGCTAGTATTCGTTTTATCTTTTGCATTTTCTTTCTCGTTTAATCTTCTAAAATCCTAAGTTAAGTCCCATCAGGAATTGCCTGTTTTGAGGATAAATCCCCCGGTCAACACCCAACACTGGAAAAGCACCGCCACCGGCTTGACTAACTTCCGGATCCAAACCAGTATAGTTCGTAATCGTGAACAAATTGGTTGCCCCCACAAAAATACGCAGCTGTCTCAAG
>JBMDWN010000072.1:0-1506 GCA_048595275.1 Olivibacter sp. | reverse complement strand
CCGCGTTTAGTTTTGAGCCTTTTCATATGATGGCGACGAAACGCTCGATTTCTTGTTTGCATGGGTAATCCCCGAATATACCGTCGGGGCAGCCACACCTTCGTGTGACCGCCGGAACGTGTATTCGGAGTGGAGAAGTTTGCGCATTTTTAAAAATCCTTAAGTAGCGGCATAGTTAATTTTTCCACCTGAAAAGAGGTGATATCACCCTCTCTTTTTTTCATCAGCAGTGATCTTGCAAATAGGTCTGTAGTGAAGATTTGAAATCTTCTTTCTGTCTTTTACTGGCTTTCTCTCTGTTCGCGCTCCCGATATTACAGGCCAGTTGGAAAGAAATTCTGAAAGTGTTTCCAGAAAATGATGCATTTACATCTTCCTCCATTTTCTTCAGGATGCGATTCCGAGCTATTTTAGCATGATGCTATTATTCATTGCGTTGAATTTCAAGGAGGTATTCATGGTTACAGGATTAGCAGCGAGTGAGGAACCGGGTCGCTACGTGCCTTTACAAATACAGGAAAAGGCGATTCGATATGGAACTCGTATGCCGGCCCCCCTTAGAAAACCGGGGCTTTTCAGATATCAAACCCGTATGTACAAGCTGGTAGAGAATAAACAAAAAAGTAGTTACTTCTATAAACCTTACCGACTTGAAGTGCTGGTATGAGAAAAAGACTGGACTATTATGCACTTTCAGTACATGTCTTAGAGGTGAACGGATGATTGATATACTGAGCGGAACCCTACATCTGAAGTTAACCCCCCTCATGAAAGGATGCCGGAGCCTGAAGAAGCGTCATACGACCGGATCATGGTTTGGGTTGAATTTTCGGTTCCTTCACTTAAAACTGAATTCCGTGCGGAGTTTGCTGCGGGCCAGCTTGAGATATTTCGCGATGATTTAAAGAAGCTACATCAGTCCCTGATATGTCAAAAGAGGCATTCGGATGTCGTTCTTAGTTGCCTGTTTAAGCAAGTCGGGTTGACATTTATTCCATCAGAATCGGGTGATGCTGTCGGTGTCATATGGTGCTAAGGCCTGAGGATCATGCTGATAGTGTCACGCTAACAGACTTTTTTGGATTAGATGAAAGCGACTTCCCTGCGATATTGTCCGGACTGGATGAAATCATAAACTGGCCATTTTTATATATTCATACAAGAGAGTTATCAGATACTTTTCTGGATGTCTCCCGCTTTGTTGAGCAGTTTTGTTCGGTCTGCTCAAAGCAAACAGCGGCGGCGCAATTGGAATGTAAAGGAAATCTGCTGCCATTCGCTGCCAATGCGACATCGCAGGCACAAAAAAGCCACCGTCTGAAAGGTGGCTTAATTATATGATTCTAAAGCTAAAATTTGGTGGCCCCAGCTGGACTTGAACCAGCGACCAAGCGATTATGAGTCGCGTGCTCTAACCAACTGAGCTATGGGGCCAATGGTGCGGGATTATAATGTAACTCTGGTGCGCAATCCAGCGCTTAACATCTGGTTGTCTTTTTTTTCAGC
>JBMDWN010000071.1:0-6575 GCA_048595275.1 Olivibacter sp. | reverse complement strand
CAGGAAGAATCGGAGTTGGTTCATCGATAGTTTTTTCACCGTTTCCTGCGGCAGCCGGTAACCAAGCGATACGTCCTGCACACGTAGGAAACTGAGCGATTCGTATCGGCTGATGCCACCTTCGAATAAGCGGGCGTTTACATTGAGCCTCGGGTAGGTATTGGAACGATTTTCAGGCGTCCAGTAGGGGATATCCAGTGTGTTTGCACGATCGTAAATGTTGGAACTGGAATGGTTGAAATCTTCCCGGGAGCCAATATGGCCCAGATCTGCTCTCAGGAATACACTGAGGTCGAAGTCCTTAATAAAGATAAAGTCGTTCCGCCAGCCCAGGCTGTAGCGGGGCTGACGCCAGCCGAGGAACTGCTTATCGTCGAATTGCCGGTAAGCTCCGTCGCCGTTCACATCTTCCACACGGTATTCGCCCGGGCGTAAACCATACTGCGCGGCAGCTTCCGCTTCTTCTTCCTGCCAGATGCCTTCGATGCGGTAGTCCCATATCCGGTCAATGCCTTCCCCGGGGAACCAGTTGTTGGCGTAGTCGGGCACCTCGCGCCGGACCAGCTCTCCGTCGACCATTTCTTCCACAAAATCGCCCCACAACCGTTCAATCCGGTTTCGGTTGAAGGAAAAGACGAAACCGCTTCGCCAGTTGAGGTTCTCCCTGGAGAGCAGTTCTCCGCTGACGTTGAGATTAACACCCCGGTTGGATAATTCCCCAAGGTTGGTCATAACCGTTTCGTACCCGATGATTCTTGGTAGGCGGCGGTTCATCAGCAGGTCATGTGTAGTGCCTTGGTAGGCGTCTACCGTAGCGGTTAATTTTCCGTTCCAACCGGAGAAGTCGAAGCCGATATTGTAAGCTTCTGTGCCTTCCCAGCGCAGATTCGGGTTCGCCATAGAGCTATTTGTTACGCCGACGATGATGTTGGTGCCATCGAAATAGGCGTTTCGGGATAAGTTTGATAAAGCGGCATAAGTGGGTACATCCCGGTTGCCATTAATCCCCCAGGAAAGCCGCATCTTCAGATCGTCGATCCAGGAGACCTGAAAAAACTGTTCCCTGGAAATGCGCCAGGCGAAAGCTGCGGACGGGAAAAATCCGCGCGGATGGTTCTGACCGAAAGCCGAGAAACCGTCGCGGCGCCATGAAAGGGTAAGCAGGTAACGCTGGTCAAATCCGTAGTTCACGCGGGCCATCAACGCATCTGCGGTACGGACCATATCGTCGTTTGTGATCGAAGGATTGATGCCGTATTGCAGGCCGTGCCAGCTCAGGATACCGCTGGGTCCGAAGTTCTCATTTTCCTGAATGGAATTCTGTACTTGCAGCTTCTCCGCATTAGCCAGAAACGTGAAGTCCAGGGTATGCCGGCCAAAGATTTTGTCCCAGCTCAGGATATTATCGACCATCCACTCATAGGCGTGCCGGTCTGAACGGTTACCGAATCCATTTTGCCGGCTAACGCCGCCTGTCATGGTGCTGACCGGCCAGAAATTATAGTCTTTGCCAATTTCAAGTCGGTTCTGGAAGGATGCCCGATACTTGAAACCGAAGGGCAGCTTCAGTTCTGCATAGAATGTCGCGAATAAGCGGTTGTCCTTAACGTATTGATCTTTGTAATAGGCATCAAGAAAGGGGTTAGGGAAGGAGGGATCTTCGTGGGGAAACCGCATGAGCTGCCCTGCCTCGTCTTCAAAGCGGCCGAAAGGACTCAGGCGGTTAATGCCTCCGGCGCTTACGGAGCTGTTATCGGCGCTGGCAAACTGTGCGTTGACGCCAACTTTCAGGAAGTCGGCCACGTTGCCCTCCAGATTAAGCCGGGTGCGCCAGGTTTTAACCTGATCGCCATAAATGATTCCCTGATTATCGGTATAGCCGGTTGAAAGGTAATAATTAACACGCGAGCCCTTACCGGAAAGGGCTAGGTCATAATTATGCCGGATACCGTGTTGCATGCGTTTGTCGTACCAGTCGATGACCCGCCCCTGCTGAAAACCTTCAATTTCTGTTTCATTGAGCCGGAGCCGGTTCAGCCATTCGACGGTGTTGTCATCGTTCGGATTATTGCTGTAATTCCGCCATTGATCCAGGGAGACGCCAGGGGGCAGGTAATCGGGACTGTTGTAATAACCGGCGTTATCACTGCGGGGAGCGAGTTGCCGCATCAGGTCTTGTCTGAACTGCAGGTAGCCCGGCGCATCGAAGGGTTTGTAATCGTTGGAGGTCGTGGCTAGCCCGGTCATGGCGGAGACGGTTACGGTCGGTACTTCACTGTTACCTTTTTTCGTGGTCACAATGATGACCCCGGAGGCCGCGCGGGAACCGTATACCGCCGCCGAACTGGCATCCTGCAGCACGTCTATGGTAGCAATATCGAACGGGTTGATATCCTGGAGGGATCCGTTGAAAATAACACCATCCAGCACAATCAGCGGAGACGTCCCGGCATTGAGCGAGTTGGGGCCTCTGATTTCCATGGATCCGCCACCACCTGCCCCGGTATTCTGCGTGGTGGCTATACCGGCTACGGTACCACTGAGGAATTCCGGCAAGCTGGTAGCAGACTGATTTTCGAAGGCTTTGGCATCGATCCGGCTTATGGCTCCCGTCAGATCGCTTTTTTTCTGTGTGCCGTAGCCCACAACAACGACTTCTTCCAGGTCACTTATGGCGGGCAGAAGCGTAACGTCAATCGTTTCCCGGGTTCCGACTTCCGCTTCCAGGGCTTCGAAACCGACGGTGGAGAATACCAGGATGCTTGCACCTTGAGGTAAAGCAACTGAATATTGACCATTGGCGTCTGTCTTGGTGCCTTTGGTGAAACCTTTTACGGATACGCTTACCCCCTCAAGGGCTAAGCCATCTTCATCCACGATGCGACCCCTGACCAGTTTATCCTGGTAGGCAGCACCTTGGGTAGGCGGCTTGTTGGCGACTTTCTTTGTGGATGTACGGATAATGATAACGTCTCCTTTCAGAACCCATTCCAGGGGAAGCGGTGCGAGCAGGTCGTTCATAGCCCGTTCCAGATCAGCCTCTTTGATGGCTACGTTCAGCTTTAAGTCGCCTATATTTTCTCCCTGGAGAAAGAAGGAATAGCCACTTTGTTTTTTTATCTCTCGCATAGCTTCCGACAAGGAGATACTTTCTGCTCTTAGGTTGATGGGTTGAGCGAGGCTGCGCCCCGCAACCTGAGTTGCGAAGAGCACGGAGAGAAGAAAGGTTAATTTTAACATGGATAATACCTTGATCATCAAATACCGTTTCCGGTTTTTGATGCGTCTATCAAAAATCATAAGTTCTTAATGTTAGTTTTAGATGGAATAATTGATTGTGGTCAGCATGTTGCTGAGGGGATTATGTCTACATATTCAGGCCTCCATTTCCATTGGTTTTTTTTTTTGGTTAGTTAATAATGAGTTTATTTTTAGCGTGACCGGTTTCCATCCGGAAGCGTAATCCGGCTGCTTCCAAAAGTCCCAATACTTCCGATAGGGGTTTATTCCGGCTGATTTCACCATAAAAGAAGGTTTGGGATCTGGCTTTGCTGAACTGAATTTCGAGATCGTACCAGCGACTGATGGCGGCCATTGCCTCTTTCATCGGCGTTTTATCGAAGTAGAAATACCCGTCTTTCCAGGCGGTATAGGAACGGGTATCGACTTTTCGAACCTGAAATTCACCGCCAGTCAGTACGCCCTGCTGACCGGGACTTAGCTGCGTGACCGCCTGCGAGCGATTGGACGTTAGCAGCACCGCGCCCGAAACCAGGGTTGTTGTCCCGCTTTGTCCATCTTCGTAGGCAGACAGGTTGAATGCGGTTCCCAGCACGGCTATCGTTTGATCGTTAGTTACAACCTTAAAGGGCCTTTTTCCTGGTTTCACTTCGAAGTAAGCTTCACCAGTCAGGTGTATCACCCGCTCGTCATCCTCAAACCCGGCACAGTGCAAAGACGTAGAGGCATTTAACCACACCTTCGTCCCGTCTTCCAGCAGAAGCTGATAGGTTCCTCCATTTGGTGTGGAGACCGTGAAAGCAGTGGAGGGGCTTCCCGCGACTGCCTGGTCGGGCAAGGCGATGGGTTTTCCGTTGTCGTAAGAAAAGTGCTCTCCGGTAACCAAACCGCTTTCTTCTTCGCTAAGCTGTACCGTACGCCCGTCTGCCAGTACTAATTTAGCACGATTCCCTCCCGGTGGAATACTTTCTGCAATAGCAATGGAGCCTGATTCTTTCTGACTGACTTTGACGGTGTTTTTCAGATAAACCCACGTGCCCAGGGATATGATCAGGAAAGCGGCAGCGGCGTAGCGTAGCCACTGCCGCTTGAAATACCATTTCTTTTCGGTATGGAAGATTTCGGCATTTAAATGCGCATGTGTATTGGCGAGCATCAATTTAAGGTCTTTCTCCCGGTTGAACTTTATTTCCTCCTTTGCGGACAGTTCCTGGTAAATCAGCGTATGGATTACTTCTTCGTTTGCTGGTACGTTAAAAAAATCCTGCAGCAGACGGAAGTCGGCGTTGGTATAGTCATTTCTCAAAAACTTTTCGAAAAGTTCTTCGATGGGCTGTTCAGCTTTCACAGTAGTTCCGTTTTATATCAGTACGGACGGGAAAGGAAAAGTAATGACGCTCTTTTTAAATAGTTATCAGGGAACAGATTAAAACTAATTCCACTGCGTTTTCTCCGAGATGGTCCCGCAGAAATCGGTTTACTTTTGTGATGTGCGAATTGATGGTGGCTTTGGAGATACCCAACTCAACACTGATTTCCTGGTAAGATTTTCCTTCGATTTTAAACAATTCGAAAACCTTTCTGCGCTGAGGGGGAACTTTATTCAATAATTTTTCCAGTAAGTCTAGTTGCTCCTGGTTGATCAGCTGCTCTTCAACATGTGAATACGACTCGCTTGCGTAGCTTTTCAGGTATTGTTGTAGTTTTTGATCGTAGCTGGACCTTCGGTAAATATCGTACACCATATTAATGGCAATCTGATAAAGATAAGGCCCGAATGCTCTTTCCGGATCAACGCCTGCGCGCTTTTCCCAGATTTTAATAAAGGTTTCCTGAAGGATGTCTTCCGCTAGTGTACGATCTTTTAACAGGCGTAATAAACTTTTCGCTAAAGGTTCTCTGTAATGTAAGTATAGCTTTTCCAATGCTTCTGCACGCCCTTCCCGTAGCTCCCGTAGTATTTTTAGTTCCTCATCGGCATTGTATAAATCCATATCAACTGGCAGCGCATGTGAAAAGCTAAAGGTATTTAAAAGATTGAGGTTTGGCAAAATCGTGAAGGAATTGCTTTATTTTGCAATCCGATTGTAAATTCAGCTCTGCAATTGATGACTCAAAATGAACAGGTTATACACTTCGTTTCATTGAAGCATTTTTTTGGCTCAGAGAGCTATATCTTTGCACAAAACCAAAACAATGAAAATGACTCATGGTAATGAATTGACGCCGGAAATGGAGATTGACATTCATGTGAAAATGGCGCCGAATCTAATTGTTTACATGCCACCGGATAAGGCTTTCAAACTCATCAACGAGTATATTGCGGCTATGCGCAGAAACTACGAGAAGAAAGCCTGACGCTTACCTTCTTCTTGCCCGCATGGATACGGTTTGCCTACCCTGGAAATAAATGAAGCTCATTTCATTGCCTTGCCTGCCTGTTAACAGGTAGGTAGTGGTAAATGCACCCATATTAGCTGTAATCTCATTATTTGATTCAACATAGCTCCCGGCATAAGAATCCTGGTCGCAGCTGTTGTAACTGGTGTAGGTGCCATCCGGATCGAATTGAAACCAGGTATCTCTGAAACAGGTCCCTGTTGCCATCACGAATTCGTCATCCACGAAGACTTCGGTAACGAACCATCTGCCATGGATCGACCTGTCTGCGTCCGGATCGTCAGAGGAACAGGCCACAAGAGCAATCATCAGGGAGAATAGTAAAAAGATCTTTCTTAAGTTCATAAGTGTTGCTGTGCTAAGGCTATTAGAATGGTTTTTAAGCTGTGCATCCAAAAGTACGAATTTAAGAATACCGCACAAGTGACTGATATTTATTAATTAATACGATTTTAAGCCGTAAATTTGAATCCGGAATTGTAAGAAATACAGACAAACGATGATACTGATACGAAGGATCGGCTTTAACTGCTTGAAATACCTGCTTACCACGGCCTGTATAGCCAGCCTGGCTGTAGGCTATGCACAGGTTGAGGAGGGGCAGCAGGAGGAGAAGCAACAAGCCAGTGAGAAACAGGAGGATGGTCGCTCTTCGACTATGGGGTCGATCGATGTCGTGCGGGATTACCGGCCGATGTTGGCAGACGCGGTAAAGATTCGCCGGAGCCCGGATATGAGCATCGACCGGAAAACGCTTGAGGTGGAGCTTCGCCAGATCGCTGCCGCCACGTATTTTGCACAGAACAAATTCAAACCAGCCTATCACGGTAAACTGCTGGAAAGACATCCGGACGCTTCCCGCAATAACATCGAGAATTTCCGGATCGGTTTAATGGCTCAACTGGCAAACCAACACGAGCGAGCAACCTCTATTC
>JBMDWN010000070.1:0-5757 GCA_048595275.1 Olivibacter sp. | reverse complement strand
TGCTTTTCAAAGCAACAATACTGGTCCGGGCGATATCAAATATAGAGATATCAACGGCGACGGGCGTATTGATGCCGCAGACCGGGATATCATCGGTAACGACGTTCCCTGGTTTAATTACGGTTTCAACCTGGCAGCTGCCTATAAAGGTTTTGACTTGAATGTCGTTACCTATGGTGTAGCTAATGTGCAGACTTACCTTGGCCAGGAAGCCTCTTTCCCATTCTTCAATGGAGCTGGTGTAAAGGATGAGCTGAAAAACAGGTGGACCCCCGAGAACCCGGATCCCAATGCTTACTTCCCGAGAACGCTGGTATCGGCAGACGGCCAGCAGAATTATGCCGATGGAAACCGCTCTTCTTTCTGGTTGTTCAGCGGTTCTTACTTCAGGATCAGGGCTATTACACTGGGCTATAATTTCCCGGCTGCGCTTTCAGGAAAGATTGGAATGCGCAACCTGCGCATCTTCACGACTGCGGATAATCCGTTCACCTTTATGGCGGATAAACGCCTGGCAGATTACGACCCGGAAAGTGGTTCAGGCCGCGGAGGATACCCGGGCATCAAAACCTGGTCTATGGGAATTAATGCAAGTTTTTAATCAATCATGAAAGCTATTATGAAAACGAAATACACTTTTGGTTTCCTCTTCGGTTTAGCCGTTGCAGCCAGTTCCTGCAGTAAGGATTTCCTGGAACGTCCACCGCTGAACCAAGTGACGGAGGAGACTTTCTGGCGAAGTCAGAACGATGTCAACGCAGCCGTTAACGGTGTTTATGCCATGCTGGGCGGACAAGGAACGATCTACGATGATGGGTCGACGGATAATGCACATGCCCAATATCCCTGGGAAAGTTTTGCTACGGAACTCTCTTCCGGAAACATCACCACCGTGGTAGAAGGCGACTGGAATTTCGAAGATGTACGCCGATGCAATTATTTCCTCGAGAATGCTGACCGGGCTGCTGAGGCCGTGGATGCTGCTCTTCTGGATCGTTTCAAGGCGGAAGTCCGCTTCCTGCGTGCCTATTTCTACGTCAACAAGATGAACAAGTACGGCGATGTGCCTTTGCTGACCGAGACCCTTGCTCTAGAGGAAACGGATGTTCCGAGAACGGCTCGAGCAGAAGTTTTGCAATTCATTATCGACGAGCTTACAGCGGTATCCGGCATTCTTCCCGAAAGTTACGGGGGCGGAAACTTCAATGAATCCGGGCGCATCACGCGCGGGGCCGCGCTGGCCATGCTCTCCCGAGTATACCTCTACGAAGGCCGTTGGCAGGAAGCCGCGGAAAGCGCTCAGCAGGTCATGAACATGGGCTATAGCCTCTTCCGCGTGCAGAGTGAAAGCACTGAAGATCAGGGAGACGATTATGCACGATGGGTAGATTTCACCGATCCTTCCGATGAACAGCGCTTCCGCCTCGGTCTACGCAGTTACGAGTCGTTGTTTTATCAGCGCAACGAGGGCAACAGTGAGGTGATCTTAGACCGCCAGCATATTGCCCAGATCGACGCTCAGTCCATGAATACTTACCTACCTTCTGCCACGCTTGGCGGATGGAGCTCGGTTACACCGACGCAAAGCATGGTAGATGCTTACCCTTCTTACCGCAACGGAGAAGCAGTGACCCCTGTTGCACGCGAACAGCGCGCCGCCTGGTACACCGCTAAAGACCCTCAGTTCTCCAACGAATACCGCAACCGCGATCCGCGCTTCTATGCCAGTATTCAGTTCGACGGTTCCCCGTGGAGCGCTATAGAATCGGATTATACCTTTCTCTGGACTCCCGGTGCTTCCAACATGTCGCAGACGGGCTACAATTTCCGTAAACTGGTCGATCCCCAGTTTTACCAAGAACAGATCGACAACCACAGCAACATCATCCTGATTCGTTTGGCAGAGGTATTGCTGACTTACGCTGAAGCCCGGAACGAGCTGAGCGGCCCGGATCCTTCGATTTTCGCAGCCCTTAACGAAATCCGGAATCGGGCAGGTATGCCTTCTATCGATCAAATCCGCTACGCTTCGCAGTCGGCTTTACGCGAAGCAATACGCCGGGAACGCCGTGTTGAGCTGGCTCTGGAAGGGCATCGCTATATGGATATCCGTCGCTGGGAGATCGCTCCGGAGGTCATGCAGAATGTATACGATGTACGGAATACGCTTGCCCAGGCCCGCACCTGGGATAATCGTCTTTGGCTGCTTCCTGTTCCGCAACGGGAAATTGACTTATCGCAAGGGGTGCTAACACAGAATCCAGGATATTGATTCTTTAGTTTTCACACCTTTAACAAGCCCGTGAATCGATTGGTTCACGGGCTTTTTTGTTCCCTTTTACCGTATCCGTATGGATTTAATTCGTTTACTCAATGTACTGAGTAAACCTATCTGAAGGATATCTCACAGCTCAAAAAGTTGACGGGATATAAATCATTTTACCGAATTAAAATTGGAGATTATCGTATTGGAGTGGAATTCAACGAACCTAATCAATTAACATTTATATTGATTGCTCACAGGAAGGATATCTATAGACGGTTCCCCTAATTTTTCCGACACAGGGGCCTAAATCCTCCCTGATTTTTGATACGCTTCACGAAGGTACTTAACCGCCTTGAATACCTGATCTTCCACTGTCCGGACAGATATATCCAATAACTCCGCGATCTCCCGAAAGGGAATTCCTTCTACCCGACTCATGGTAAAGATTAATCGCCTTCTTTCCGGTAACTGATCGATTAGCTGGTTCATCCTGAGATGCGCCTCTTTAGCGAGCAAAACCTGTAAAGGGGTCGTATCAGCCTCCGGCTCGTTGATTACTTCGTTTTCAAGAGAAACCGTGTCTATTCGCTGGCGCGAGAGCTCATTCAAGGAACTGTTTTTTACGGAACGGTATAAATAGGCTTTTATCGCACCGGAATCTACGCCTTCTTTAACACGCCAGACCTTAACAAATACATCAGCCACGATTTCTTCGGCACAGACAGCTGACTGAATAAAGTAATGAGCATAGCTACAGAGCGCCGGGTACATCAGGTTAAACAAGCGCCGGAAAGACTGTTCATCTCCCTTTTTTGCTTGTTCAAAAAGTTCCTGTTCCTTGCTGACGCTCATAAGTTAGTCTGCTGACGGTACAAAAGTACGCTTCCAATATTAAGCTCTTGTTAAACCTGACTCAAAAGCATTTGTCCGCCTTAAATATCGTAAATATGTATGAATCAAGCGAAAGCCCGGGCGCTTTCGGCGGAATAAAAAAAAGCGCCTTGCGGGCGCTTTTCAAACTTTTATTCGGTTATCTTAAACCAGATCTTTCTTGACCAGGTATTCAGCAATCTGTACGGCATTGGTCGCTGCTCCCTTTCTCAGGTTATCGGCTACGACCCAAAGGTTAAGCGAATTGGCCTGGGTTTCATCCCGGCGGATTCTCCCAACGAATACCTCATCCTTTCCATGCGCGTCTTTCGGCATCGGATATTTGAGATTGGCCGGATCGTCCACCACAAGCAAACCTTCTTCCGCTTCCAGCAAACGTTTTACTTCCTGAAGGTCGAAGTCCTCCTCAAATTCAATGTTGATCGATTCGGAATGTCCACCGATGACGGGGATACGAACCGTAGTAGCGGTAACCCGGATGCTGTCGTCACCCATGATCTTATTCGTTTCCTTAATCATCTTCATCTCTTCCTTGGTGTATCCGTTATCCTGAAATACATCGATCTGTGGGATGACGTTCAGGTCTATCGTATACGGATAGGCCTTTTCTCCTTGTATGCCCTGACGTTCGTTGTTCAGTTGATCTACCGCTTTGACGCCTGTTCCGGTGACCGACTGATAGGTAGATACCACGACCCTTTTTATCCGGTAACGATCGTGCAGGGGCTTCAACACGACTACCATCTGGATGGTCGAGCAGTTGGGGTTGGCGATGATTTTATCATTTGCCGTTAACACCGAAGCGTTAACCTCCGGTACCACAAGCTTTTTCTCCGGATCCATCCGCCAGGCCGACGAATTGTCGATTACCGTGATTCCGGCTTCGGCAAAAAGCGGAGCGTATTCGGTTGAAGTTGATCCTCCTGCCGAGAATAGAGCGATGGCCGGTTTCAATTCAATTGCTTCGTCTGGCGTTACGACCTTGTACTTCTTTCCCTTGAAATCGATTTCCTTACCCTTGCTCTTCGCAGAAGCAACTGGAATCAATTCGCTAATAGGGAAATTGCGCTCTGCTAATACTTTTAACATCTCCGACCCGACAAGACCGGTAGCGCCAACGACTGCAATTTTCATTTTCTGTGTTTTTTAATGCTTGATTAAGGCCGCAACACGCGGCCGCCAAACTTACAAAAATTTTCAGGATTTGTCTTTTACAAATATCCGCTAAGGACTGACAATCAAAAACATTAGTACCTTGCTTTGCATGTTCAAGACGATGATTGTCGGAATGGGGTTGATTATTCTTTCCGCTTGCGGGAAGCTTGAAGAAATCAGCCGGAAAGAAGGAGATGTATTGTTTGAGGGTCAGAACCTGATCATCAACGAAATCATGCCAAACCCCGCGCCGGATGGCTTTCCTTTCATTGAACTCTACAACCGCGGGCAGCATGCGGTTAATCTTCAGGATTACAGCCTGGCCAGAGCCTTTCATGCCGATAGCCTTTCCCGGACCATTCCGCTGTCGGCTACGGCACGCCAACTGGATCCGGGCGCTTTCCTGGTGGTGACGGTGAGTTACGACAGCCTTAAGAAAAAGCATCCCGATCTTTCTGCCGCGACAACGCTGGAAGTCAGTCGCCTTCCGCAGATGAACAACGGAGGAGGGGGACTGGCTTTGTTGAAAGGTGCTGCTGTATCGGATCTGATCTTTTATGAGGAGGCTATGCATCATCCGCTGCTTCGAAACCCGAAAGGTGTTTCCCTGGAACGGATTACCTATCAGGACTTACGGGAAGGGGAAACCAATTTCTACAGTGCAGCTGCCAGCAGCAATTTCGCCACGCCCGGTTTGGAAAACTCTCAATTTAGCGATGGTTTAGCGGAAAGCCCTGGCTTCTGGCTGGACTCGCCGACCGTTTCCCCGGATGGCGACGGATTCGAAGATGAATTGATCTGTTATTTTGAACTCCCTAAAGCGGGCTACCTCTGCAACGTCACCCTGGTGGACCAAAGGGTTTTACCGGTTAAACAGCTCCACCGAAATTACAGTCTGGCAACAAGGGGACGACTAACCTGGGATGGTTTTTTAGCGGAAGCACAACCCGCGGCCGCCGGCTTGTATTACCTGATCGTTGAGCTTTATCATCCGGACGGAGAACGCCTGAATTATAAAAAAACCTGTTTCGTTGCCACCCCTTTCTAGCCTCAAAAGTTTTATCTTTGCCCTCCATGCAGGAAAGAATTATCATTATTGGATCTAACGGACAGATCGGAACGGAACTGGCTACGGCGCTTAGGGAGAAATATGGTTCAGAAGCTGTCGTCACTTCCGATATCCGCAACCCGAAACAGGAAGAAGAAGGCCCTTTTGAAATCCTCAACGTTCTGGATCTTCCATTGCTGACCAGCATCTTTGAAAAATATCGCCCTACCCAGGTATACCTGCTTGCTGCCGTTCTTTCTGCGGTAGGAGAAGAGAATCCGGCCTTCGCCTGGGATCTCAATATGAATGGCTTGCTGAACGTGTTGAACTTATGTGTGGAGACCGGCGTTAATAAAGTATTCTGGCCAAGCTCCATCGCTGTATTCGGACCACATTC
>JBMDWN010000069.1:0-21952 GCA_048595275.1 Olivibacter sp. | reverse complement strand
GACCAATTGCCGATTAGCGGGAAGCTTGGGCGCGCGTAAATGGTGCGAAATCCATAAGGCGCAAACAGGGTATTCTCTCCGTGGATATACACCAGGTATTGGAAGCCCTGGCTCCCGGAGGCGCTGTACTTGAAGGAGAAGATCTCTTCCGGACTGGTGGTTGCCGCAGCACCGAAGAGGCCTTCGAAGTCTTCCGACTCCTGTACCTGTACCAGCTGATATTGGTTGGCCGACATGACCTCTGCGCAAAGATCACGTGCTTCCGCCCAGTTCTCTAACGTTAGCTGTACATAAGCCAGCAGGGTCTTCGCGGCTAAGACGTTGGGCCGGCCGGCAACGGCGGCGCGGGCGGGCAGATTCGTTTCCGCCCATTCCAGGTCCTGAATGATTTGCTGATAGACCTCTTCGGCGCTGCGGCGAGGGAGGTCGGTGGGATCTTCCAGGCTTAACCGCAAGGGAACGCCTGCCCAATTGCGTACGAGGTCAAAATAAGCCAGGGCGCGCAGAAAGCGGGCTTCGGCAAGGATTTCGTTTTTGCGCGTTTCGTCCATCGCTATTTCCGGAACGCGTTCCAATACGGTATTTGCCCGGAGAATGGAACGATAGGCGAGGGTCCAGATGGCATCCGAACGCCCGGTATTAGCGCCGTCCAGTCCGTTGTATTCGCTCACAGGTCCAAAAGAGCCACGGCCATTGGCCATGTCGGAACAGGATTCAGTCAGCAGCATATAAAAGCCTCCGTAATAGGCCAGCTCACGAAAAGGGGCGTAAACAGCGTTGACAGCGGCTTCGGCATCGGATGCGGTCTCATAGAAGTTTTCTTCCGAAAGACGGTCCCGAGGGATTTCCTCCAACGATTTCGAACAGGAAATGCAGAAGAAAAAAGTGCTAATCAATAAAAGATATTTCATCATAACAGTCTTTGCTTAGAAAATTAAAAAGTTGCCTGTAATCCAAAGGTTAGCGTGCGTGCTACTGGGTAAGCGGTCTGGTCGATCCCTAGTGTAATACCGCTGTTTGCCCCTTCGTTACCACGGGTACTGACTTCCGGATCATACCACGAGTAGTTCGTAATAGTCCACAGATTTTGTGCACTACCATAGACCTGGAGGGAACGCAGGATACCCCAATTACTAACGTTGAAATTGTAGCCCAGGCGAATGTTCTTCAGTCGGATGAAAGAGCCGTCTTCAACAAAACGATCCGATTGGCGGAAGCTGCTGCCAACACTCACGACAGGGTTAGGTGCATTTGGATCCGGGTTGTCTGTGGTCCAGCGATCTAATGAGCGCTGGGTCTGATTTTCACCAAAATTGAAGGCATTTTCATGGTTGGCCAGGTTGAAATTGAACAGGTCGAAACCTTGTACGCCCTGGAAGAAAATGTTCAGGTGAAAGTTCTTGTAACGGAAGTTGTTGTCGAAACCGAAAATAAAATCTGGATTTGGATCCCCGATGATGGCCCGGTCGTTGTTGTTAATCACACCATTGCCGTCCAGATCCCGGTATCGAATGCGACCTTCATCGTTAAGACCTTCTTCTACAAATCCGAAGAAGACACCGATCGGTTGTCCTTCGCGAACAAGGTTCGGACTTATGCTCAAGGGTATGGCCAGGGCTGCTCCGAAAACGTCCGCATGATTCGCCAGACTGATGACCTTATTCCGGTTGGCAGAGAAGTTCACGTTGGCATCCCATTGGAATTCACGGTTGAGGATGCTTGCACCCAGGTCGAATTCGACACCTTGGTTCCGGATCTCACCGATGTTTAAAAATTGGCTGTTGAAGCCAGTAGAGGTTGGGAGCGGAACACTTGCCAGCAAGTCTCTGGTATTTTTAATATAATAATCTGCTGTTAAGCGCAAACGTTCCTGCCAGAGTCCAACGTCCAGTCCGATGTTGGTTTGGGCGGTTGTTTCCCAACGCAGGTTCGGATTCGGGCGCTGATTTTGTGGTGCAAAACCGGAGTAGAGGTTATCGCCAAGTATGATGTTGGAGCTACCCAATACATTCAGGGATCCGTAAGGGGAGATGGCGGTATTGCCGGATTCACCCCAGCTGGCTCTTAACTTCAGATTCGATAAAGCCGCGAAGTCGCTCAGGAACTCCTCGTCATGCACGCGCCAGGCGAATGCGGCAGAAGGGAAGTAGCCCCACTGACTTGTAGCGCCGAAACGGGAAGATCCATCTGCCCGGATGCTTGCCGTGAATAGGTATTTTTCTTTTAAATTATAGTTTGCACGAAAGAAACCGGATAGCAAACGCCACTCAATTAATGATGATTGTGGCGTACCGATAACGGTAGCCGATTGCAGATTCCGATTTTGCAAGACGTCTGTGGCAAAGCCGCTGGCACTTTGCGAGTTGTTATGAACAACGTCGGACTGGTAAGTAATCCCGGCTGTCAGATCCAGCAAATCCGACCCAAGAGACTTGCGGTAATTTAACACGTTCTCGTTTAAGAAATTTGTTCGCGTATAGTAGCTGGTCTGTGCATTCCCGGCCGGCGTTGAGCGGATTTTACTGGATGAATAGTAGTCGGTGCGGGAATTAGCGTAATCAATACCTGCGCTCACCCGTAATGTGAGATTCTCTGTAAACGCATAGTTAATACCGAAATTCGTTAGTACCCCGCTGCCTGCGGCACGATTTAATCGCTCCATAGCTAAGGCTACCGGGTTCTCGGCAGCGTTGGAACTGAACGAATAGGGAACTACGTTGCTGTAGTTTCCATTGGCATCATAGACCGGAACAGTGGGAGGCGCCACTAAAGCGGCAGACACGACTCCGCTGCCGCGGGACTGATTGTCATTGGTAATGTTATTGGTAATGGTCCGGCTCATTAACGAAGTCAGGTTCAGCGTCAGTTTATCGGATACTTTCTGCTCCAGGTTGGCTCTTATCGAACCCCGCTGGTAACCAGAGTTGATGATGATCCCGTCCTGATCGAAGTAATTTCCGGAAACGGAATAGCGGGTCCGTTCATTCCCGCCGCTGAAGTTCAGGCTGTGATTTTGGATAGGTGCGGTCCGGAAGATGGCATCTTGCCAATTGGTTCCTTCGCCAAAGCCGGCGACTTCATCGGCCGTGAAATAGGGGTTAACACCGTCGTTCCGTGCACGCTCGTTGGCGATCTCCGCAAATTGCCTGGCGTTGAGCATGTCAATCTTTTTGGTTACGTCCTGGAAGCCAATGAAGCTGTTCAACGAAACCTGGTTTTGATCTTTCTTCCCGGATTTGGTCGTGATCATCACCACACCATTGGCACCGCGAGCTCCGTAGATGGCGGTGGCGGAAGCGTCTTTAAGGACTTCCATAGACTCGATGTCGTTCGGATCGAGTATGGTTGGTGCTCCTGATATGGCGAAGCCGTCGATGACGTAAAGCGGATCGTTACTCCCCAAAAGCGAATTGGAGCCGCGGACTCGAACGCTCATGCCTGCGCCAGGAGCACCTGAGGCCTGATTAACCTGGACCCCTGCGCTTCTTCCCGTTAAACTTTGCATCGCATTGATGCTGGGTAAGGCGGTGATTTCTTCTGATTTAACCGAAGAAACCGAACCGGTCAGGTCCCCCTTTCGTACCTGGCCGTAACCGACAACCACGACCTCATCCAAAGCAGCTTCTTCCGGAGATAAGGTAATGCTAAGCGGGGCGGAATTGGTTATGGGCAGTTCCTGCCGGGCGTAGCCGGTATAGGAAAAGATGAGGGTAGCCGGTAAGTCGACCAGCAGGGAAAATTTCCCATTGGCATCGCTGGAGGTTCCCCTGCCAGTTACGTCTTTAACACGGACGGAAACACCGGGAATGGGTTCTCCGTTTTCATCCAGAATGGTACCCTGCACCGTTTCCTGCAGGGTAAGCGGAAGGTTTTCCACTTTAGCAGCAGCCCGCTGGAGCACAATAACTTTGTCTCTTTTGATCGAGTAGCTGATTTTTTTTCCTTCAAGCAAAAAGTCAAGTACTTCTTCTAAAGGAGCGTTATTAAAATTGGCGTTGACCAACTCCCGATCATTCAGTAGCTGATGATCGTAAAAGATGGTGAGTCCGGTTTGCTTGCGGATTTCTCTGAACGCATCACTAAGTGTTTGTTTGCTACCTTTCAACGAGCAGCGATACTGCGCTAGTAAAGGATTTCCCTGCAGCTGAAATTGAGTAAGCAGGAGGCAGATGAAGAAAGACTTGCGTAGCAAATGCGTGAGCTTTTCTTTGGTTCGTGATTTTATTCCCATAGTATAGGCATTTATATATAGATCAGTTGTCACTATCCATACACCAAAGCCGTAAAAATGGGTGAACGAAGCTGAAAAAAATTAATAAAATTCCAGTTCTTTACCTTCTATATGAAAACGGACGCCGCTCGTTGCTTGTAAATCTTCCAGAAAATACGGAAGCTGTCCTTTCTCCATAAGCCCGGAAATCTTATGTTTTTTAATGCTTGGATCTTTGAAGGTTACTTCAACGTCGTACCAGCGTTCAAGGATGGGAGCGAGGTCTTCAAGTCGTTTATCTTCTATGACATAGGAACCTTCACGAAGCAGCAGCAGGTTGGTCGGGTCAAAGGTCTCCTTGCTTAGCTGTTGACTACCCTGAATGCCGCGTTCCCCGGGAAGTAAGATCATGGAACCCACATCGCTGTCGAGGCGTACTTTTCCTTCCAATAATGAGGTGGCGACCCGATCGTTGTTATAAGCTTCGACAAGAAAAGAGGTGCCCAGCACCTGAATCTGACGGCCGGCTACATGGATCAGAAAAGGCTCCTGTTCACTGGCCGAAACTTCAAAAAAAGCTTCGCCCTCCAGATACACTTCTCGTTTTCCTTCACTGAAGTGACTTGGATAAGTCAATTTCGAGTCAGCATTCATCCAGACCTTTGTTCCATCGGCGAGAACCAATTCATATTCTTTCCTCCTTGGTACTCTTAAGGTGTGCATGGAGATGACCTCTTCTGCGTTTTTGAAATATTCCAGGCGTTTACCTTCTACATTAAGTTTGTTCCCATTGGATGTTTCAAGGGTGACTTCTCCTGAGTCGGACAGAACAAGTTGCTTTGTTTCTGTGGGTTCGGAAGGGTTGTTTAAAAGCCAAAACCCGCCAATGGACGACAAGATCAAAAGACTCGCGGCAACGGAAATCCATTTCCAGGGGTAGTTTACGCGTTGCTTGGAGCCTATCTTCTGCAAATCCTCAGTTGCTTGAACCCTTGCTGCAAAATCGTAAAGACCAATGCGTAGAGACTCTTCTTCCAGTCCTTTCAAAAACGCTTCCTGCTCTGCCCCCTTTTGCCTGAAGGCATCCAGCTCTGCTATCCCTCGATCGTCGATGATTCCAGAAACTTGCTCCAGAAAAAGCTCTTTTATACGATCCTGATCTTCCATATACTGCGTTGACGATTGCATGTAGTTAGTTCTTCTCGAAAAGGTCTGACCGTAGGTTTTTCAAACCGATTTTAAGGTGCGTTTTAAGTGAATTTAAGCTGATACCCATCTGGTTTGCTGCCTCCTGGTAACGACGATTCTCCACATAAACAAGTTTTAGGGCCTGTCGACGCTGTTCAGGCAATTGAGCAAACCGTTGTGTGATAAGATGCATTGGCTGAATAACCTTTTCCTCGTCGGTTGTAGACGGTTCGTCCAATTCGCAAAGGTAAGCAGCAACACGCTTATCCTGTACTTCTCTATTGCGGATATAGTTCAGGCATTTGTTCCGTACCGCTTGCGTCAAATAGTTCTTCGCATTCTCTTCCAGTTTAAGATAGGTGCCCTTTTCCCAGCATTCTATAAAAAGATTCTGGACGATGTCTTTTGACTCATCTTCATCTTTGATCAGGAAGTAAGCCGTTACGCATAAATGTTTATAGTATTTCAGAAAAAGTTCTTCATACGCCAGTTTATCAGATACCATACTAAGTTCAGGACATTATTAGATTAGCTGCAGCTAATCTAATAATTTGCTTTTAAAGAACCCAATATTCTCAAAAGTACCTAAGCCTTCTTTCCTAAGTCCTGATTCAATGAGTAGTCAATTTGTAAATCGATAAGATGAACTCCCTTTTCATCCAGTACTTTGGTGAAGATTTGCTCGAATTCGGCAACGCTTTCAGGCCGGTATCCTTTGGCACCATAACTTTCGGCATAACGGACAAAATCGGGGTTTCCATAGTCAAGACCATAATTATCAAAGCCCATAGCCTCCTGTTTCCACCGGATCATGCCGTAAGCGTCATCCCTCAATATCAAAACTACAAAGTCAAGCTTTAAACGTACGGCCGTTTCCAGCTCCTGTGAGTTCATCATAAATCCACCATCACCGTTAATCGAAATCACGCGGCGTTTCGGGTGGACCATCTTTGCCGCAATAGCGGCAGGTAGGCCGGCACCCATGGAAGCAAGAGAGTTATCAAGCAGCATCGTATCAGGTTGTGAAGCTGGAAAAGCCCGGGTAAACCAAACTTTGTACATGCCATTGTCAAGGGTGATGATATCGTCCCTCCCGAGAACCTTCCGTGTAATCGCGATGAGTCGCTGGGGCAGAATTGGAAAGCGATCGTCATGATCAAATTTTTCCAATGCCGTCTTAATTTCTTCTCGGCTGCCGGCAAAACCAGCGCCACGATCTTTAGATAGAAGCGTAGCGGAAAGTTGATTTAACGTATCCGCGATATCCCCAATGATGCTAAAATCAGGGTGGTAAGCTTCGTCTACGTCGGCCGCAGTATAATTTACGTGAATAACATGCTGATCACCATTTTTCATCAGAAACGGTGGCTTCTCTACGACGTCATGACCGATACTAAGAATCAAGTCCGCTTCTTTAATTGCCGAATGGATGAAGTCGTCTTTTGAGAGCGCTGCGGTTCCAAGATAGAAAGAAGAGTGCTCGTCAACCAATCCTTTTCCGAGTTGTGTGGTAAAGAAAAAGAGTTTATGTTTTTCAATAAGCTCCGTTAGCGCTTCGCGCACCCCGGGACGTTTAGCAGAAGCGCCAATCAGGATCAACGGTCGCGATGCCGTTTGAATATCTGCGGCTGCCTTTTTAATGGCCTCAGGACGTGCAACCGGACAGTAATCGGTCCTGGGCTTAAATGGCTTTTTCTCTGTATCTTCTCTTCCGACATTTTCGGGAAGCTCGATGTGGACAGCACCCGGTCGCTCGCTCGTCGCTTTTTTGAAAGCTTCCCGTATGGTCGAGGGAATCGCAGAAGCGAATGAAACGCGCTCGGTAAATTTGGTTACCGGACGCATCATGGAAACGACGTCAATAATCTGAAAGCGGATTTGCTCATTATCTTTGATAGGCTTCTGACCAGTAATCATTACCATCGGCATACCGCCCAATTGAGCAAATGCCGCTGCGGTAAACAAATTCGTTGCCCCTGGCCCCAGTGTAGACAGAACTACACCTGCCTTTCCGGTCAGCCTTCCATAGGTTGCCGCAATAAATCCGGCGGACTGTTCATGACGGGTGACGATAAAGTTGATGGATGATGATTTCAGGGAGTTTAACAGGTCGACATTTTCTTCGCCGGGAACACCTACAATCAATTCTACCCCTTCATTCTCCAGCGCTTGTACAAATAAATCCGTTGCTTTCATGCATTACTTTTAATAAGTAACGCATTTACTACCATTTGGTTCTTCATTACAATATGGTCCCCCTGAATTGAAAAGACCCGCGCCCGACTAACAAAGGCTGTGCTGAGTTCCTGAAGACCTCAAACTGTCCAGCGCAAAAGATTGCAGGCGAAAAATGGTTTCCTCAATATCCTTTCTTGAGGTTTGCGGATTGATGATGCACAAACGAGCTACGGTGCGCCCTTTTAATTGAGTAGTCATCACCCATGCGTAACCACTTGACCGCAAGGCATCGCATGCGTCCTTCGTAAACCGATCTTGTTCCTCGGCTGGATAACCCTTCGGCGCATAGCGAATGTTCAGGATGCCGAGCTGAGCTTCAGAGACTACTTCCCAGTCGGTTTGCTGGCGTAAAACTTCCTCTGCATATTCAGCGGCGCTGAAGCCGCAGTCTATCGCCTTCTCTATTGCCTTCAGACCAGTTGTCTGTAAGGTGAACCAAAGTTTTACCGCTCTGGCGGGTCTGGTTAGCTCAGGTCCTAGGCTCATAAAGTTGGTGTCTTCGTTTGTCTGGGTATCCCTCAGATATTCCGGATCAGCATGAAAACTCTGATAAAGATATTTTGGGTTACGGACGAGCAAAATTCCGCAGGCATACGTCTGAAACAGCCACTTATGGGCATCCCAGGTAACGCTGTCAGCGCGCTCAATGCCGCTAAGAAGGTGACGGTGAGTTCCCGAGAAGGCAATGGAGGCACCAAACGCACCGTCCACGTGCATCCACATTTTCTGCTCGTAACACAGGTCGGCTATTTCTTCCAGTGGATCAATACTGCCTGTATTGGTGGTTCCTGCGGTCGCGATAACGATAAACGGCTTCAAGCCTTGCTTCGCATCCTCTTCTACGTTCTTTCTCAGTGTATCAACATTCATTTTAAAATCCTGCCCAGTCTCAATAATCCGAATTTGATGTCCGTAAAATCCGGCAATTTTTAACGCTTTGATAACTGAAGAGTGTGTCTGGTCAGATAAATAAGCAACTCCATAAGCACGCGTATGTTCGTTCAGGACGGCATCCCGAGCGGCTACTACGGCCGTTAGATTACTAACGGACCCGCCAGAGAGAAAAAGACCCCCCGCTGTCGGTGGAAAACCGATTAGTTGGTTAAGGTATTCGATGGTTTTTCGCTCTAAAACGGAAGGGCCTGCGCTTTGATTGCTGTTCGAAGCGTGTGGATTATATGAACTGGTAATCAGGTCACCCAGCCAGGAGACGGGACTGGCCGGTCCTGGAATGAAGGCAAAGTTTCGGACATGATCAGATGGGGCATAATGCGCAAACAGCTTTTCTTTCAGAAAAGAAAACCCCTCTTCAATGCCCCGGCCTTCCGATGGAAACCCGTCGGGAACCAAGCCATTGAGGTCTGGAGACGAAGGAGAGGGGATTAATTTTTCGGCATCGAGGGAACGTTTTTCCTGTATTAGCTGTCCGACTACTCCCTTTACCTTTTGCTCAAAAGATGGCCAGTCTTCGGGGAATATATGCTGTATATTATTCATGTTATTTGAATATAATATTTACGTGGTTCAAATTTTATGTAAAATTACCTAATTTTATTCTGTTATGTTTTGGTGAAAAGTTAACTCCCGGAAAATATGAATGACATTAAGGAAGAATCTAAATCGGCCTTCAGGTTGAGCGAGGCAGACCGAAAAATATTAGTGTTGCTGGCTGAGGATAGCAGCCGGAGCTATGCAGACTTAGGAAAACAAGTGCATCTTTCTGCGCCGGCAGTGCACGAGCGTGTTAAAAAGTTAAAACGCGAGGGGATTATTAAAGCTACCGTTGCACTGCTCGATGGGGCGAAAATGGGTAGGCCCCTGTTGAGCTTCGTTCAGGTATTTGCCAATACGATTGAGAAGTCAAGGCAGATCGCACTCCTGTCTTCCATGCCCGATATCGAAGAAATTCATAGCGTGACCGGAGAGAACGGCATTCTGCTCAAAATACGTACGCCGGATACGCAAAGTCTGGAGGCAGTTCTTGAGAAGATCCATTCAATGGAGGGGATTGTCGGGACGAGAAGCCAGATCGTATTGACCACCTTACTTGAAAGAGGCCCGAGCCCCTTATAGATTAAATGGTTACGCTTCGGAACGCTCTTCCGGAGCGATGTGGCCTTTTTTCTTCCGCAGTCTTTTGCGCAGTTTATATAGAAATGGTGCCCGCTGTGGAAGACGGCTCGCCGGAATCAGTGCCAGCAGTATAAAAAATGCGGTAATTAGAAAACTGATCTGCAAGGCGTGGTGTTCGGCCAGCTGAGCCTCTAAACCTTCGCTAAGGTAACGGTCATACATAAGATTATGTACCACAGCGCTACCCGCCACCCCAATCGACCCGCCGAGTTGCATAAACAGGCTGTTCATAGCTGTAGCGGTTTGAGTTTGTGCCGAACTGACGGAGTTCAGCAGAGCGGTGGATACCGGTGCAACAAGCAGGCTCATACCCAGACCACGCAGAATCATGGCGATAATAATGGTGCTGATGGATGTATCTATGTCCATACGGGCAAACAGGAAAAACGAAGAGGAGATGATCGCAATTCCAAACATCGAAATATACCGTATCATTCCCTTGTCTGCAAGCTTACCCGTAGACGGTCGTGTAGCCAGCATGATGAGTGCGTTTGGAAGCATGAGCAGGCCAGATTCCATTTCAGAATAGCCCATGAGCCCCTGAAGCAGGAAAGGTAAAAAGAACATGCCCCCAAATAAGGCCAGAGAACGGATGATGGTAATGGATGCCGCAGTGTTGAATTGCCTGGAACGGAATACGCTCAGATCCAACAGAGGCTGCGGGCCTCTGGAAGAGCGGACAAAAAAGAATCCGCTTACGGAAACTATAACGAAACCAGTTATAAAGTTTATAGAGCCCAGACCTTGTTCTGAAATAGATGAAATGGTGTATTGCAGAGCGACGATGAAGACACTGAATGAAACGAAGCCTCCAGCGTCCAGCCTTTCCGATCGATCCGGCTCTTTTTTAAGAAAACGCAGGTGTTTAAAGGCCATCCAGATGGTAAGGATGCCTATAGGGATATTAATGTAAAAAACAGATTCCCAGCCCAGGTAGTGGGTTAAGGTTCCACCTAAGGTTGGCCCCAGAGCCGGACCCATAACATTACCCATACCCCACCAGCCAATAGCTGATCCCCGTTCCTTCGGCGGATAGGATTGGCTTAGAATAGCCAGGGAAGTGGGCGAAAGAGAGCCGCCGCCTATGGCTTGTATCACTCTTGAAACAACAAGCATTTCCAAGCTTGACGCGATACTGCAGAGAAAGGAGCCGATAGTGAAAATTACGATGGCACCCAGGAACAGATGATAATAGCCAAAGCGTTTCTTCAACCAGTTTGTCAGCGGAATGAACACAGAGAAGGAGATCATGTAAGCCGTGATTACCCATTCGATCTGGTTAAGCTGTACACCAAAGTCTCTTCGCATGGATGGCAGCGAAACGTTAACGATACTGCTGTCGATGGCGGCCATCGAAGTTGCCATCATAAGCGTAATAAGAATCGGCGTTTTGTTGTTTGACATGCGGTTGCCCCTAGTTAGCAAAAGCCAAGCCAAAGTCAGGCATCTGCGCCCGGCGAGATTCCCTTTGCGAGGATTTTGTCTTCCATCAAAAATCCGCCGCCAATATCAATATCTTCCGATCCGATAGTCCTGAAGCCGATACGGTGATAAAATAGTTCTGCTTTGTTATGTTTGTTGACATTTAAAGTTAACTCGCTGTTTTTCTCGTCTCTTGCCTTTTGCTCTGCCGCGGCGATCAGGCGTCTCCCCAAACCCTTTCCCTGTGTTTTCGGCAGCAGGTAAATCTTATGTATTTTTGTTACGGGTTGACCTTTATAATTCGTCTCGAAAGAAATAAAGCCGGCATCTGCTCCGTCAGACGAAATAATAAGGAATTGATGCCCCATTTCCACAAGTTGTCTTTCGAGTGCTTCAACTTCATACATCATATTAAGCATATAGGCAATTTGTGCCTCAGAAAGAATTTCTGAGAAGGTGGACGGCCAGGTGCGATGGGCAATGGACCGTATTGCCGGACAATCCCCCGGACCCGCCACCCGAATCTGGATGTTATCCGAAAATAGTTCTGACATAGTCTGCAAAAATACATCCGATTGCTTTCAAAAACAATGCGGTAAGAAAGATGTATCCTATACATGAAGGAAACAGAACAGGAAAGGGCAGCAGAGCTTCTGGTAATAGGAGGTTCTGCGGGAAGCCTGGGTGTATTAGTTTCTTTATTGGAAAAGCTGACCTTTTCAGCGAAACAGGCCGCCCTGGTAGTAATTCATAGGAATGAACGTTTTACCAGCAACCTGGAGGATTATATCAGAGAGCGAAGTTCATTATCCGTTCTTTCGGTTGAAGAAAAAATGCCGGTGTTACCCGGTGTCGTTTATTTCGCCCCTCCAGGCTACCACGTACTGATCGAAAAAGATAAAAGTTTCTCACTTGATGTGTCTGAGCGGGTTAATTATTGCCGACCGTCGATAGACGTCGCGATGAACCAGGCAGCGCTGATATTTGGACATAACACCACCGCGTTGCTTCTTTCCGGAGCGAATGAGGATGGTGCAAAAGGAATGGCGACAGTGTTTTATTCAGGAGGCACGACGCTGGCTCAGGATCCGCAGGAAGCGGAGGTGTCGGTGATGCCTTTATCGGCTTTAAAAGCAGGCGTTGTCAAGCGTGTGTTAACAAACGTTGAGCTACGTAATTTTAGCGGATTGTAATTGAGCGAGTTGAAGCAGATGAGTCCGCTTTTTTTTAGAAATATTTGCACAAGGGTTTCGAAAGGCTTACTTTTGCAATCCATTACAACAACTAAGTACTGCGGAAGTGGCGTAATTGGTAGCCGCACCAGACTTAGGATCTGGCGCCGAGAGGCGTGGGGGTTCGAGTCCCTTCTTCCGCACTTCATTCCTCCTGACAATGTCGGGAGGAATTTTTGTATTAACGTGTTTTTAAAATCGAGGGAATGAATATTACACAGGAAAAAGCAGATAACCTGAAGGCTGTTATCAACGTTGATCTGGCGCCGTCAGATTATTCAGAAGGCGTTAATAAAGCCATTAAAGAGCAAGCTAAGAAAGCGAAGCTTCCGGGTTTTCGTCCGGGTATGGTGCCTGTTTCTCACATCAAGCGCACTTATGGGAAAGCAATCTTGTTTGATGAAGTAAATCGTCTGGTGGGCGACGGATTGAATAAATACATCGCCGACAATAAGATAGAAGTGTTGGGTCAGCCGCTTCCTGTTGAAGGAGATGAAACAAATTACAACTGGGATTTCAACGATGAGTTCAAATTCCAGTATGAAGTCGGCCTGGCACCATCTTTCGAGAATCCTTTTTCTGAAAAGGATAAGCTCACCCAGTATAAGATCAAAGTAGACGAAGAAACGTTGAACTCGCGGATCGGCAACTTACGCCGGAGCTATGGCAAAATGACCAACCCGGAAGTGTCTGAGGATGGAGATGTTTTATATGCGGAGCTTAAACAGTTGGATGCTGACGGCGAAGGTGTAGAGGAGGGAATCAACAAGACAGCTTCGGTACGCACAGATTTGGTTCAGGATGAAGAGATCAAGAAAACTCTTGTCGGTCTGAAGAAAGAGGATGTCGTAACGGTCGATCTGAAAAAAGCATTGAGCGCGGACGCTCTGGCGCGGATCATTGACGTCAAAGAAGATGAACTTGACGCTATTGCCGGACCCTTCCAATTGACGGTTAAAAATGTAAACCGTCTGGAGGAATCTGACTTGAATCAAGAGTTTTTTGACAAGGTTGATCCAAGCGGTAATGTTACGAATGAAGAGGAATTCCGTGCGAAAATTACGGAAGAGGTAGAAGGAATGCTTTCTCAGAATGCAGACCAGCGCTTACAGAACGATCTTTACGAATTGGGAATGGACCGCGTGCAGGTGGAATTTCCTGATGAGTTTTTGAAAAGGTGGCTGAAAGCAACTAACGAGAAACTTGGAGATGAAGAGCTGGAGGAAGGCTACGAAGACTTCGTCAAAAATCTTAAGTGGACCTTGATCGAGAATAAATTGATCCGGGAAAATAACTTGGAAGTGAAATACGACGAAGTTTTCAGTATGGCTAAGCAACGTATTGAAGCCCAGCTTAAAATGTACGGTCAGGACAGTATTCCGGAAGAGCAACTGAATCAGTTCGCTACTCAATTCCTGCAGGATAAAGAGCAGGCTAACCGTCTTTTTGAAGAAACAAAAGCTTTGAAAGTTTTCGATCATTTGAAAACCCTGGTTAAACTTCAGGAAAAGGAAATTCCTTACAACGAGTTTTTGGAACTGAAATAACGGTGATCTGAGAAGAACCCGAGCGAGGCTGTCTCATGTTGGCAGCCTCGTTTTTTATATACCGTCATTTGAACCAATTCTACCCCTTCTTCGGTCTTTTTCCGTACTTTCTTCGTACCTTCTTCGAACAAAATACAGCAAAAAAATGGCAAAAAAACGCCTTTTTAACCACTTTGAAACAGGTATTACCAGGTCCTGACCTGTATAAAACCTGTTAAATACCTGTTATTCGGGCGAAGTTAGTACAAAGTTGGTCCTTCCTAAGTCTGCCTTTTGTTGTAAGAAAGACGGATGTAATTTGCTACCGTGGCGATTAGCAAACGACACGTTTGTAAATACTACCTGACTGTTATGACAAAAGGCGGCAAAATGGCAGAACCTCATCGCGGAAAACCGCTTGGCGTATTATTTGTTAACCTTAAATGCTATATTAGCATTCCACGTTTTAAATAATCAGAATATGAATATCGATAAGTCCGAATTTAGAAAATATGCGGTGAAGCACCAGGGTATAGGAAGTCAGCATGTCGACCGATATATTCAACAGGTGGAAAACGCAGGTCCGGTTTCCCTTACTCCTTATATAATCGAAGAGCGTCAGCTCAATGTTGCCCAGATGGACGTCTTTTCCCGTTTGATGATGGATAGAATCATTTTCCTGGGGGATGCGATCAACGATCAGGTGGCGAACATTATTCAGGCTCAACTTTTGTTCCTTCAGTCTGCCGATGCCCAAAGGGACATACAGATCTATATTAACTCACCCGGCGGAAGCGTTTACGCGGGTCTTGGTATCTACGATACAATGCAATATATTTCCCCGGATGTAGCGACAATCTGTACGGGAATGGCAGCCTCCATGGGAGCGGTTCTATTGGTAGCTGGTGCAAAAGGTAAGCGTGCTGCACTGAAACATTCACGGGTAATGATTCATCAGCCTTCAGGAGGAGCTCAGGGAGTTGCTACGGATATGGAGATCAATCTCAGGGAAATGTTGAAGTTGAAAAAGGAGTTATACGAGATCATTTCTGAACATTCCGGACAGAGCTACGAATGGGTTGAGAAAGCTTCTGACCGCGATTACTGGATGACATCGGGAGAAGCGAAAGAACAAGGTATGATCGACGAGGTGCTCGTCAGTAAAAAATAAAATAGATGGCTAAAAATCCAAAAGAAGTTACGTGCTCGTTTTGTGGTTTGCGAAAGTCGGAAACGCTGATGCTCATCGCCGGAAACGATGCACATATTTGTGACCGGTGTGTTACGCAGGCTAATGAAATCCTTTCAGAAGAACTTACCCTCAGGAAAAATAAGAGTGTTCAGGCAGCCTTGAAACTTTTGAAACCGCTTGAAATAAAAAGCCATCTTGATCAATATGTAATCGGACAGGATGATGCCAAAAAAGTATTATCCGTAGCGGTTTACAACCATTATAAACGTCTTAACCAAAAGGTCGAGAAGGACGAGATTGAAATTGAGAAGTCGAATATCATCATGGTTGGGGAGACCGGAACTGGTAAGACGTTGTTGGCCAAGACAATCGCGAAAGTATTGAATGTGCCGTTCAGTATTTGTGATGCAACGGTTTTGACGGAGGCTGGTTACGTGGGTGAAGATGTGGAAAGCATTCTTACTCGTTTACTGCAGGCAGCAGATTATGACGTGGCGTCTGCTGAAAGGGGGATTATATACATCGATGAAATTGACAAGATTGCCCGCAAAAGTGATAATCCCTCGATTACACGAGATGTCTCCGGAGAAGGCGTGCAACAAGCCTTGCTGAAAATTCTGGAGGGGACGATTGTTAATGTACCGCCACAGGGAGGACGTAAACACCCCGATCAGAAAATGATTGCTGTTAATACCAGCAATATCTTATTTGTTTGCGGCGGCGCATTTGACGGAATCGTGAAAAAGATCGCGAACCGTATGCGTACGCAGACAGTGGGTTATAAGATGAAACGGGAACATGCAGACATCGATATGGATAACTTGTACAAATACATCACCCCGCAGGATTTGAAAGCTTACGGACTTATTCCCGAGCTTATTGGTCGTCTTCCCGTAGTCACTTATCTTAATCCATTGGATCGGGAAACATTGCTGAGTATTCTTGTCGAGCCGAAGAATGCGCTGATCAAGCAGTACAAAAAGTTGTTCCAATACGAGCACATCAACCTTGAGTTTGATCCACAGGTGTTTGACTTCATTGTCGATAAGGCAAATGAGTTTAAGCTTGGCGCCCGGGGACTTCGTGCAATCTGCGAAGCTATTATGCTGGACGATATGTTTGATATCCCTTCAAAGAGCCAGGAAGAGGGGGCGGAATTGTATATTTCGCTGGATTATGCCAAACAAAAATTCGAGAAGTCCGACCTCAAGAAGCTACAACAGGTAGCGTAACGAAAATGACCCCCGCCCTTCCGGTGGGGGTTTTTTGTTTGTGTTTTCAACAAAGCCGGTTGCGGCTTGTTTTACAGGTATTATGCCCAGAACAAAAAAAGAAGTCGACAGTCCGATCCGGGACGGTTTGAAAACGAAAGAAGAAATTGTTAAAAACTGGCTGCCCCGCTATACGGGCAGACCGCTGGAAGAGTTTGGGAAATACATTTTGTTAACTAATTTTTCTAACTACCTGAAGCAGTTCTCGGAGTGGCATGACAATGCGCCTATCTATGGGTTAGATAAGCCCATGCAAAGCGTAACGGCCGAGGGAATTACCATTATTAATTTTGGTATGGGTAGTCCGGTTGCCGCTACGGTGATGGATTTGCTTTCAGCTATCCAACCTTCGGCAGTATTGTTTCTTGGTAAGGCCGGCGGACTAAAGAAAAAGAATTCCCTGGGCGATTTGGTATTGCCGATAGCCGCTATCAGGGGGGAGGGTACCTCTACAGATTATCTGCCTGCGGAAGTGCCGGCACTGCCCGCCTTTGCGCTGCAAAAGGCCATTTCCACGACCATTAGGGATCATGGCTCCGATTACTGGACGGGTACTGTTTACACGACCAACCGACGGGTTTGGGAGCACGATAAAAATTTTAAGAAGTATTTAAAATCGTTAAGAGCAATGGCGGTAGACATGGAGACCGCTACCATTTTTACCGTTGGGTTTGCTAATAAGATTCCGACTGGTGCCCTTCTGCTTATATCCGATCAGCCAATGATTCCGGAAGGCGTAAAAACTTCCGAAAGCGATTCTAAAGTCACTGCCGATTATGTAGAACAACACCTGAGAATAGGAATCGATTCATTAAAACAACTGATCAACAACGGGCTGACCGTTAAACACCTGAAATTCTAAATCATTATGTGGCACAATTCTATTTTAGAAACCATTGGCAATACGCCTTTAGTGCGCTTAAATCGCATTGCAAAAGATATACCGGGAACGGTTTTGGCAAAAATTGAGACAACCAATCCCGGGAACTCAATTAAAGACAGAATGGCCCTCAAAATGATTGATGATGCTGAACAGGCAGGCTTGTTAAAGCCTGGGGGTACGATCATTGAAGGGACGTCCGGCAACACAGGAATGGGCTTAGCTATGGCGGCGGTTATAAGAGGCTATAAATGCATCTTTACGACAACGGATAAACAGTCGAAAGAGAAGATTGATGCGCTGAGGGCTTTCGGAGCAGAGGTTATCGTTTGTCCCACAAACGTAGAACCTGAGGATCCCCGTTCATATTATTCTGTCAGCAGCCGCCTGGAAAGGGAAACACCAAATGCCTGGAAAGCTAATCAATACGATAATCTTTCCAATTCGCAGGCGCATTATGAGCAAACCGGACCGGAAATCTGGAAGCAAACGGAAGGTAAGATCACGCATTTAGTGGTAGGCGTTGGAACCGGTGGGACAATTAGCGGTGCCGGTCGTTTCCTGAAAGAGCAAAACCCGGCTATCCGGGTTTGGGGAATTGATTCCTATGGTTCCGTTTTTAAGAAGTACAAAGAGACGGGAATCTTTGATAAAAATGAAATTTATCCCTACATCACGGAGGGAATAGGGGAGGATTTTCTTCCTCAGAATGTTGACTTCAATGTTATCGACGCCTTTGAGAAAGTCAGCGATAAGGATGCGGCATTAATGACGAGAGAAATTGCCAGGAAGGAAGGCATATTCGCGGGTAATTCCGCAGGCGCCGCTATTGCGGGGCTAATGCAATTAAAGGACCATTTTATGGAAGATGATGTTATTGTGGTGATCTTCCATGACCATGGATCCCGCTACATGGGTAAGATGTACAACGAAGACTGGTTGAGGGAGCGGGGTTTTTTGGAGGACGAAAAGCTTACGGCAGAGACAATTTTGAGAAGACGGGGGAAGCAGGAATTGGTGATGGTAGATGCGGAGCAAACGGTTTTACAGGCTTTTAACTCAATGAAGACGCTGAACATATCACAGATCCCCGTTAGCCAGCAGGGAAAGGTTATCGGTAAGGTCACTGAATCTGACATTTTGGATGCTCTTCTGGAAAACCCTGGTGTTCGTTCTCAAAATGTGGAGCAGATCATGACAAGGTCTTTTCCATATGTTGCTTCTTCCGCTTCTATTGATCAGTTATCTGCACAGATCAATAAAGATAACAGCGCCGTACTGGTCGAAAGCAACGATGGGCAACTGGAGATTATTACCCAATACGACATCATAAATGCCATATCCGCTTAAATAAGAAAGGCCTGCAAAAAAGCAGGCCTTTCTTATTTTGACTCCGACGCGTTTAACTTCCAGCTACCAAATGAATCTTAAAGTTGATTTCTTTGCTGATTAGATCGTCAGCCTGGCCTTTATAGTTTACACCCCAGTCTTCCCGTGCAATATTGAAATCTGCTTTACCATCGAACTTGGAGTCGCTCATTTCATTTACGTCAGCATCGAACGTAATGTTTTTGCTTACACCACGAATGGTCAGGTTGCCTGAAATTTTTACCTTTTTATCACCGTTAGGCTCTACTTTTGTGATCTGAAAGGTCGCTTCCGGATGATTATCAACATCGAAGAAATCATCAGATTTCAAGTGTCCTTCCAGTTTCCCTTTCATTTCGCCGTCCAGGTCCTGATTTTCGATAGAGGCGAGATCCAGGGTAAATTCACCACCGGTGAGCATGTTGTTCTCTACCATCAGTTTCCCTTCACTGATCTTTACCGTACCGTGGTGGCTGCCTGTAACCTTAGTTCCTTCCCACCGGACTTCAGATTCCGAAGGATTCACGGTCAATTCGTTTCCGCTTCCTGCGGTTACTTCAGTTGCGTCGCTGGCATCTGAACGTGTTCCTTCCGGATTTCCGGCACAGGAAGCCAGAATCAAAGCTGCTGCTGCGAAAAGTAATGTCGATTTTTTCATTTCTTTTAAATAAATGGTTAAACATGTTTTTGCAAATATAGCTCTTATGTGCTTATCTGCCGTTAAACAAATAATTTATTTAACACTTTAGTGATCAAGTTGTTTGCTTAATCAGCCAACGGCAGCAGGGCTTTTATCGATAGCTTTAATCGAGGCACCTAAGGCATTCAAGCGTTCGTCGATCCGTTGATAGCCCCGCTCAATTTGCTCAACGTTGTAAATAGTTGACTTGCCTTGTGCAGAAAGCGCGGCAATCAGCAAAGATACGCCTGCCCGTATATCAGGAGAAGTCATCTCAATGCCGCGAAGTTTAAAGGCTTTGTTCAAGCCGATAACAGTCGCCCGATGAGGATCACATAAAATGATCTGAGCACCCATATCGATAAGTTTGTCGACGAAAAACAGGCGACTTTCGAACATTTTTTGATGAATGAGGACATTCCCCTTTGCCTGCGTTGCTACCACCAATACAATGCTCAACAAGTCCGGTGTAAAACCCGGCCAGGGAGCATCTGAAACCGAAAGTATCGAGCCATCGATAAAGGTGT
The DNA here is from genome assembly GCA_048595275.1 of Olivibacter sp. Classification (GTDB taxonomy): domain Bacteria; phylum Bacteroidota; class Bacteroidia; order Sphingobacteriales; family Sphingobacteriaceae; genus Olivibacter. The sequence goes on along the minus strand of JBMDWN010000069.1, from coordinate 2,086 downwards.
CAATTTCGTAATGGTCTTGCTCCGGGATGTAAATATCGTCGCCTCTGCGTTCCAGTTTGATACCCAGCTTCGCAAAAACGCTTGGTATAATTCCCAACTCATCAAACTGCACGTCTTTTATGGTGATTTCTGAGCCGGTCATTGCTGCAAGACCAATGAAAGATCCGATTTCAATCATATCGGGTAGCATTCTGTGCTCCGTTCCCGAAAGGCTGGGTACCCCATGAATGGTTAATAAATTGGATCCAATGCCCTGAATGGACGCCCCCATAAGGTTCAGCATTTTACATAACTGCTGGAGGTAAGGTTCGCAAGCTGCATTGTAGATCGTGGTTGTGCCTTCTGCCAGCACAGCGGCCATCACAATATTTGCCGTTCCGGTTACAGATGCCTCGTCCAACAGAATGTAAGTTCCCTTAAGGTTGCTGGCGTCTACATGAAAGAAATGATTATTGGCGTCATAGTGAAATTTTGCACCTAATTTTTCAAAGCCAAGGAAATGGGTGTCCAGTCTTCTTCTTCCTATTTTGTCTCCACCCGGTTTGGGTATGGATGCTTTGCCAAAGCGGGCCAGTAGTGGTCCGACAATCATAATGGAACCTCTCAGGCTTCCACCTTGTTTTCTGAAATCATTTGAAGAGAAATACTCCAAGTCAATGTCCTTGGCCTGAAATTCGTAGACGTCGTCGGCCAGGCGCTGAACCCGGACACCCATCCTGGAAAGCAGGTCGATCAGTTTATTGACATCTTTTATATCCGGAATATTACTGATGGTCACCGCTTCTTCAGTCAGCAGTACGGCTGAAATCACCTGTAAGGCTTCGTTTTTGGCTCCCTGAGGGGTTATTTCACCCTTAAGTTTTTGGCCGCCGATAATTTCGAAAGCTTTCATAAAAGTACGAATTAAAAACCCCATAGGAGCGTGACTTCCTATGGGGAGTGTATGGACTAAGTGCCGGTTGACTAATAACGTTTGCCAGCCGGGCGTTTTTTGAAATTATTATTGTTGTTATTGTTTTGGTTTTTATGCTTGCTCCTGCCGTTATTATTGGAAGGGCTTTGGGGCTGGCTATTATTGCCGCTTTTCGTTCTGTTTCCCGGAGGAGGAGTCTTGAATTCCACCTTGGTCAGGGAAGTAGAACCATCCAGAACAAGTTCACCATTGGATAATTCCTTCAGATCCTCAATGATATGTTCATCCTGGACCGAGTCTTTGTTCCAGGAAACGTAGGCCATCTTCATAAAATTGGCAATTGAAAGAAGCATCCCATCTTTGCGATCCGAATCCGGATTACTTTTCGCCTTTTCAATCATTGTTTCAATGATATGCCCGTAATGTTTAAACCGGATACGGTGTTGCGGATATTGCAACGTTTCCGGTTTCTTATGAATGGCATCAGGCTCCGGTTTAGGATACGGAGAGTCCACATCAATTTTGAAATCGGAAATGATGTGGAGATGATCCCACAGTTTATGCTTGAAGTCGGAGACATCGCGCAAATGGGGATTTAAGAAGCCCATCAAATCAATCACGACCTGCGCGTGCCGGTTGCGTTCTTCTTTAGTGGGTAAGGTACAGATGTAATCCACCATGTTCTGGACATTCCGTCCATATTCTGAGAGAATCAATTTCTCCCGGGTACTGTTATAATCGAATTCCATTTTGTTGTTTTTCCGGATTGTAAATCTGCTTATTGGTTCTATCCTTCGTCGACAATCCTAAGTTTTGCAAACTTAAGCAATAATTGTTTCTGTCCTAACTCTTTAAAGAAAATAGTTGCTTTTATATTCGGTTTACTGCCTTCCAGGTTGACAACTTTCCCGAATCCAAAACGTTCATGCTCAACATCCATGCCTGTTTGTAATTTGGAAGTGTCTGAAGGGGCAAAACCCGGGCTGGGCTGATGAGCTTTAGGAAGCATGGATGTCGTTTTCGGCGCCGGCTTCGGTTTAGGCTTAGTAAACACATCCCCGTCACGCCCCCAGGCTGTTCTTTCCGATGAGAAGCCCGCTTTCTCAGCGCTGCCAGCAGTAGGCGAGCGGAAGTCTAACGCCAGGTATTTGGGGTCCAACTCGTCAATGAAGC
>JBMDWN010000068.1:0-9141 GCA_048595275.1 Olivibacter sp. | reverse complement strand
ATATCAAAAAGCTAAGTGAGCGGGTGGCTGCCGGCGAAGGAACCATCGGGGCCGTGCTGACGGATTCCATGATGGCGGTACAGGTGAAGTCTATTATGGCCAGCCTGAGCCAGACGGCTTCCAACACAGCTAATGTTTCGAGAGCTTTAAACCAATTTACCAATAAACTGAATACGGAAGGCTCGCTTGCGAACGAATTGTTGACCGATACCGTCGTTTTCAATAGTTTTCGTCGTTCTGCGGCAGAATTTCAAGGCATCACCCAGACGGCCGCGGCTATGACCACGAACCTGGAAGCGGCTACACAGAAACTCAATACACCGGACAACGCGTTGGGTACCTTACTGAACGATCCGGAAATGGCGGAGCAGATGAAGGTGACGATGGACAACCTGGAGTCCAGTACGGCCAAGCTAGATGAAAATATGGAGGCGCTGCAACATAATTTCCTGCTAAGGGGCTTTTTTAAGAAACGGGAAAAAGAGCGACGCAAGGAAGCGGAACAGCAGCAAAATCCATAAAGAAACCGAGTCATGGACTGGCTGCTGATTGGCGAGATTGTTTACCTGCTGGCCATTATAGCAACAGCGGTCCGGGTTATTTATGATTCCAGAACTACGGGTAAGACGCTGGCTTACCTCTTGTTAATTATTTTCCTTCCGATTCTGGGCGTGATTTTCTATTTCACCTTTGGTATCAACTACCGTACCCGGAGGATGTATAACAAGAAGCTCATTGCCGATCAGGCGCGTGAAACGCTCATCCGCAGGTTTATTTACGACACGAGTCAGGAAGTGCTCAACGTCAGGCGTCAGGACCTGGATGGACAGGAAAGGGTTGCCCGGCTGTTACTCAATGAGTCTATGAGTCCTCTAACTGCTTTCAATGAAGTCCGGATTCTCAATAACGGGGAAGAGAAATTTCCAGAGCTGGAGCGCTGCTTACAGGCTGCGCGGGAAACGATTCACATTGAATACTACATCTTTGAAGAGGGGAGAGTCGGCGAGCGGATCAAGGAACTCCTTCTGGAGAAAGCGGCTGAAGGGGTCAAGATACGATTGATCTATGACGACTTCGGTAGCCGGGGTATTCGGGGCTCTTTCCTGAAAGAGCTTAGAAAGGCCGGAATCGAAGCGTTTCCCTTTTATAAAATACAGTTTTTGCTCTTCGCCAATCGCTTAAATTACCGAAATCACCGGAAAATTATCGTCATAGACGGGCAGATTGGATTCGTCGGCGGGATTAACGTGTCCGATCGTTATATAAACAGTCCGGGCAACGATCAGGTTTACTGGAGGGATACGCACCTTAAAATTACTGGTTTTGGCTGCTATACGCTGCAGAGTACGTTTATGAGTGACTGGAACTTTTGTGCAGACCAGCAGCTGGAGCCTAATCTTCAGTTCTTTCCGCGTATCCGCATACAACCCGGGATGGATAAAGTGGTACAGATTGCCACGAGTGGCCCGGATTCGGCAGTCCCTTCTATTCTATACGCGTTGATGCAGGTTATTTCTTCAGCGAAGGAGGAAGTGCTGATTACCACACCCTATTTTATACCAGACCCTTCTCTTATGGATCTGCTGGTGTTGACGGCCCTGAGCGGCGTTTCCGTGAAACTCCTGGTTCCAAAGAAGTCGGACTCCCTGATCGTGGATATCGCTACCCGCTCTTATTTTCGTGAATTGCTGCAGGCCGGCGTTCAGGTGTACTGTTACGAAAAAGGGTTCATTCATTCCAAGACACTGGTATGCGATCGTAAACTGGCAGTGATCGGTACGGCGAACATGGATGTGCGCAGTTTTGAACTTAACTTCGAAGTAAATGCGCATGTTTACGATGCTGCTACCAGTGAGGAGCTAGCGGAGGCTTTCTTATTTGACCTGGAATCTTCTGAGCTTATTGACGCTGAACGATGGGGTAAGCGTTCTTTTATTAACAATTTTATGGAAAGGCTGGCGCGCCTGCTGTCACCTTTGCTGTAAATCGGAAGGTCAGGCCTTGCGTTCAATACGCTCCTTTTTTACTTCATTGGAACGGAAAGAATTGAAACGGGGCTTGACGATCTTGATGCTTTGCTTGGAAAGCTGAATGCTGGCATTCAATTCAAAACCGATCAATAGAATCAGCGAATTCAGGTATAACCAGATCATGATTACGATCAGTGTTCCGATTGAGCCATATAGCTTATTGTAGGTGTTGAAATTGTTAATGTAGGCGGCGAAGCCCCAAAAGGTTAAGGCGGCCAGTATGGTGGCCAGCGTGGCACCGGGACTGAAAAAACTCCACTTTTTGGACTGCGCAGGCCCGAACTTATATAAAATGCTGAGGGTGAAGAAATAGATGCCCATCAAAATAAGCCATCGGGTCAAACCGATCAGCGAAGCCCAGAACTGGTTATTGATTTCAAGGTTCTGGCGGATATGGCTGATGATGAATCCCGCAGCGGTTACGATGCCCATTCCGACGGTTAGCGCCAGGATGATCATAATAGAAAGGCCAAGTGCTATCAGGCGCTGCTTCAGAAAACTACGGCTTTCGACAACAAGTGAAGACTTATTGAACGCGACCATAAGGCTATGAATACCGTTGGTAGCAAAGATCATGGCCATTACAAAACCGATGGATAGCAATCCGCTGTTTTGATTGTTGACGATGTCCAGCAAGGTCGACTCAATGGTCTGATAAGCGGAATCCGGAAGGATCAGCTTCATAAAATCAAGCAATTGTTCCTGGAAATCGGCGATGGGTATGTAGGGAATTAAGGTGAAAAGAAAGATGATCCCGGGAAAAATGGCCAGCATGAAAGAATAAGCCAGTGAAGATGCTTTATTCAAGAGCGATTCACGAGCAATTTCCTGGAAGAAGAAGAGCGAAACGGTATATAAGGGTAAGCTCCCGAAACCAGGCAACACGATGATCTTCGTCCACTCAATAAATAGATGATAAGGTCTGAATCGTAGTAATTGCTCGTGAAGCCAACTCATTTAGGAACTGCTAGAAAAAAGTTTTCAGTCGGTTTATAAACTCTAACGGTGCAGCGCAGGGTTTATTTCGCTTCCGGTCAATAAATACCAGGGTGGTTTCTCCCTGGTTGACCAGTTCATTGTTTTCGTTTAGCAATTCATACTCGAAACGAATACGAACTCGCGGCAATTCCCGAATGATGACTTTAATGGTTATTAGTTCATCATAGCGTACGGGTTTGAGGAAGCGACTTTTTAATTCCAGCACGGGAAGCATAACGCCGTCCTCTTCCATTTTCCTGTAGGACGTACCGAGATGGCGCAGCAGTTCCACTCTGGCTACTTCGTAATAGGTTGCGTAATTTCCGTAATAAACGTAACTCATCTGGTCCGTTTCGGCGTATCGGACCCGGATTGAGGTGCTGTATTCGATCATTTTTTAATGTTTCTCCGGTCCAGTGCCTGTTGGAATTTTCGTGCGTTGACCAGGTGCTCGGACATGGTCGTAGCAAAATTATGATAGCCGGAGAAGTCGTCCTTTGCACACATGTAGATGTAGTTGTGCTGCTGGAAGTTCAATACCGCATCAATGGCCGCAATACTGGGCATCATAATTGGTCCGGGGGGCAACCCCCTGTAGATATAGGTATTGTAAGGTGAATCCGTTCGGAGATGCCTGTTCAGCACGCGACGAATGGTGAAATCGTTATTCGCGTAAATGACTGTAGGATCGGCCTGAAGCAGGATGCCTTTTTTAAGGCGGTTCAGGTAGAGACCGGCTATTTTAGGCATTTCATCGGTATGCAGGGCTTCTCCTTTTACGATGGAAGCCAGGATGCTGACTTGTATGGGGCTGAGGTTAATCGCCTCTGCCTTTTGTTTTCGCTCATCGGTCCAGAAGCGGTTGTATTCATCGTGCATGCGTCCGAAAAACTGATGCGTTCTCACATTCCAGTATAGCTCATAAGTATTCGGGATAAACATACAAAAGAAGTTATCGGTCGAAAACCCGTATTTTGAAGCGGTATCCGGATTCGCCAGATATTGCATGACCGCAAGAGAATCTGGTTCCAGCTGGGTAGAGACAAACCCGGCAAATTGTTCCCTTAGCCGGATGTTTTCGAAACGGAGTTTAACCGCTTCCTGATCTCCGGAGCGAAGCTTCCGTACCAGTTCCCGGTTGCTCATGCCGGCTTCCAGGCTGTATTTTCCGGGCTTGATGCTTTCGAAGTCCATTTTTCCGGCCACCCAGCGAAAGCTTGCCGTGTCTTTGACCAGGCCGTTGCGCTCAAGGTTCTCCAGGAGGTCTGCCATGGTAGAGCCCGTGTGAACAAAAAGGTAGGGCTCGGCATCGGTAACACTGGGCCCCATAAAGCGCTGGTAGATCCGGTAGGCAACAACGCCCCCGGCAAGCAGTATGGCCAGGATGAGTAACCCGATAATCCGTGCCTTTTTAGCGTTCTTTTTTTTCTCTTGCATATCGTTCTTTAGCTGACCGGCTTTAGTTGCTCAGGGCGAGGTTGATCGGTGTACCGATACTGACCTTCGCCAGACTATCCGGCTGGGGGCTTTGGGTGACAACACGGGCGGAGGTACTGTCGGATACCGGGCCCATGTAACGCACCGTACCCAGGGTAAGGGAGGCACCTTTAATGGAAAACAGAGCCTCGTCCATGGTATAGCCGATCAGATCAGGTACGAGCACTTCGCTGGCGCCAAGCCCGTTGCCCAGCACCAGGTCAATCTTCGATCCTTTCGGGATGTTTTGCCCGACATTGAGCTGCTGCCCGCCATACTTTACATCCAATACGCGGTCTCTGGCGATATCCGGAATATAGATGGTATCTCCGAGCTTCAGGCCGTAATTATTTAAGGTGGAAAGAGCTTCCAGAAAGGCCATTTCCCGCAGATCCGGGAAAGCCACTTCGGGAGCGTTTTGTGTGATGATGGTCAAATACAAGGTCCTGTTCTCTTTGACCTTCGTACCGGCATCCGGATCCTGCTCAATCACCATGCCAGGCTCTTTGTCCGACACATAGATGGAATCAAGCTGGTAACGAAAGCCACCCCGCTCAATGGTGCTTATGGCTTCTTCGATGTTCATCCCTTTTAAAGAGGGGACCTCCACACGCTCGCCGTGGCGGGTATAAAATCTAAGGCTGTAGAATATCAAAAGCAAAAAAGCCGCGACAGATACAATCGATATAATCAGATTTTTCCGAAAAGTCTGCGTTCGAAGGTATTGAAATAACTTGCTCATTTATTTAATTTGCATCTATGAACGCAAAAATAGCATTAATTACCGGGGGTTATACAGGCGAGGCGGAAGTTTCGCTAAAAAGTGCCGCATTTGTACATGGACATATTGACCGTACACGTTATGAAGTTTACCAGATTGTAATTACGGACACGTCCTGGTATTACATCAGTCGGTACGGACAGCGATACGAAGTCGAAAAAAAGGATTTTTCCCTTGAGGTCGGTGATCGTACCGTGTATTTCGATATGGCTTTCATTATGTTACACGGCTCTCCCGGTGAGGACGGGAAAATTCAGGGCTATTTTGATATGATCGGTTTGCGCTATACCGGTTGCGACGCACTTACGTCCGCACTGACCATGAATAAAGCTTATACCAAGGCAATCCTGCAGGGGCTTCACCCTCAGCTTCACCTGGCCGCTTCTGTCTACCTGAACGAAGACAACCGACGGAAGGCTGCATCGCTGGTGGAAGCCAGTTTGCGTTTCCCGGTATTTGTAAAGCCCAATGGAGGCGGAAGCAGTATAGGCATGTCTAAAGTCGATAAACTTGCTGAGTTGGTTGTGGCTACGGAGAAGGCTTTCCATACTCAGAATGCGGGGAAACAGGTGCTGGTCGAGGAATTTGTTAGCGGCAGGGAGTTTTCTGTTGGGGTATATCAGGAAAAGGGTGTAGTTAAGGTTCTGCCGTCTACCGAAGTGAAGACAAGCCGGCCTTTTTTTGACTTTGAAGCAAAGTATACGCCAGGCTTAACGGAAGAGATTACGCCGGCTGCCCTAAGCACCGCGCAACAAGAGCTGGTGGAAGAGCTGGTTAAAGCTGTTTACATTCGGCTCAATTGTCGCGGTCTGGTGCGGGTGGACTATTTTCTGGAAGCGGAAAGCGATCGCTTTTTCTTCATTGAAATCAATACCGTGCCGGGGCAAACGGCGCAAAGCTTTGTTCCTCAGCAGATACGGGCAGCCAATTTAAAGGAAGGGGATTTTTATACGATGTTGCTCGAGGAAGCGTTAAATGCCTGAAAAAATGGAGCCTGATCCGGGAATATCGGGTCAGGCCAAGTTTGTTAGCAGGCTTTTCAGCGAAGCTTATATCGAATATTTAGAAACCATTTCTTCGGTGACCAGTGCAGATTTTCCGGACTTCAGATCAATCAGTACATAATCAAACCACCCGTCGCAAGCGATCTTGCCGGAATCGCGGAGCCGTATCGTGAACGATACCACGCAACCGCGGTCTTTCATCTCGTCTACGCCTGTTTCGACGAGAAAAACATCACCTAACTTTAAGGGTCGTTTATAATCTAAATGAGCTGTGCGGACCACCCATCCGAATCCCTTCTCCATAAACTCCTGCATGTCCATCTCATAATATAGTTCCATTTGTTCGTATCGGGCAGCTAAAACGTAATCGAAATACTTGCTGTTACGTACGTGTTGAAACATGTCTATATCATCCGGCCGCACTTTAAATTCGCTTTGAAAGCGAGTATAATTCCCCATAAGCTATCAAACATAGATAAAATGCGCTGAACTGACAAATTTCATTTTGTTTTCGCCACATCGTCAGGTGTACTGCAAAGCCGGGAAAGGAGAGAGATAGTGTGGGTTTAACACGACAAATCGTCATTCTTCGCAGTCGTTACTTCCTACTGTAGACCTTTACCCGCCAATCTGCCGCTTTTTGCATGGACTTTGTTTCTAATTAGTCAGATTAATTAAGTTGTACATTCCTAAAAGAAGGAAAGAATGAAATTATTAGTAATTGGTGGGGGGAATATGGGGCTCACTTACGCGGAAGCCATCGGAAAATCAAAATTTTTGTCGAAGGAAGATCTGACGGTAGTCGATCAGTCTGAGGACCGGGTCAACGCATTGAAAAGTCACACGCTATTAACTGCCTGTAGCGAACTTGACTCATGTTTGCCTTCAGCAGACATCATATTGCTGGCGGTGAAACCGCAGCAGATAAAGGAGCTGATGGAAACAATGCGTTCGATGGTGAACGCCGGACAAATCTTTGTTTCCATCATGGCCGGGGTAACCATTGACGTCATTCAAAAAGGTCTTCAGGTAACAAAGGTGGTTCGGGCTATGCCTAATCTGCCAGCCCAGTTGGGGTTGGGGATGACGTCCTTTACGGCCTCAGCGGAAGTTTCCAAAGTAGAATTGGCAACCGTGGAGAAGTTACTGGATACGACTGGGCGTTCCATTCATATGGATACGGAAAAAGAAATTGATGCGTCTACAGGTATATCGGGAAGCGGACCGGCTTATGTATTCTATTTTATGCAATCAATGATGGAGGCTGCAAAAAGTATGGGATTTGACGATAAGGAGTCCCGTCTGCTGGTTCAGCAGACTTTTGCAGGAGCTGTAGAGCTTTTCCGGAAATCGGACCTGAACCCGGAAGAATGGATGGATCGTGTCGCTTCCAAAGGAGGCACAACCCGTGCCGCGTTGGATTCGATGGACGATAACAATGTGAAAGAACAGATCAAGGATGCGGCCTATGCTGCTTTTAACCGGGCGGTAGAACTTGGAAAGGAGATGAATAATGGCTGAAAGCAATACTAAACCAAAAAGAATTGTTATTAAGGTTGGGACGAATGTCCTGACGAATAAAGATAAACGGATTGTCGGAACCATCCTCAACAAGCTGGTGGCTCAGATTGCACAGCTCTATGAGGAGGATGTTTTGTCAGTGCTGGTCTCTTCCGGCTCCGTCATCGCCGGGAAAGAGGTGATGGGAAATAAACTGAAAGCGCAGGATAAGATTACCCGCAGGCAGGTTCTCTCGGCTATCGGCCAGCCAAGGCTGATGAGGCATTATTACACCGCCTTCCAGTCGCACGGCATGCGCTGTGCCCAGGTGTTGGCTACTAAGCGGGATTTTGATCCGGGAAAACACCGGGCAAATATGATCAATTGCTATGAAGGTCTGTTGGGGGAAGGTGTTATTCCAATTGCGAATGAGGATGACGCGGTATCGCTGTCGATGTCGACTTTTACGGATAACGATGAACTGGCTAGTCTGGTTGCCGAACTGACCAATGCGGATATGCTCATTCTGCTGACTGATACGGATGGGTTGTACAACGGACATCCGGCAGATGAAAATACGGAATTGATCCAGCAGGTTAATGTGAACGAATATGTAGAGCAATTTGTGCAGGAATGCACGAAAGGAGAAGCGGAAGGACGCGGCGGAATGAAATCGAAGCTTCGAATCGCGAAAAAAACCGCGGCCTTGAATATTCCTACTTATATTGCAAATGGTAAGCGTGACAACGTCATCCTGGACATTGTTCGTGGCGAAGAAGTGGGAACCCGATTTACGGTTTAACAAAAGATAGATAAGATATGCAACGATTAACAAGCGAACAGAAAAATCAGGTACTTGATTCAATGGCCCGCTTATTAAAAGAAGAGCAGGAAACCATCATAGCAGCCAATCGAACCGATCTTGAAAATTTCGGAAAAGGTGATCAGGCTCTTTATGACCGCCTGGTGGTGGATGCGAAGAAGGTGGATGGGATGATACAGGCTGTTGAGGAAGTACGTGCACAGGATGATCCGGTGGGCCGCCAGCGGTCTTCTTTGAAATTAGATAACGGTCTGGAAATTAGTAATCGGACGGCGCCTTTCGGAACGATTTTGATTATTTATGAATCGCGTCCGGATGTCACCATCGAAGCTGCCGTGCTGGCCTTTAAGGCCGGGAGCCGCATTTTGCTGAAAGGCGGCAAAGAAGCCATTCATACGAATCGGATTCTTTTGCGGTGCTGGCACAAAGCTCTTACGGAAAATAACCTTTCCGACGACTGGATTCAGCTGCTGCAGCTAAACCGGGAGGAGACACAGGCTTTCTTACAAAATCCGGATCAGAAGCTGGATCTCATCGTTCCCAGAGGCG
>JBMDWN010000067.1:0-3254 GCA_048595275.1 Olivibacter sp. | reverse complement strand
TTGCCGCCAGAACTCCTGAAATTGATTGTAAAAATTAAAGGTCCGGATCGTACGGCGTTGATTACAGACGCCATGCGCGGAGCGGCCATGCCGGAGGGGACGAGTATTCTGGGAAGTAAAGAAAATGGTATGCCGGTGCTGGTTGAAGATGGAGTGGCCAAACTGCCGGATCGTTCGAGCTTTGCGTCTAGCGTGGCGACCTGCGATCGCCTGGTCCGCAATATGATCCGCCTGGCGGATGTACCTTTGGTAGATGCGGTGCGGATGATGACTTCAACACCGGCGCGTATTATGGGCGTTGAGCAGAATCTGGGATCTATAGCGGTGGGTAAAGCAGCTGATTTAGTGCTGTTCGATGATGATATCCGGGTTAAATCGACCATCGTGAGCGGGCGCATTGTTTACGAAGCAGATGGTTTTGAACTTAACAGGAAGGTTTGAGGTATGGAAACAAGAAAAATGAAAATAGATGAACTGGAGGTATTGGTTTTCGATACCAGGGAAGAAATGGGATTTGCTGCTGGCGAAGCGGTGATTGCGAGGCTAGGGGAGTTATTGGATACAAAAGAAGAGGTGAATGTGATTTTCGCTGCGGCGCCTTCTCAGCTGGAATTGCTGGATTCCCTGCGGGCATCCAGCGGGATTGCCTGGGAACGGGTAAATGCTTTTCATATGGATGAGTATATCGGTCTGCCGCGAGATGCTCCCCAGCGCTTCGGCAATTTTCTGGATCGTCACCTTTTTGAGAGACTTCCTTTTAAACAGGTGAATTATTTATCCGCGGGAGATAAAACCCCGGAAGAAGCAAGTGCTGTTTATGAGGGGCTGCTCAAGGCGTATCCACCGGATATGGTTTGCATGGGCATAGGTGAAAATGGGCATATTGCATTCAATGACCCTCCTGTTGCGGACTTTAATGATTCTGAACTGGTGAAGATGGTAAAGCTGGATGCTGCCTGCCGGCAACAACAGGTCAACGATGCGTGTTTTGATACCCTTGACAGGGTGCCTTTATACGCGTTGACGCTCACGGTTCCGGCTCTTATGTCAGCTGATTACGTATACTGTGTGGTTCCGGGAAAACAAAAATCAAAAGCGATTCGGGACACGCTTTATGGTCCAATATCTACGGATTGCCCGGCTTCAATTCTGCGTACGCATCCTAATGCGAAGCTGTTTGTAGATCAAGAGAGTTTTTCCACTTCGCTCAAGGCAATTGGATAAAACTGGCTCCGACTACTTTTAGGATACCATCAATACGTTTCCATACGCGGAAATAACGGAATTTGCCCTCTATAGGTTCTCCCATAGACTTCCCCTTGGCGGTCATCGTAACCACAGACAAGGCAACATCGTCCAGTATATGGATGGAATCAATTTCTATAGAGGCGTCATCGATGACAACAGATTTTGTTCTATAGGAATCCAGATCCATTTCTTTCGTTAATAGTTGCCCCGTTGGTGCCATTGCTACGAGGTCATCATGCAACAGTTGGTCAAGCACATCGACATTGCCCGACCTCTGAGCTGAAAAGAGCTGGTTTTCGGCTTTTATAACGTTCTCGTTGGATATCAGATTATTTATCATAGGTTCATATTCTTGATATAAACAAACTTACGAAAAAATAAAAGCGATGTCGCAGACGGTGTTCCGGATACGAACATAAGGTGTTCAATACCGTACACGTTGAATGTTAGTTATTTTTGTATCTACAAGTATATCAATATCTTATGCAGGTGGCATCGTTCATGATTTAGATAAGTTGATTTAGATTCACGACCAAATTATTATGATCAGAAACTACCTTAAAGCCACCTGGCGCAACCTGCTTAGAAGCAAGGGTTACAGCGCTTTGAATATTTCCGGACTGGCGGTGGGTATGGCTGTGGTCATGCTGATCGGCCTATGGGTATACGATGAGCTGACATTCAATACTTATCATCAAAATGATGATCGTATCGCACAAGTCATGCAACACAGCAATTTTAATGGTAAAATTGAAAGTCAGGACGCTAATCCGGCCTTGATGGGGCCGGAACTCAGGGCGAAATACGGAGGCGATTTTAAGTATGTGGTGCAGGCATCATGGCAGTGTGACCCTCTACTGTCGTTCCTGGACAAACGCATGAGCTTCAAAGGAAATTATTTTGAACCGGACGCTCCGGAAATGCTCAGTTTGCGGATGCTCAAAGGTACCCGCGCTGCACTCCACGATCCGCATTCCATCATCTTATCAGAATCTGCCGCAGCGGCATTGTTTGGTCAGGAGGAGCCTATGGGGAAAACGTTAACGTTGGACCGTAGTCAGGAGGTAAAAGTGACGGGCGTTTATAAAGACTTGCCCGCCAATAGTTCCTTTGCCAACCTGAAGGTGATGTTGCCCTGGTCTTTATGGCTTATCCAAAATCCCTGGGCTGAACGATTGAGACACCCCTGGAGCAATAACTTTTCGCAGACCTTTGTGCAGATCGTTGAAAATGGGAATATGGAGGACATTTCTTCGAAGATCAGAAACCTGAAGATGGATCATCTTGAGGGGGAGGATTTAAATGCCCGGTGGGCGGTTTTTCTGCATCCCATGAAGAACTGGAACCTTTACAGTGAATTTCGGAACGGCATTAATACGGGGGGCAGCATCCGATATGTGAAAATGTTTAGTCTTATCGGGAGTTTTGTATTGTTACTGGCTTGCATCAACTTTACGAATCTCGCTACGGCCAGGAGCGAGAAGCGGGCAAAGGAAGTAGGCATCCGAAAAACCGTGGGTTCTCATCGCTGGCAGCTCATTGGTCGATTTTTTACGGAGTCGTATACGACTGTGCTCATCGCTTTTCTGTTGTCCTTGTTACTGGCTGTATTGTTTTTTCCCTTTTTTAATGAAGTGGCCGGAAAGAAAATAAGCATACCTTGGTTCAATGCTGTGTTTTGGAGTGCCTGCCTGGCGTTTATCTTTATCACCGGATTATTGGCCGGTGTTTATCCGGCATTTTACTTATCGGCCTTTAAGCCGTTGAAGGTCTTGCAGGGGGGCTTCAAAGTGGGTCGATTTGCGTCGGTACCGCGTAAAGTACTGGTGACGCTGCAATTCACGGTTTCCATAATACTTATGATCGGCACTATAGTGGTCTATCAGCAGATTCAACACGCTAAAAACCGACCGGTTGGCTACACAAAGACGGGTTTGATCAGTATACCCTTTCAAAACGAGTTAAGGCAGCATTACGAAGCTTTCCGGGCCGAATTGAAGAATTCC
>JBMDWN010000066.1:0-6466 GCA_048595275.1 Olivibacter sp. | reverse complement strand
AGAATTTAGCCTTTTTAAAGACTTTCGTACCCGTTTATTAAAACAAAAAGCTACTGCGGAAAGCAGTAGCTTTTTGTTTCAATAAACGGGTACGAAAGTCTTTAAAAAGCTAAATTCTTAAAGCTGTGCGTCGCGTTGTTCTCTCAGTTGAGCAATGTTGTTTTCTGTTTCAAAAGCGCCGGCCTTTTCAGAAAAATCGTCCAGCAGGGAGGAGATTGCATCGTGGTTGTCGGCTGTCCGCTGGTGGATATCCGGAAGAATTTTTTCGAGGTTTTTATCGTCTAATTCGATGTTATCCACCTCGATTTTGCCAATTTTCTCTAAGACGGCCTGCTGACTGTTTTTCAAGTCTTCCAGTTCCCGGGCAATTTTTTCCATCAATTCAAACTTCTCTAACTTGTTCATATGCCTTTAATTTGTTATCGAAGGTTAATAACATTTACTCTGAATAAAAGGTTTGCATGATGAAATCCTTTGACTAATTTTAGCGGCTGGGTGGACTAATTATTATGAGCCAGATAAACATTAAAATTTTAGCGGCAACGCTCGGTGTCTCGACTTCGACCGTATCGCGGGCCTTTAAGGGGAACAGCGATATTAATCCGGCTACCAAGGAGCGGATTCTGAAGCTGGCGGGGGAGCTTGGGTATTCACCTAACATATACGCGAGCAACCTGCGGGAATCCCGCAGCAAGACCATCGCCATCATTATTCCCGAATTCGGAAATAATTTTTTTACCCAGGCTATAAAAGGTATTGAACAGCAGGCACGGGCAAATGGCTATCATACCCTGATTTACATTACGGAAGACGACAGTCGGCTCGAGGCGCAGTATGTGCGCGATTTGTGCAACGGCCGGGTAGAAGGGGTCATTATGTCTGCTTCGGGAGAGGACAGCCGTCACGATCATCTGGACCTGCTCCGGTCACACGGCATACCGCTGGTTTTTTTCGATCGGTATTACGAGGATGTTTTTGCACCGGTTGTGACGGCGAATGATTACGAGAGCAGTTATCAGGCTACCCAGCACCTGATTCAGCGTGGTTGCCGAAAGCCAGCGTACCTGGTGGTGAAAAAATCCATTTCGATTGGGAAGATACGGATGCAGGGCTACCTGGACGCGCTCCGGGATGCCGGCATTCAAGGTCATGACAGCTGGATTATGGAATGCAGCAACGATAAACGGCAAATTTATGATACGTTGAAACAGCGGATGGATGAGGTTCGGCCGGATGGGGCTTTTGCTTCGGTTGAACGGCTCGCCCTTCCCTTTATGCGGATTTGTCGGGAACGCAGGTTGCGCATACCCGAAGACGTGAAGCTAATCTGTTTCTCCTGCATGGAATATGCCGACATGCTCAATCCGGCGCTCAGTACCGTCCAACAACCGGCACGGGAAATGGGGAAAGAAGCTGCATCGCTGTTGTTCGAGCGCCTAGCTGCCGGGGAAGAGGCTAAATCTGTTGCACAAATTATACTACCGTCGAAATTAATTTTTGAACAATCAACTTCTTTTCAATCTTCTGTATAACAGTGTTTTATTTGGTTTTATAGTGTAACTTAGACACACTTAAAACCGACATTCTTTTGATTTTACGCTTTGCATTTTCGAAATTTTGCATCTATTTTTGAACATTCCGGGAACGTTCCCAATAAAAGAACCTAATCGTTCGGGAACGTTTTCGGAAACGCTGACAAACAATTAAGGAAGCGCTTATTACGCTAACCAAAATGATCAAACACATGAGAATTTTTTACCTGAAACGCTGGCTTGTATTAGCCTGTTTTTTATCGGCCCTGACTTTTCCGGTCCTGGCTCAAACGTCGCGTACCATCAGCGGCAGAGTGGTTGACGAGGCTAATCAACCCTTACCCGGGGCCACGGTTTCTATTCGCGGAACGACCCGGACGGCAGGGGTGGATGAAGAAGGAAATTACCGGATCGGAGACCTGGGTTCGGGAAGTTTTACCTTGGTGGCTTCTTATATCGGCTATGAAGCCTTGGAGAAGCCGGTTCTCCTGGAGGGGAATTCCTTAACCGTAGATTTCCAGCTGAAACCGGCCTCTGAGGGGCTTGACGAGGTTGTCGTCATCGGTTATGGAAGCCAGAAAAAAGGGGAGTTGACGGGATCCGTTACCACCGTCAGTTCCAAGGATTTCCAGAAAGGAGTGATCACCTCGCCCGATCAGCTGATCGTCGGGAAAGCGGCGGGTGTTCAAATCACTTCCAGCGGAGGACGTCCTGGATCGGGGAGTACGATTCGTATACGGGCCGGCGCTTCGCTGAACGCCAGCAATGATCCTTTGATCGTCATCGACGGGATTCCTTTGTCCAACACGGATATTTCAGGTGCACCAGACCCGCTGAGCCTGATCAACCCGAACGACATTGAAACCTTTACGGTATTGAAGGATGCTAACGCAACCGCTATTTACGGTTCACGAGCGTCAAACGGGGTCATTCTCATCACCACGAAGAAAGGCGCGAGCGGAAAGCCGGTGTTCAATTTTAATACGCAGCATTCCCTGGCGACGATTGACCGTATGGTTGATGTGATGTCGCCTGCCCAATTGCGGGACTTTATAGGTGAATATGGCAGAAGGGATACCGCCGGAAATAATCTTTCCCTGGGCTTATTAGGCGATGAGCAAACCAACTGGCAGAAGGAGATTTTCCGCCCGGCTTATATGACGGATAATAACGTCAGCATGAGTGGCGCTTACAAGTTTCTGCCTTACCGGATTGCGGTGGGCTATCTTAGCCAGCAAGGGATTCTCAAAAGAGATGTCATGGACCGGACGTCAGCAGCCATCACCCTGAATCCTAAGTTCTTCGATAACCACCTGAAGGTTGATCTGAATCTGAAAGGATCTTATCAGACTTCGTTTTACGGCAATCAGGATGCGATTTTCTCATCGCTTCAGTTTGATCCGACGAAGCCGGTCCGCGCGGAAAGCCCTTTCGGAAATTACTTTGAATGGATGCAGGGAGAAAACCCGAATCCACTTGCTCCGCGAAACCCGGTTGGGTTAGTCGACCTGAAAGAGGATAATGCCCGGGTTGCCCGGAGTTTCGGTAACCTTCAGCTGGATTATTCCTTTCATTTTTTACCTGAATTGAGGGCGAATCTGAATCTGGGTTATGACGTGTCGCGCGGTCAGGGCGATACCTTCGTACCCGACTTTGCCGCCCAGAATTTCACCACGCAAGGCCAGGCAACGCGTTACCTGAACGATATCCGGAATTATGTGGGTGAGTTTTTCCTTAACTACAATAACAACTTCGAATCGATCAAAAGTAACCTGGACCTGACGGCGGGTTACGGTTACTACGATAACAAAACCTTTACCAACAATTATCCGACAACCCGCGCAGACGGGTCGGTATTGGTTACACCGGTATTTGCGTTTGATATCCCGCAGAATACGCTGATCTCTTACTTCGGACGGGCGATTTATAATTTCGATGAGAAGTACATCCTTTCCGGTACCATCCGGACCGACGGATCTTCCCGTTTCAGTCCGGATAACCGATGGGGCTTTTTCCCCTCGGCTGGCTTTACCTGGCGGATCAAAAACGAGTCTTTCCTGAAGGACTCGAAGAAGCTGTCTGCCTTGAATCTGCGGTTAAGCTATGGGGTGACGGGTCAGCAGGATGGCATTGCCAATTACTCCTATCTTCCGAATTATGCCCTGAATTCAAACGAGTCGCAGTACCAGTTTGGAGATAATTTCTACCGCCCCTTTTCGCCCTTAGCTTATGACCAGGATATTCGCTGGGAGAGCACCACGACCTACAATGCCGGTTTGGATTTCGGTTTTTACGGCGGACGTCTGTCCGGTAGCGTGGATGTCTACAAGAAAGACACCCGGGATCTGCTGAGCGTTATTCCGATTCCGGTCGGAACGAATTTCAGTAACCTGCTGCTGACGAATGTGGGGAATATGGAAAACAGCGGCGTGGAGCTTAACCTGAATGCGATTCCGATTCAGCGGGATAATTTCTCCTGGAACCTGAATTTTAACGTGACGTATAATCGCAACATCGTAACGAACCTATCTGCTGTGGATGATCCAAGCTATTTTACCGAGGTGGGCGACATCGAAGGCAGCACGGGTAATACCATTCAGGTGCATCAGACCAACTATACGCCCTTTTCCTTCCGGGTGTACAAGCAGATCTACGGGGACAATGGCCAACCGTTGGAAGGTGTTTACGAAGACCGGAACGGCGACGGACAAATTACACCGGCGGGCGATATGTACCTGTATCAGTCGCCGCTTCCGAAATTCCTGTTTGGTTTTTCAACGGGGGTGACTTACCGGGAATGGTCGCTGAGTACGGTACTTCGGGCGAATCTGGGTAATTATGTCTATGACAACATTTCTTCGAACTTCGCAACGCGGACCAATGTGGTGAACCCGAACAACATCATCAACAATGCGCCGGTGGACGTGCTCAATACCCGCTTCGTCAACCCTCAATTTATGAGCGATTACTACGTGCATAACGCGTCTTTCCTGCGAATGGATAACGTGGCGTTGAATTACAATGTGGGCAGTATCCTGAACAACCGCGCGAATCTATCCCTTTCCGCGACGGTGCAGAATGTTTTTGTGATCAGTCGCTATCACGGCGTGGATCCGGAAATTCAAAGCGGTATCGATAACCGTTTTTATCCAAGGCCACGGACTTTTGTATTGGGACTGAATCTGGGCTTTTAATGTTAATGCGAAGAGAAATGAATACGATGATAAAAAAATGGATGGGCGCCTGCTTAGTCAGCAGCTTGTTGTTCAGCGGTTGCCATAAAGACCTGGACCTCGTCCCGGTGAACGATATTACGGCTGACGTGGCTTACAACTCCCTGGAGGGCTACCGGCAGGTTTTTGCCAAGGTCTATGCCAGCTATGCGCTGACCGGCGGACAGGGATCAGGCTCCAGTGATCTGGGGGGCATTGATGCCGGTACTTCGGACTTCCTGCGCTTGTACTGGAATGCGCAGGAGCTGACAACCGATGAAGGGATTTGCGCCTGGGTGGGCGATCCCGGCGTTTCTGAACTGAACTTTATGACCTGGAATGCGAACAATGTGATGCTGCGTGGTTTGTATACCCGTTCGCTTTACCAGATCACGGTCGCAAATGAGTTTCTGAGGGAAAGCACCGATGATCTGCTGAACCAGCGGGGCATTACGGGGTCGGATGCTGATCAGGTCCGGGTGTTTCGTGCTGAAGCACGTTTCTTGCGGGCCTACCAGTATTGGGTGTTGATGGACCTGTTCGGCAATCCGCCGTTCATCACCGAGGAAAACCCGATCAGTAATATTCCTCCTCAACAAACCAATCGGGAAGCGTTGTTTGCGTATGTGGAATCGGAATTGCTGGCGATTGAAAACGAATTGGCCGAGCCGCTTCAGACCGAACATGGACGCGCTGATCGTGTAGCGGCCTGGATCTTGCTCGCACGGTTGTATCTGAACGCTGAGGTTTACCTTGGTCAGGGCAATGGACGCTATGATGATGCGGTCACCTTTTCCGAACGCGTGATCAATTCGGGCTACAGCCTGAAAAACAATTATCGGGAGTTGTTTCTGGCAGATAATAATCTACAACGGGATGAGATTATTCTTTCCATCAACTACGACGCCATCCGTTCGCAGAATTTCGGGGGTACGACCTTCCTGATCAACTCTTCCATCAGCGGTGCCATGGACCCCACTTCATTTGGTGTGCCAAATGGCGGCTGGGGTGGAAACCGTAGCCGGGCGTCCCTTCCGGCACGCTTTAGTGATATCTCGGGCAATACTGATCGGCGGGCTTTTTTCTTTGGCAATGACCGGAACATCAACGATGTCAGTGTTTTTGCGCAGGGATTGGCGGTCACCAAGTTTCGGAATGTGGATAGAAGCGGAGCAGTAGCGCCTTCTAACGATGGCGCTCAAAGTTCTGTCGATTTTCCTTTGTTTCGCCTGGCGGATGCTTATTTGATGTATGCGGAAGCGGTACTTCGGGGTGGAGCCGGTGGAAACATGGGTACAGCGCTAACTTATGTAAACCGTCTGCGTGAGCGGGCCTATGGAAACAGCTCCGGAAACGTTTCCTCCATTTCATTGGATTTCATCCTGAATGAGCGGGCGAGGGAGTTTTACTGGGAAGCCTATCGGAGGACAGATCTGATCCGCTTCGGTCGTTACACCAGTGCGGATTACCTCTGGCCTTACAAGGGGGGAAGCCCGGGGGGTACCTCCGTAGCGGACTACCGGACCATCTTTCCGTTACCGGCCTCCGATGTGATTGCCAATCCAAACTTAACGCAAAATAGTGGCTACTGATGAAGAACTTTTTTATGAACCGCATTACTTTATTCATAACGGGAGCAGCGCTGACGCTCGGCTTCCTGTCTTCCTGTAAAAAGGACGGTGATTTTTTGGAAGTCCGTACGGCTGAGACCATCGTGCTCAG
>JBMDWN010000065.1:0-7228 GCA_048595275.1 Olivibacter sp. | reverse complement strand
TTCAATATCGTAATGAATATATTTATGCCTTTCGCAGCCCAGCTCGCCGAAGGCATCGCAAAGGTCGACCTTTTTATCGGAATAGACAAATCACTGCTAAACAACGGACTAATAGACTTTTCGGTTACGCTTAGCATCGCGATACCGGAAAAAGCACTTCTCAAGCTCAATAAGAATGAAGACCTCTATTCCAAAGGTCTCTGTTTTGTCGAAGCAGATAACCAAAACCGAACCCAGGGTTTCCACCGAAAGAAGATTAAGGAAGACCGCTATAGGTTTGGGAGATTTACGCTAAAATCTGGTTTAACCAGCTTTCAAAACAGCCGGTTAAACCAGTAATTAAGATTATACCCGGCGAAGCTTTTCGGTCCGGTTACGCATTAATTGCAGAGCCTTATCGGTAGCGTTCTTAATAGCCAGCTGGATGTCTCCCGCATTGGCTGTTACTGCCTCAGGGTTCAGCCCTTTCAGACGCAGTTCTATGGTGCAACGCTTGTCATTGTTGCCCCCTCGTTCACTGTTTTCGTCAGCCAGGAAAACCTCCGCCCGGGTGAGGAACTCATTAAACCGATCAAAGGAAGCTTCTAATTCTTTTCTAAGCCAGTCTTTGAATTCTTGCGTCACTTCGATGTTTTTATCTGAATTAATCAATACAGATGCGTCTTCGGGACTTTCCGAAGAAGCCGCCCTAAATAGGCTTGATCAGTTCGGTCCGAATGTTCTTCCGGAGAAAAAGCCCCAGTCGGTCATTATTCGCTTTCTGAAGCATTTCAATGACATCCTGATATACATCCTGTTGTTCTCGGCGGTCATCACCTTTATTTTAGGGCATTTACTGGACACCATTGTCATTGTAGCGGTTGCCGTGATAAATGCCACTATTGGATTTTACCAGGAGGGTAAAGCTGCCAGGGCGCTGGAAGGAATCCGGAATCTTTTATCACTGAAAGCGAAAGTAGTGCGGGATGGACGAAGATTGGATATGGCAGCGACTGATCTGGTTGTCGGTGACCTGGTCCTGCTCAGACCGGGCGATAAGGTGCCGGCCGACCTGCGCCTGGTGCGCGTCTCCAACCTCAAAGTAGAAGAATCTGCTCTGACCGGCGAATCTGTTTCTTCCGACAAGAATATCGAAGTGTTAGACTGCGATACGGTGTTGGGCAACCGGAGCAACATGGCTTTTTCCGGTACGACGATCAGTTCTGGTACCGGTGCGGGAATTGTCGTAGCCGTGGGTAAAGATACCGAGTTAGGCAAGATCAACCAGATGCTGGCGGATGTCAAGCCCATCATGACTCCCTTACTGCAGCAAACTGCACAATTCGGGCGGACGGTCTCTTATACCATCCTGGCTGTGGCCCTGTTTGTTTATCTTTTCGGCTATTTCTTCCGCGATTACGATGCAAGAGAACTGCTCCTCTCGGTCATCGGTTTAGCGGTTGCTGCTATTCCGGAAGGCCTTCCCGCCATTCTTTCCATCATCCTCGCCAAAGGGGTACAGCACATGGCCAGAAACAATGCGATTATCCGAAATCTTCCTTCGGTAGAAACCCTGGGTTCGGTTTCGGTTATCTGCTCCGACAAAACAGGGACCTTAACCAAAAACGAAATGACCGTCCAGGAAGTGGCACTGTGGAACCGTAGCGTGGAAGTGACGGGAACAGGTTATGCACCTGAAGGTACGTTAACCGAGCACGCCCAGCCGATCGATATCAACGCGGATGCGGCGCTGGAAAGACTCCTGCTGACCGGATATATTTGCAACGACACCAGCGTCGAGCCCGATGAAAAAGGGGTCTGGGGGATCCGCGGGGAACCAACGGAAGGTGCGCTCATCACCTTATTTCATAAATCTCAACGTACACCGCCGCTCTTCAACCGGATCGCTACGATTCCATTCGATTCGCGTTATAAATACATGGCTACGCTCGTCGAGCTCAACGATAATACGAAGGTGATCTACGTTAAAGGTGCCCCAGACAGGCTGCTTGAAATGGCAACTTACCAATGCGAAGGTAATGGCGAGGCACCGCTCGACAAGTCCTACTGGGAACGGCGAATAAGCCTGCTGGCCGGCAAGGGGCAACGAACATTAGCGGCTGCCTATTTACCGGTAAGTTCGACGTTAAGCGAAATCAGCCAGGAACAGCTCGGGGACGGATTGGTCTTTATCGGTCTGGTCGGCATCATTGATCCGCCGAGGGAAGAGGCGATTGAAGCTATCCGTCTATGCAGAGAAGCAGGAATTACGGTTAAGATGATCACCGGTGATCATGTGGAGACCGCCATGGCCATCGGAAAGATGATGGGCATAAGTGAGCAGGAAGAGGCGCTTCAGGGACTGAATATTGAAGCCATGAATGATGAAGAGCTGACGGATGCCGCACTTCACTATAATATTTTTGCCAGAACAAGCCCTGAGCATAAATTACGCTTGGTTAATGCGCTTCAGCGTAAGGGAATCATCTGTGCGATGACAGGCGATGGGGTGAACGATGCGCCGGCACTGAAACAGGCAAACGTAGGTATTGCGATGGGCATCAAGGGTACGGAAGTCACTAAGGATGCATCTGAAATCGTTCTGGCCGACGATAATTTCTACAGCATTGAAAAGGCGGTGGAGGAAGGACGAAGAGTATACGATAACTTAAAGAAAACCATTCTATTCGTTCTGCCTACGAATGGCGCAGAGTCTTTTCTGATCATCGCCAGTATACTATTCGGAACACTTATCCCGCTAACTCCAATACAGATCTTCTGGGTTAATATGGTGACATCCGTTACCGTATCGTTCGCCCTGGCATTTGAAGACCTCGAACCCCAGGCGATGCAAAAGCCACCCAGATCACCCAAAACCCCGCTGCTGAGCCGTTACTTTATCTGGAGAATTCTGTTGGTTTCTTTATTGATCGGCGGAAGCTCGTTCTGGATAAACGTGTACCTGCACGAGCGTGGGCTTCCGGAAGACCTGGTGCGGACGGTCACCCTGCAAACCATTGTGGTGAGCCAGCTTTTCCACTTATTTAATAACCGCAGCGTTCGCGGACCGGCTTTCAACGCGCAGTTCTTTTCGAACCGCGCAATCTGGGTGGTCGCAATTACGCTGATCGCGCTACAATTGCTCATTTGCTATGTGCCTTTCATGCACAGCATTTTCGGAACGGCGTCTATGCCCTTTCGATTTTGGTTCTATCCGATAGTGGTTGGAATAGGGGTCTTCATTCTTATTGAGCTTGAGAAGGCCTTTTTCCGGTATCGCGATGCTAAGCGTAACCGTACAACAGTCTATTAGTCCGTTGTTTAGCAGTGATTTGTCTATTCCGATAAAAAGGTCGACCTTTGCGATGCCTTAGGCCACCTGGGCTGCGAAAGGCCTAAATATATTCATTACGATATTGAAATTTTCCGATTTAACATTAATAAAACCCATTTTGACCGCATTGGATCAAAGTGGCTACCAAACGCCTACTCCGATTCAGGAACAGGCTATTCCCGTCGTTCTGGCGGGCAACGATCTGCTGGCCTGCGCACAGACGGGAACGGGTAAAACCGCTTCTTTTGCGCTGCCTATTCTGCAGCATCTGTCTGAGCATGCGCCTGACAGAGACAAATCACCACAGGCGTTGATTCTGGCACCTACACGTGAACTGGCCCAGCAAATCGGCGACAACATCAAGGTGTATGCTGCTTTTACTAAAGTAAAGCACGTTGTCGTTTACGGAGGCGTGTCTATCAATAATCAGATCGCTGAACTTCGTCGCAAGCCGGCCATCGTTGTAGCTACTCCCGGCAGGCTGCTGGATCTTGTACAACAGCGGGCGCTTACCCTTGAGCATGTGCGCTACCTCGTCCTGGACGAGGCGGACCGTATGCTGGACATGGGCTTCATGAAGGATATGCAGCGTATTGTCGCTATGCTCCGCACGAAGCGTCAAACCCTGTTATTCTCTGCAACCATGCCGGTTCAAATTGAAAATTTCGCACAAAGCATCCTGCATAAACCCGAAAGAATCAATATATCGCCTGTATCCTCTACTGCGGAAACCATCAGCCAGGAAGTGTATCCGGTGCATAAATCAGAGAAAATCCTGTTGCTGGCGCATGTGATCGAAAACGAAGGCGTCGACAATGTGCTGGTTTTCTCAAGAACCAAGTACGGAGCGGACAAGATCGCCAGGAAACTTACGCAAAAAGGGATTGCTGCCCTATCCATTCATGGCAATAAGTCACAGCAAGCCCGTCTCAACGCACTCTCCCAGTTCAAAAGCGGGAAAATACGCGTGTTAGTCGCCACAGATATTGCTGCCCGGGGAATCGACATCGACGCCCTGAAGCTGGTTGTCAACTATGACCTGCCGAATGAACCGGAAACCTATGTTCACCGAATCGGACGTACCGGAAGAGCTGGAGCAAGCGGTAAAGCGATTTCCTTTTGCGACGTCGAGGAGAACGAATACCTGCACGCTATCGAGAAACTCACAGGTCTCGTTATACCGGCGGTGACTGATCATCCTTATTTCGATCCGAAGGCGAAAGCAGCCCCTAAAAAAGAGGTGCCCAAACAAGGGCAAAAGCAGAAAAATAAGAACAGGCGACGATTCTCTTCCGGAAGGGGAAGGTCGGCTGCGCTGTAGATCATAGCCAAAAAGACGTTATTCACAGGCAAGGCTTCTTTCCCGAAGGGGAGGAAGCTTAACTTCGCCCAAAATTAATCGGACCATGAAGAGATGTGATCAGTCGTTTACAAATTTTGGCTTTGCTTTTTCTTTCCTGACGCTTGTCGCTTTTTTATTCTATGTGGGGCTGAGAGACGGCTACCTGACCGTTGTCTGGTAGATCTGTTAATTTCACTCCATTGAGGGCGGCGACCCAAAATACCACGCTCAAATAAGTCCACAACAAAACAAAACCGATGTGCATGGTGGTTTCAAAGCGTTTTCCCCGCCAAAGCAGAGGGGAATAACCGATAAATTGTATCATCCACCTTAAAGTCCAGAACAAGGCCAGCCCCAGACAGATACGCTTTCCCAGAGCTGTGGATGCCAGCTCAGGTGCTGATAAGATGCAAAGCAGCCCAAGGAGAAACAATCCGACGGCCAGGAAAAGGGTGTGAATTTGCATCATTTGGCGGTTGATCAGGCTCATGAGCGCAAGGTCCTTTCTCCATTCGAAATACCAGGGAAAAAAAGCATGTACAAAGGCGAGGATAAGAAGCAGATAGCCGCTTATCTGAAGGTGGGAAATAATCAGTTCCTGCATAGTACAAATACACGTATGAAAGGCGTGATGAAGCGTTCCTGACTCAGCCCGAGGTTAGCGGCATCGAATGCATCCAACCAGGTCTTACGGGAGAAGAAATGAAAAGCCCCGATGTTGTAAGCCAGGAAGTTGGGCGCGTTCCGTAGATGTTCAACAACGATGATCTGCCCACCCACACGCATAACCCGGCTCAATTCACGGAAAAACACTGCGCGGTCAGCGGTACCCCGAATTTCGTGCGCGGATAAAAAAAGAAAAGCAGTGTCTGAAAAATGATCTTCCATCGGCAGTCGGTCGAAAGAGACCGAAATGCCCGGTTCCACATTGCCGTAATTCCTGGCCCGCCTGATCGATCGCTCCGTTTGTCGCTTCGAATCAAAAAAATCAAAAATACGATGGTCCGCCTTCGGGTATCTTAATTTAAGGTGAGGGGTGAAATCATCAAAGCCGGCATGCAAGCTGATGATGTTTCCTTTTGATGAAATCCCCAGCCCATCCAGCCAGCTAAGCCGGTAAAGTGCCGAGCGGTCGTATATCCAGTGCGTAACTATCAGGGAGGAAATAAGAGAATATAGCAACGCTATACCAGTGAACAAAGCAACTAAACGAATGCCGGATATGAAGAAGGCTGTAGTAATCAGAGCGATAATAATCAGGAGCGCTATCGCGTAGAGATGCCAGTTAAACTGCACAACCAGGGCTAAGCCTTCATATCTAGAGCGGCCATTTGTCATCACTCAAGAATTCCGCTTTTCCAGGAATAATCAACGTTCTCTACCAGGAAAGCACTCGCTAACTGCAATTCAACAGGAAGATTTTTGATGTATGCCGAATCGATATGATTCACCCGGACTGGTGTGGGTTCCCAGTTTGACCGCACACCTTCAACAATCAGGGTTTTGTCTTTCCATGTACTGAATGTAAAAGGTAGGGGACCGGCGAAACGCCTGGCCTCTTTCCAATCCCGGAACGGAGAGTTATCGGGGAGCTTGGCGGCAGATTCCCGGGAAACGGAAAGGGACAGCGACGGGCTGCTGATCTCAATATCCGTGTCCGTTACCTGACTTTCCGTAGGAACATAATCATAGCGATAATTGGTAAGAAAATTCCCCATAATTTTCATCATAAAGGAATCGGCTTCAGATTTCAGAATGTATAAGCCTCTTCGCCTTCTTCCGGATTCATTTTCAAATCGGGTAAAGATGCGATAACCGGTCAGAAAAAAGTTTCTTCCCAGGAAACCGGGGAAGCCGGCAGGACGTAAAGCCCGTGTTTTGACTGCTGCCAGGGCGATAAATGCCCAATCTTCCTGAAACCGGTCTAATTGAAAGGGAGCCGGTAATAAGCACTTTAAGGCGTATGCTTTCGCCGCGAAGGTCACGACAATGGAATAGTCGAAATGAGCCAGTATGGGAAAAGGGTGTTTAACACAAATGCGCATGGAGCTTATTTTTTCGGAAGATAAGGTAAGCATAAAGGTACAAACAGAAAAAAGCCGCGAAAAGAAAATTCCACCGGCCAAACAGCAACAGATCCGGAGCAAATATTTGTTCAATGATGTTCATGGCCAAAACGAGCAATATCTGAAACTGCGTGATGCTTTTTCGCCGATAGTCTATTACGATGGCCACGCCGATCGCGATTTCTGCTGCCCCGATCAACTTGGTGAGCCAGCCAGCATCGGAGAAGGTTGTTATCCGCTCTACAATAAGTTGGTGTCTGGGCACCAGGTCCAACACCTTGCAAAACAAACCATTGATAAACCATACCGAGGCAATGGAATACTTCATGAAAGAAGCGACAGCATTTCGGTTTCTGGAAACGGGCATGTATTATAACAGTTGATGTTGAATTTAGTTGCCGGATTCCGCAGACTAATTTCATTCACATTAAATAAAAACCAAGTCCTGATTTTATAAGGCTTTTACAGGGCTTATACTCGGCTTTAACAGGGCTTTAACAGGGCCAC
>JBMDWN010000064.1:0-11051 GCA_048595275.1 Olivibacter sp. | reverse complement strand
TCATACGTGGACAAATTACACTGGCTACAATCCGGAAGTCAGTAACTACGAGGGGGCTTTAACGGGGGGAGTTGACTATGGCTCATTTCCACTGGCGAGAACAATTTCCGCAGGCATTAACATTGGTTTTTAGTATTTCTTAATCAATTTGAAATGAAAAATTTAAAAATATATTTATCAGTGCTTTTAGTTGTTATCATTACCGGATGTAGAGATGAATTCCTGAATTTGCAACCAATTTCTTCAGCGGCAAGTGGAAACTTCTATCAGACAGCAGATGATATAAGGGTCGCGTTGAATGGGGCCTACGCAGCACTTCAGAATTCTGGGATATCAACCAACAATTATGTGTTCGGGGAAATTCCTTCGGATAATACTTATCCAGTAGCATCAGGTTCAGTTACCGATCAGGATGAGTTTGACCGCTTTTATATCCGTACAACGAATCCGTTTATCTCTGCCCGATGGAACAACAGCTACAATGCGTTGTCCAGAGTCAATACCGTTCTGGAGCAAATTGACGCAATTGAAATGGATGCCGACCTGAAAAGCCGGAACATTGCTGAGGCAAGGTTTCTACGTGCGTATGTTTTTTTTGAGTTGGTTAGGACCTTCGGGGACGTTCCTTTGGTTACGCAGTCCTTGACTTCTAACCTTGATGAAGCTTATAATTATGGGAGAGATCCAATTACAGTAGTTTACACGCAAATAGAAACGGATCTTTTGGAAGCGGAAGGGGGGTTGCCCACAGCTTACACCGGGTCCGATATTGGGAGAATTACTCTGGGAGCGGCTAAAGCGCTGCTTGGAAAAGTTTATCTCACTCAAAATAAATTCTCTGATGCAGCAGCAAAATTGAGGGAAGTCATAGATCTAAATGTTTACTCCCTTGTTTCTTACGAAGACGCCTTCGATCCCACGCAAAAGAACGGAAGAGAAGCTGTATTTGAGATCCAATTCGCGGCCGGTATGGGCATAGGTAATCCGTGGCCGAATGCTTTCGCACCTCAAAACTCAGGAAATGCTGTCATAAATTTTGGAGGGGGCGGCAATAATCGCCCCACACAGGATCTAATTGATGCTTATGAAACGGGTGATATACGCCGAGATTTTTCATTAGCTACCAGCTATGTAAATTCAAGTGGACAAGTAATCCAAGACGTGTTTGTGAGAAAATATCGCTTCAACCCTGCATTGAATAACGATAACGCAAATAACATTCCGATCATCCGATATGCCGATGTTATTCTGATGTATGCTGAATCGCTTAACGAACTTGGATATGAAGCCAATGGAGAGGCTTTTAATTATTTGAACATGGTTCGCGAGCGAGCTGGGTTGTCGGCTAAATCACCAGCGGAAATCCCGGATCAGAATACGTTTAGGCTGGCTATGGAGCAGGAACGGAGAGTGGAATTTGCCTTTGAAGGCCATCGTTGGTTCGATCTGGTACGAACTAGCCGTGCAATTCCGGTAATCAACGGTAAGGCAGAGTCAATTAATCTTGTCGCCCCTATAACCCAAAACAATTTAGTTTTTCCTATACCACAAAGTCAAATAGACATCAACCAAAGCAGGATTACGCAGAACCCCGGTTATTAACCGAGACCGGAATGTTTAGAAATAAAGGTCAGCTATAGGAACTCGTCAATAGCTGACTTTTATTTGAACCCATAAGGGTCTTCAAAACTTACTTAAAAAATCCAAGTATAAGGAAACACTCCTTTCAATCCATTCGGGCGAAGAATTATACTCAATTCCGTAATAAGCAAAAAACGGTTGGTAGTCAGCCTTAACGTACTCAAACGTGATTTCGAAAGGACGCGTTAGTTCCTCCAGTGTATATTTATAAACATTTACAGGGCTATATTCCTCTTCGTCCGAACCAAGCGACATCGCCAGCGCAATCTTTTTTCCGGCCATCTTAAATCCGCTCTTGCTTCCATAAGCCCAACCGTGTGTCATAACTTCATCCAACCATTTTTTAAACAGCGGTGGACAATTAAACCAGTAATAAGGAAACTGAAATACGATCTTGTCATGCTCTTCAATAAGTTTTTGCTCAGCTTTAATATCCAACTTTTCATCAGGATAGCATGCATACAGCTCATGAACAGTGAATTTTTCCGGCAATTTCCTTAGTTCCTCTGCCCATCTTTTATTAACAGCGGAACTACCCATATCAGGATGTATAATGATGACCAATGTTTTCATTTTTGTCAAATTTGATTCGATAAGACACAAAAGTAGGGCACCTGTCCTGAGTTTCGTAGATTAGCTACCAATTGTAAGGTAGTATAAAAAAAGTAAGTGATGTCAAGAGTGAAGGAAACATCAACCAATTTTGCGAATAAACAGGCGTTGGCTGAAGAATGTCCTGAAGTCTATGCCAGTCATATCCTCGGTGGGCAATGGGCTTTGGTAATCTGTTCCTGGTTAATGAACGGAAAACTTCGTTTTGGAGAATTGAAAAAGCTTTTGCCAAATATCACGGAAAGGATGTTAACCTTGCAGTTAAGAAGCCTGGAAGCAAATAAAATAGTGCAAAGGAGGGTTTATCCGGAAGTACCTCCCCGGGTGGAATACGAATTGACGGAAATCGGATATGAGTTAAAGCCGGTGATACAGCACCTGGAGGATTGGGGAGTCAAGCATAAAACACTCGCTTCTTCTTCATAATCTCATCGGGCGAATGTTACGTCCTTCTAACCCGGAAACAATTGATGAAAACTTCGCACGCTTCGAAATAGATGTCATCGCTGATCGCCGGATGTTCCGGAACATCCACCATATGACACAAAGCCGGATCTCCATCCGGAATGCTAAACAACTCAATAAATTTTCCGCAAGGTAAATCCTGCCATATTTCCGGATGTCTTGCCCAAACACACAACATCTCGGCATCATAACAAGAATGGTAAATCGTCCTCATCAAATCCGGCGGCAAAGATACAATCTTGGCCATTTGGAAAGCGTTTGAACAGCGCAGTAATTTGATATTTTTTATATCTTTATTGATACTATGCTGGTAATCAGTTTCGTCACCTGAAATTAACCGTTATGAGACTAACCGTACTTGGTGAACGCTTTATCGCGAACGCCGCGATACTATTTTCGTCAGTTTCAGCCTTATTATTGAGTTGCGCTCAGCCTGAAGAACCCTTAACCGTTATAGCGGGAAAGGGTTTGTCTGTTCCTGACGGCATCATTTACCTCACGACGATGGAGAGAAAAGCGCTTGTTATTGATTCAGCAGTTATTCACCGAGGTAATTTCGAATTTAGGTTTGAAAAAGAATCCGAGCCTTTCAGAGCCTGCCTGTTGTTCAAGGACTCTTTGGAACAATACGTCGCTGTCCACTTTGCCGGTAATGCCTCCGAAGGCGACTCAGATGATGATTCTGTCGAATATTTTATGGTTGAACGGGGCAGCACATTCATCGAAGGGATCGGACAGGAAGCTCCGGATGGTTTCTGCGCTACAGTGACAAACCCGACAGAAAATAAATTACTGTTCGACCCGGGTTATGAGCTGCTCGGATTTGTCGACCGGCAAGATTCCTTCATGTACAGCGCCAGCGTCGAAGCTGTAAAAGCAGACGTATCGAAGTATCCCAACTCCACGTTGCTGTTTGAGCGTATATACCATTACCGATCGGACTTTAAAAAAGAAGATTTGGTAGAAATCCTCGGTCTTTCCGCACCCGAAATCAGTGAGTCACCTCATCTTTTTAATCTGAACAACTATACAAAAGGTCTTTACGATAGCTATGACCCCTTAAAAGCTGTACCGCTTCTGTCCAGCAAGGGAGGCTACGACGGCAGCTACGATCAGCGAGATGAGCTGAATATGCTTGTTTTTAGTTGCACCTATATTCATCCTTCTGAACTGCTTTTGTTTTACCTCGAAAAGAGACAAAATGAGTTCAGCCGGGCCGGGTTATATGTGGCCGATTTAGACCTGACCGAAATAGAATCCTTCTATGAAGGTAAACTGGAAAAGATCGGTGGAAGAAAATGGGCGACCCTCCATGCAACGAAAGAAAAACGTAATGTAATGATGAACCGTTACCATATTGAGGCGTTTCCTTCGATTATTTTCACCAACAAACAAGGTGTTGAAGTTAAACGGATTATCGGATACGGGGAAGACACTATTGATCGATGTAAAGAATTTGTCGAGGAATATTTTCTGGCTAACAACACCAATCAGACACCGCTATAATCGTTATTTTCCCATATCTTAGGTCCCCACAACCACTTATGATGAAAAATAAAATATTTACGCTTTGTTTTTTCGCTTTATGGATAGAGGCGAGCTTTGGGCAGCTTCGTCTTCCGCACGTACTTTCGGATAATATGGTATTGCAACGGGATGCGGTTTCTAATTTTTGGGGCTGGAGTCATGCGGCAGCGTCGGTAGCCATTAAAGCGTCCTGGCTGGATGATACCATTAAAACCACGGCCGATGGGGGAGGGAGATGGTCGGCCGAAGTTCCCATTACGAAAGTCGGCGGGCCCTACGAATTGTTTATTGCATCGGCAGGAAAGGAAATCAAATTAACAAACATATTGCTTGGTGATGTATGGCTGTGCTCCGGACAGTCGAATATGGAATGGGGCGGGAATCAGAACCTGAAGGAAATTCTTGAAGAACTCCCTCAGGTCAACGATCCGAATATCCGTTTACTGCAAGTCGGACGAACGACAGCAGCTTATCCGCAGGAAGATATCGTCGATAACTGGCAGCAACTCGATGCGGAAAGCCTCAAACCCTTTTCAGCAATCGGCTATTTTATTGCGAAAGAACTCCGGCGTGAGCTGGATGTCCCGATCGGGATTATCAACGCTTCATGGGGAGGCACACCGGCTGAAGTCTGGACCCCCGAATACCTGATCAGCAACGATGCGCAGCTAGCGAAGGCTGCAGCAACCCAAACGGAAGCTGCTTTTCGGCCTCATAATCCCGGTGTACTCTGGAACAGTATGATTTATCCGCTGACCCCCTTTAACGTATCCGGGTTTTTCTGGTATCAGGGAGAAAGTAATGTAGGCAGTTGGAAAAGTTACGATAAACTCATGCGGAGTATGGTCAATTCGTGGCGCACCGCCTGGAACGATGACCTTCCCTTTTACTTTGTACAAATTGCACCCTTTAGCTATGGAAACAAAGCACCCCTGGCTGCGCTGCTGCGTGAACAACAAGACAAAACTGCCCGGTCCTTAAGCAACAGCGCTATGGTCGTGATCACCGATCTTGTTGACAACATTCAGGACATTCATCCGGTACAGAAAAAGGAAGTGGCACACAGGCTTGCAACTATCGCCTTAACTGAACACTATAAAAAACGGTCGGATCCAGACTATAAATCCCCGGTTTATAAAAGTCATTCGATCAATGGCAACCGTATCACCATTGAGTTTAATTACGTCGAAAATGGCCTGATGACGAAGGATAAAGCCGTTCAGGATCTTTATATCGCTGGTGGAGATCGGGAATTTCACCCGGCCGAGGGAAAAATCAAAGGGAATAACCTGATCGTTTCTTCGCCGGAGGTATCGGCTCCTGTCGCGGTGCGGTTCGGGTTTACCGAGACGGCTATGCCTAATTTATTCAACAAGGGGGGGCTTCCTGTAGCTCCGTTCAGAACAGACAACTGGCAATTCAAAGACAATTAAGGCTTTGGGTTCTCCGCTCGATTCTGTAAATTAACAGCCATGAGCAATGCCAGAGTTTTTATCACCAAACGCATACCCGATGCGGGTATTCAGATATTGAAAGATGCAGGTTTCGAAGTTACCGTGTATAATGGCGGCGGTACACTTTCTCAGGAAGAACTGATTCAGCAGTGTAAAGAACACGATGCCCTGCTGAGTGCCGGCGGAGGTAAGCTCGATGCAACTTTTCTGAAGGCTTGCAGCCATCTGAAGGTAATCGCCTTACTTTCTGTTGGCTACGATAATGTCGATATCGAAGCGGCGACCAAACTGAATATTCCGATCGGTAATACACCGGATGTCCTAAGTCGGTCTACCTCTGATGTAGCCTTTCTGCTGATGCTGGCAGTCAGCAGGAAAGCTTTCTTCAACTACCGGAAAATAACGCAAGGAAATTGGGGGCCTTTCGATCCGATGGCCGACCTCGGACAGGAATTATACGGAAAAACGCTGGGTGTTTTCGGTCTTGGGAAGATTGGCCTGGAACTGGCCAGGAAATGTAAAGCGGCGTTTGACATGAAGATTATCTACCATAACCGCAGTCACAATAAAGCGGCAGAAGAGCTTTTGGGAGCCACCTATGTGAATTTTCGCGAACTTCTTGAGCAGAGCGATGTATTATCGCTTCATGCTAATTTAAGTGAAGAAACAAAAGGGGTATTCAATAAAGCCGCTTTTGACAAGATGAAGCCCAATGCGATCTTCGTCAATACCGGACGGGGAGGGCTGCATAATGAAGCAGATTTAACCATTGCCTTAAAAGAAAACGTAATATGGGGAGCAGGGCTGGACGTTACGAATCCGGAGCCGATGGACAAAAGTAATGAGCTTCTTCGTATGCCGAACGTTTGTGTTTTACCCCATATAGGCTCCGCAACCATAGAGGCCAGAAACGGAATGGCCATTATGGCTGCCAATAATATTGTCGCGGGTTTAAGCGGACAGAAACTGCCAACAATCGTTAACCCGGAGGTATACGATTAGGTTCCCGTGTTTTCGGATCGCGCTTTCTCAATCTGTAGAATGTTGTTCTGAATATCCCGCATGATCCATTTTCCCCACCATCCGGCGTAGAAATTAAAATGGGTGTTCATGCTGAACGTGCTGAACAAATGCAGACGGTGTTTTCCGTTTAGCAGTTTTTCCAGTTCGTAAGTGCCTTCCAGTACATCGAAATAGCTGCCGCCAATAACAATATGCTCATCCAGGGTAGTTGAAGGAATTTCGTGGGGATATGCCTTGATTTCAAAAACCATTCTTCTGTTATCCTCGTATTCGGTCACCGTTTCATGGAAGATCAAACCGTCCGTAAAAAGAGCTTCCCTATAGGCACCAACGCCTTCGAAATTCAGTTCTGCCTTCAGCGGACGCGGGAAACCCAAAAACCGATTTAAATAGCCTTTATCTTCCGATTCGGAGATGGCATTTACGCGGGTCAAGTTATCCCATATCATTTCCGCCGGAGCGTCGATGTCAATATATGTGTAAGCTTCGTAAGTCGCGGTTACAGTTCTTAAAAGACTTTCAGCCGGCGCTAACACAAACGGGAATAAGACCAGCAGGGAAAGATTCAATCTGTTCCGGCTTTTTTTCATTTTAAGTCGCCCGCCGATCACACCGCCTATAGAAGCAGTAATAAGAAAAATGGGTAGAATCATCACCCAACAAGCAAAACCTTCAATAGATAATAGGATGGTGATGACTAAGAAAAGGAAAATCGGAATCCAGGGAACCAACAGGCGATAACGAGTCTTTCGGGCTTTTTCAGCGGGTAGCAGATAAACAGTGAGAATGCCCAGAATCGTAGGCATCATCAAAAGAAACGTTAGAGACATAACCCTGAAAAGCTCGCCCCATGTATTGGCTCCAAATATGAAGCGAAGCAATAAAGCGTAAGCCGTTGGTAGGCCTAAAGCCAGTAGAATATAGCTGCTTTTATGCCTCAGCTGCATTATTCCGCACCGATGTTCTTGAAGAAGCTATGCAGCTCCGTTGCCTCTTCCGGTTTCATTTTTCCGGCCAGGATCAACCGCAGTTGTCGTCTTTCAAGCGCTTTTTTAAACAGTGCCTGCTCTTCTTCCGTTTCTGGCAACACACCAGGTACAGCAATGGAGCGGGAGTTCTGATCAATCGCTACAAAAGTATAATACGCCTCATTTGAACGTATTCTGGTGTTTGATGGGATATTTTGTGCATAAACCACCAGACGAACTTCCAGCGAAGTGTGGAATGCACGGGTAACCTGAGCTTCAATCGTAATGACATCACCCAACTTGATCGGATGTTTAAAAGACACATTATCTACCGAAGCCGTAACGACAATCCGGTTGCAATGTTTCTGGGCGCAGATGGCTGCGGCAATGTCCATCCAATGAAGAAGACGACCGCCCATCAGGTTATTCAGCGGATTGGTATCGTTGGGTAAGACCAACTCGTTCATCACCGTGAACGATTCTTTTGCGGGTTTGTCTTGCATTTTTTCTAGCTAATCGCTGTTTTTATACACTGAAAGGGCAGGATTAAGCTTCCAGCTCCATAATTTCTTCTGCCAACATTTCCCATTCTTTCTGCTTGGACGTCAGCAGATTCTTCTGCTCATTATAGCGCTTATTGCAGGCAGCTGCCTTTTCTGAATTTCCGAAGACGGCAGGGTCAGCCAGTTCTGCTTCCGTATTTTTAAGTTCCCTTTCCAGTTCGATAACCTCCAGTTCCAGCTTTTCAAGTGCCCGGTTCTTTTTAACCAATGCGCTTTTCAAGTCCTCGGAGGGTACAGACTTCGGAGCGGGTGCTTTATCTTTTGTTTTCTCGGAAGTTGCTTTTTTAGGAGAAGAGGATTGTGCCGGGCTTTTCGGGCGACTGGCCTGCCAGTCCTCGTACTCCTGATAGGTGCCTGGATATTCCTTAATCTGCTGATCTTCAATAAACCAGATTTTATTGGCGATGCTGTCCAGGAAATACCGGTCGTGGGATACACTGATCACCGTTCCTTCGTATTGTTGCAAGGCCTGGATCAGAATGTTAACCGATTGGATATCCAGGTGATTGGTCGGCTCATCCAGAATGAGAAAGTTCGCATCCGCGGTCAATGCCTTGGCCAATGCTACACGGGATTTTTCTCCCCCGGACAATACCCGAATCTTCTTAAAAGCATCATCTCCGGTAAACAGGAAACAACCCAGAATGGAGCGCAGTTCCGTTTCTGTATGCTTGGGAGCAAAAGATTGCAGCTCCTGCAGGATTTCATTATCCAGATGCAGCGATTCCAGCTGATGCTGTGCGAAGAAAGTTGTGCTCACCTGGTGCCCGCTGATGTGTTCCCCGCTGTATTCTTTATCGGTTTGCGCCACAATGCGCAGCAAAGTAGATTTCCCTTTACCGTTGGCCCCGATCAATGCGATCTTATCGCCTTTCTCAATAATCGCATGGGCGTCGTTCAAGATCGGCACACCCGGATAAGCTTTGGTAATGTGTTCCAGACGAGCTACGTGACGCCCGGAAGGCTTGCTGAACTTAAAGCGGAAGTTAACCGTCGGATTATCGTCATCGACATCGTCCACCCGATCCATCTTCTCCAGTGCTTTAATTCTGGACTGTGCCATCTTCGCTTTTGACGCCTTGGCCCGGAAACGCTCGATCAACCGTTCTTCCTGCTTGATTTTAGCCTGCTGGTTTTTAAACTGCCCGGCCTGAATCTCATTCCTCAACGCCTTTTCCTCCAGGTAAAAGGTATAATTTCCAGCATAGGAGGTTAATTTTCCTTTGCGCGACTCAACTGTCTTATTGATAACGCGATCCAGGAAATAACGGTCGTGCGAAACAATGACAATCGCCCCTTCAAAGCTCTGCAGATAAGTTTCAAGCCATTTAATAGACGGTAAGTCCAGGTGGTTTGTCGGCTCATCGAGCAGTAGAATGTCCGGACTCTGCAACAAGATCCGGGCAAGCATAACCCGCATCCGCCAACCTCCGGAGAAGGAAGAAAGCGGACGCTGCTGCTCTTCATCACTAAAGCCCAGTCCCGCAAGGATCTCATGCGCCTTAAATTCAATGTTATATCCATCCAGCGCTTCGAACTCCATCTGCTTATCGCTCAGCTTATAAACCAGGTCCTCGCTGTAATCCGTCTCCATCTTTTTGAGCAACGCTTCAATCTCATCGTGAAGCTGATTCTGACGTTCGAACGCTTGCATCGCTACGTGGAGGATACTTTTATCCGATTCATAGGAGAGGAGATCCTGATTCAGGTAGCCCAGCTTAATATCTTTCGCCATGGAAATCGTACCCGAGGTCGGACTGTAATCGCCTACAATCAGTTTCAGAAGAGTCGTTTTCCCGGTCCCATTGGCACCGATGAGGCCCACTTTATCTCCGGGTTTTATATGCCAGTTCGCCTCGTCATACAGTGCTCGGGCGCCTATTTCAAAGGTTAAGTCGTTTATTGCGATCATTTGATGCAAAAATACGAAAAAGGAAACAGAGATGAATTGTTATCTTTGCCCCTATGTATAAACTCGTCAAACCGCTGTTTTTTTTGATGGATCCGGAAACCGCTCACCATCAGGTTACCGGAGGTCTTCGGGCCTCTGCAAAAGTGTGGGGAGTACCGGCGCTGCTGAAGAAATCTTTCGGGCTTGAAGATCCGCGTCTGGAACGGAACGTTTTCGGATTACACTTCAAAAATCCGGTAGGCATGGCGGCGGGTTTTGATAAAAATGCTGAATATGTAGATGAGCTTGCCGACCTCGGATTCGGATTCATCGAAATCGGTACGGTAACGCCAAGACCGCAACCTGGAAATCCGAAGCCACGGATGTTTCGCCTGGTAGACGACGAAGGCGTTATCAATCGCATGGGCTTCAATAACCTCGGAGCCGATGTAGCAGCCACCCACCTGAAGTTTATCAAGAAACGTGGTCAGGTCATCATCGGCGGAAACATCGGTAAAAATAAAACAACCCCGAATGAAAAAGCGGTGGATGATTACCTCAGCTGCTACGATTCCCTCTACGAAGTGGTGGACTATTTTGTGGTCAACGTTAGTTCTCCCAATACCCCGGGACTTAGGGATCTGCAGGAAAAAGGTCCGCTGACGGAGATTTTATTGGCTTTGAAAGAGAAAAATGATCAGGTAGCGACGCCACGCCCTATCCTCTTGAAGATCGCTCCGGATCTGACCAACGAACAGCTCGACGACATCATCGACCTGGTTCAGACGACGAAGATCGATGGCATCATCGCTACCAATACGACCATCTCGCGGGAGGGGCTTCGATCGGATAGGGATCTTGTTAAAGAAGCAGGTGGATTGAGCGGAAGACCGCTAACGAAACGCGC
>JBMDWN010000063.1:0-17421 GCA_048595275.1 Olivibacter sp. | reverse complement strand
CATCCGCTACCAGTTCTTCAAACTTAGCTTTCTGAATACCCTTAATTTTGGCTTTTACTTCCAGGCTTGAGGTCGTTATGGCTCCGTCGCTCAACTCTACAACGCAGGAAGTTTCCAGGTTTTCCGCCTCAAAACCCGCACCCTCAATGTTGAACGCCAGCTTCATCGTAAAACAACCCGCGTGTGCGGCGGCAATCAGCTCTTCCGGATTCGTGCCAACCCCATCTTCAAAACGCGTTTTGTAAGAGTACTGCGCGTCGCTGAGGACACTACTTTGTGTTGAAAGTTTACCCTTACCACTTTTTCCTGTTCCCTGCCAGATGGCTGTAGCGCTTCTTTTCATGACTGTTGATTTTTTGAATGAAACAAGAGCCCGTACTTTTTGTTTTTTCCTTACCTTAGAACTGATATGCGTTTCTATACAATACTGACATCCCTGGGATTTGTAATGCTGACAAGCATAAGCTGTGCCTCCCTGAATGGCCAGGTCCGGAGGGACAACTGGGAGGGAAGCGAATTCTTCTCACAATTTCGCAACAGCGTGTACGAACTAGATATCGACGCACTTGGCCAGATGATGCATTTCCCTTTTCAGACGGGTTATTGGATAGACGGCATTGACTCGCTCACAGCAGAGGAAAAAAGCTTTAGCGCTATTCAACAGGAGGAGTACCCTGACTATGCTGAAGATATCTACAATGGTTTCGTTCAGGAAGGTGTAGAACAAGCATCCGCGGGCGATCTGCGGGAAATTGATTTAACAGCCAGCGGCAGTTACTACCAGTACCTCAGCAAACTCGTTGATCCGGGTACGTCCCTCTGGGAGCTTTATCGGCGCTTTGACGACCCGGAAACCGGGGATCCGGAATTTTTCGGTTTCGTGTTTGGAAAAATTAAGGGAGAATTCAAGGTACTGGCTTATCATGACCCCTGGCCGGTCAGGGAGTAACGAAAGTTATTCAGAGAATAGCGACGGTCTCCGTACAGGCCGTCAAAACACAGCCTGTACAATCTTTTTTGTCGGTTCCGGATTACCCATCGTGTAGAAATGCAATACCGGAGCACCCATTTCCTTTAGCTCCTTACATTGCTGGATCATCCACTCAATACCCACCTGCTTTACCTCTTTCTCATCCTTACAGGCACGGATCGCTTCGCTCAGGGCCAGGGGAATGTCCAGGTGAAAGGTCTTCGGCAGGCTGATCAGCTGCCGGCTTGTCGTAATCGGCTTCAGACCCGGTATGATCGGTACATGTATGCCGTTTTCGCGGCACTTTTCAACAAAAGCCTTGTATTTGCTATTGTCGAAAAACATCTGTGTAACAATAAACTCCGCGCCAAGGTCCACTTTCAGTTTCAGGTAACTGAAGTCCGTATCCAGGTTGGGCGATTCAAAATGTTTTTCCGGGTATCCGG
This sequence comes from Olivibacter sp., assembly GCA_048595275.1. Taxonomy (GTDB): domain Bacteria; phylum Bacteroidota; class Bacteroidia; order Sphingobacteriales; family Sphingobacteriaceae; genus Olivibacter. The sequence continues at coordinate 16,005 of JBMDWN010000063.1, read as the reverse complement.
CAATGCCGATGCAGAAATCAGTACGTTCTGAACGTTCGATATCTTCGTGCAGGTATTGTCCGTTATTCATATTCACCACATGCCGGAGTAGATCAGAAGCATAGGCATGTCCGCCGGGGGTAGGAACAAAAGAGCTGTCGCTTTTACGAGCATCCCCGCGCAGCACCAGCACATTGTCAATGCCGAGGAACTGCAGGTCAATCAACGCATTTTCGGTTTCCTCGCGCGTGAAGCCTCCGCAAATCAAATGCGGCACAGCATCAACCTTATACCGGTTCATGATAGCGGCGCAGGTTGCCACCGTGCTCGGCCGCTTCTTATAAGCAACTTTTTCCAGCAAACCGCTCGGGTGCTGCTTATAGATATAATCCTCCCTCAGGTAAGTCACGTCGATAAATGGCGGATTGAACTCCATAAGCGGATCAATCGTGTTGAAGATCCCCTGGATACTTTGTCCTTTGATCGGCGGTAAAAGTTCAAACGAAAAAAGCGTTTTTCCGCCAGCTTTTTTTATATGGTCGATGATTTTCATATACTGTTCAGGTGTTTAATAGCCCAGATTAGGACTTAACCAACGTTCCGTTTCTTCCAGCGAGAGATCCTTACGGACGGCATAATCCTCTACCTGGTCTTTAGCAATCTTGCCCAGACCGAAATACCGGGATTCCGGATGAGCGAAATAAAAGCCGCTAACGGCGGCCGTAGGATACATAGCCAGACTCTCGGTGAGGGATATGCCCGTATTACGCTCGGCATCCAGGATTTCAAAGAGCGTTGTCTTTTCCGTATGATCCGGGCAGGCCGGGTAACCCGGAGCCGGTCGGATACCGGGATACTGTTCTTTAATCAACTCCTCCTTACTCAGTGCTTCGTCAGGAGAGTAGGCCCAGAATTCGCGGCGCACCAGCTCATGCAGCTTTTCTGCAAAAGCCTCCGCCAGGCGATCTGCCAGCGCTTTCACCATGATGCTGTTGTAATCGTCATGGTTCTGCTCATAAACCTCAACCAGTTCATCCGTTCCGATCCCGGTCGTCACGGCGAAGCCTCCCCAATAGTCTTTCACGTGGCTTTCTACCGGAGCGATGAAATCCGACAGCGCATAGTAAGGCTGGTCTTTTGCTTTTTCCGCTTGTTGTCTTAACGTATGAATACGGGTCAGTTCCGTAGTTCGTGAGTCGTCCGTATACAGGATAATGTCATCTCCCGAGCTGTTGGCCGGCCAGAAACCGATAACCGCATTTGCAGTCAGTCGTTGCCCGTTCACCAGCTCGTCCAACAGGACTTTTGCATCTTCAAATAACTTCGTTGCTTCCGTTCCAACCGTTTTATCGCTCAGAATACGCGGATAGCTTCCGCGAAGCTCCCAGGTATGAAAAAAGGGCGTCCAGTCAATATAAGGAACCAGCTCGTCCAGCGGGAAGTCGGCCAGCACACGACTACCCAGAAAACCGGGTTTAACCGCCCTATAACCGTTCCAATCCGGCTGGAAGCGCTGTGAGCGAGCTTCGGCGATCGGCAGAAAACGCTTATCGCTTTTTTTATTCAGGTGATTTTCACGGGCCTTATCGTATTCCTCGCGTATGTTTTTGGCATAATCAGCTCCGGTAAGCTTATTCAGCAGATTACTCGCCACTCCTACGCTTCTGGAGGCATCCAGCACATGTACTACAGGTGCATGATAATTCGGAGCAATTTTAACCGCCGCGTGGATCCGGGAAGTCGTTGCCCCCCCAATAAGGATCGGTACCCTGAACTGCTGCCGCTCAGCCTCCTTAGCGAAATGGACCATTTCGTCCAGGGATGGGGTGATCAACCCGCTCAGGCCGATGATGTCCACCTCCTGTTTCCGCGCCTCATCCAGGATTCTCTGGGTAGGAACCATTACCCCAAGATCAATAATCTCGAAATTGTTGCAGGCCAGTACCACGCCTACGATATTCTTGCCGATGTCATGCACATCGCCCTTTACCGTGGCCAACAGGATTCTTCCGGCATTCGACCGTCCGCCGGCGTCCGCGTTCTGCGCCTTCTCTGCCTCAATAAAAGGCAGCAGATAAGCTACCGCCTTTTTCATGACGCGGGCAGACTTCACCACCTGGGGAAGGAACATTTTTCCGGCTCCGAAAAGGTCACCCACGATGTTCATGCCATCCATTAGGGGGCCTTCAATGACTTCCAGCGGTCGGGGATATAAAAGGCGTGCCTCCTCTACGTCATCATCCAGGTAATCGATGATGCCCTTCACCAGGGAATGCGACAAGCGCTCCTGAACGGACCCTGCACGCCATTCTTCGTTTTTAACGATCGTCTTACCGGCACCTTTAACTGTTTCAGCGTATTCTACCAGTCGCTCCGTGGCATCTTCCCGACGGTTCAGCAATACATCTTCCACATAAGCCAGCAGGGTAGGGTTAACCGCTTCGTAAACCTCCAGCATACCCGCGTTAACAATACCCATGTCCAGGCCCGCCTGGATGGCATGAAAAAGAAATGCCGCGTGCATAGCCTCACGGACCACGTTATTCCCCCTGAACGAAAAGGAAATGTTGCTGACTCCCCCGCTGACTTTAGCCAGGGGCAGGTTTTCCTTGATCCATCGGGTCGCGTTAATGAAGTCAACCGCATAATTATTATGTTCCTCCAGGCCGGTAGCTACTGTGAGGATATTCGGATCGAAAATAATATCCTGTGGCGGGAATCCCACCTCGTCCACCAGCAGGCGGTAAGAACGGGAACAAATCTCAACCCGTCGTTCGAAGTTATCCGCCTGCCCCTGTTCATCGAAGGCCATGACAATCACCGCTGCGCCATAACGGAGGATAGTTCGCGCATTCCTGATGAAGCTTTCCTCTCCTTCTTTCAGCGAAATGGAGTTCACAATACCCTTACCCTGAAGACATTTCAGACCAGCCTCCAGCACCGTCCAGCGGGAAGAATCGATCATGACCGGCAGGCGGGCAATATCCGGCTCCGAAGCAATCAAGTTCAGGAAGCGGACCATCGAAGCCTCCGAATCGAGCATGCCCTCGTCCATGTTCACATCAATTAACTGGGCACCCCCTTCAACCTGCTGACGGGCAACAGACAGGGCCGCCTCAAAATCGCCATTCAGGATCAGCTTGGCAAATTTGGGGGATCCTGTGACATTCGTTCGCTCGCCGATGTTCATGAAAACACTTTCCGGCGTGTAAGTGAGTGCTTCCAGACCACTTAAGCGCAGGTGGGGTTCCGGTACGGAAACCTTGCGGGGCGTGCCTTCTTCAGCTACCCGGGCGATACACTTAATGTGATCCGGTGTCGTGCCGCAGCATCCCCCAACAATATTCACCAGGCGATGCGCTATAAAATCTTCAAGGAAGTGAGCGGTTTCATGGGCCTGTTCATCGTAACCGCCAAATTCGTTCGGCAAGCCGGCGTTCGGATAAGCAGAGATAAAATAAGGCGCTTTTTCCGCCAGCTCTTCAATGTGGGGCCGCATTTCCTTAGCCCCCAAAGCGCAGTTAAGACCGATGCTCAGCAGGTTTCCATGACTCAGCGAGTTCAGGAAGGCCTCCACCGTCTGCCCGGAAAGCGTTCTTCCGCTGGCATCGGTAATGGTTCCTGAGATCATGATGTCAAAAGCATCCTGCCGATCCATTTTACCAGCTTCTTTTAACTCTTCCTCGTATTGATTGATCGCAAAAATAGCCGCCTTGGCATTCAGCGTGTCAAAAATCGTCTCAATCAGCAGCAGGTCCGCCCCGCCGTCCACCAGTCCGCGTACCTGTTCATAATAAGCCCCCACCAGCTGATCGAAGCTGACGGCCCGGTAGCCCGGGTCATTTACATCCGGCGAAAGGGAAGCCGTCCGGTTTGTGGGGCCGATAGCGCCGGCTACAAAGCGGGGCCGGGAAGGCTGCTCTTCCGTGAAACGTCGGGCAACCTCTTTGGCAATACGGGCTCCCTCAAAATTCAGCTCATAAACCAACGACTCCATCTGGTAGTCTGCCATCGAAATAACCTGGGAACTGAAGGTATTCGTCTCCAGAATGTCCGCGCCGGCCTTCAGATAAGCTTCATGTATAGCCGCAACGATATCCGGACGGGTAATATTCAGCAGATCATTGTTGCCCTTGACCTCACAGCCATGTCCGGCAAAACGTTCGCCCCTGAAATCCTGTTCGCTCAATTGATAGGGCTGGATCATAGTGCCCATTGCCCCATCGATGACCAGGATACGTTTCTCTAATTCCCTTCTGATATCTTTATTCATGCCGCGCTGCTATCCGGTACCTATCATCCGGTACCAGCCTTATTCTAAAATTTATGCTTTTTGTTGAGAGTGAGGAGTCCGGTGTTTTCCGGAGCTTCTGCTTATCTGTCCCGGGTCATCCGGGTAGAACGTAGCACCTTGTAAGCACAGGTTGCCAAGACTTCGCAGGGTCTAATCCCTCCATCTTTCTCAATAAGCCGAGCAAATATCGAGAATAATTTGCATCTAAGCAAGTCCCGGACTGGAAGAGGACTTGCCTTTACCCGTAATAATCAATAGCTTTGACCACCATGTCAGATACTAACATCATAAACACTAATGAAAAGACGGAGTCCGAATTATCTCCGGAATTGCAGAATTTAGGTAAACGTAACTTTCTGTCGGAAGACTGGGCGGTCGTCGTGCTGGGGTTTCTGATCATAGGCGTTGCGCTGCTGGGCTTCAGTATACCGGCACCGGCCTATAAGTGGGTGTCTCCGGTCGATTTCGGGGGACTTTTTAACACAGCCAACTTTCAGAGCCTGGTCGTTCAGTTCCTGTTCAGCTGGGCGGTGGTCCTGCTGGGAGCGGTACTGACAGGTAAGCGCGTTCGTCCTTTCCTGCTTGGTTTTCCGATTATTTTTTTACTGACAACCATTGCCCTGCTCGCTGCCGGAAACAGTTTCATGAATGAGCTTGGGTTGGAGGCGGTCATTTTCAGCCTGATCGTCGGGCTTCTCGTGGGAAACCTTTTCACCCTTCCCACCTGGTTAAAGGAAGCACTTGGGGCGGAGATGCTGGTGAAGATCGGACTGGTGCTTTTAGGAACGAGCGTCATTTTCGGCGACATATTAAAGGCCGGCTCACTCGGTCTGATCCAGTCGCTGGTCGTTGTCGTATCCGTCTGGTATTTCGCCTTCTGGTTGTGCAAGAAGATGAAGATCGATGAAGAACTAAGCCTGATGCTCTCCAGTGCGGTCTCCATCTGTGGTGTATCCGCCGCCATTGCAACATCCGGGGCAATACAGGGCGATTCGAAAAAGCTATCCTATGTCGTTTCGCTGGTACTCATTACGGCCATCCCAATGATGATCGGCATGCCCTATCTGGCGGAGTACATGGGTCTGTCCGAGGCGGCAACGGGAGCGTGGCTCGGCGGAAGTATCGATACCACGGGCGCAGTTGTTGCATCCGGAACGCTGGTAGGGGAAGAGGCCCTGAAAATCAGTACGATTGTTAAGTTTTCTCAAAACGTCCTGCTCGGAATTGCGGCGCTTGCCATATCCATCTACTGGAGTTATACAAATCATCCTGCCGGCGAGGTCAGCGGACAAAAACCTGGTCTCGGCGTAATCTGGGAGCGCTTTCCAAAATTTGTCGTCGGTTTTCTAGCCGCTTCTCTGCTGTTTTCATTCGCGCTGACTCCTGAAATGGTTAGCTCCGTTAAACCCGGTATCAAAACAATCCAGGGCCTCTGGTTTGCACTGGCTTTTACCAGTATCGGTCTCGAAACCAATTTCCGCGATTTAGTGAAAGGGGAGAATCGTAAACCATTATGGGCCTTTTTGATTGCTCAGTTTTTTAATATTATCATCACACTAATACTTGCCATGCTCTTGTTTGGCTAATTTATACACGTCGATATGGCTAAAAACATCGCTTTACTGTATGTGCTGATTTGTGCAGCGTGCTCTTTCGGTACGAAAGAAGAGGAGAAAAAAGAAGAAATGGATCATTCGCATCACGAAGTTGCGATCCCTACGCGGCCGCTTCCCGAAAAGCAGGGTCGCGATTTTGGTCAGGGTTCGGACGATGTCCGCATGGTGCAGATCAAAGGGGGTAAATTCCGGATGGGGTCGGAAGACTTCGCCGATGCGCAACCCGTCAGGGAGGTCACGCTGAGCGATTTCTGGATGGATGAACATGAAGTAACGAACGCCCAGTTTGCCCGTTTTGTCGAAGCGACCGGATACCAGACCGTAGCTGAGCGGAACCTAAATCCCGCTGACTTTCCAGGCGTTCCGCGGGACCTGTTGGTTCCCGGCTCTGCCGTATTTAGCCCGCCCCCGGCCTCTGTAGATAAAGATGACCACCTGCAATGGTGGAAATATATACCCGGAGCCTCGTGGCGTTATCCGGAAGGTAAGCAAGCGGGCAAAGGGGCAGATCAGGACCCGGTTGTACAAGTCTGCTACGAAGATGCCGCTGCCTACGCGTCCTGGGCAGGAAAACGCCTGCCTACCGAGGCAGAATGGGAATACGCAGCGCGGGCCGGAAAGAATAACGTGAAGTTCTATTGGGGAGATGAAATGAAACCAGGAGGGAAGTGGCAAGCCAACATCTTCCAGGGGAGTTTTCCCGTCAGCAACACAGAAGAAGACGGATTTGAAAAACTTGCGCCCGTTAAATCGTTTCCTGCAAATGCCTTTGGGCTTTATGACATGGAAGGGAATGTTTGGGAATGGTGTTCAGACTATTACCGGCCGGATGCCTATGCCAGTGCAGCATCAAGCAATCCGCAGGGACCGGCCGATAGCTACGATCCCACCGAGCCGGGAGCCGTCAAACGGGTGCAGCGCGGCGGATCTTTTCTGTGTAACGAACACTATTGCGAAAAATACCGGGCAGGAAGCCGCGGAAAAGGTGAAATCAGCAGCGCCAGTAACAACCTCGGCTTCCGCTGTGTAAGCAGCACAGCGCCTGCTAAACTGTAGTTCAAAGTTCGATGCGGTGGCGGACAGGTTTGCCCGATTTTCGTTCGTTGCCCGCAATTTCAATGTAATCTACGTTAGGCTTAAACATAGATCCACCGTCAATGCGCACGAAGATTTGCTGAACAATGGTCTCCTGGTTATTGATCGAGGCATAGGCCCGGTAATCCCTGGCTTCCGGGCAATAAGCTAGTTTCAGCGGAAGGCGCTTAAAGGAAGTCAGACAGATTTCATACTCGCCATCTTTCAGCTTTTTATGCTGAATACCATAGGCCAGTTTGCGTTGAATGAACGTAAGGTCCTCATGTTCGCCATCGTCTTCATATTTGATCCAGTATACCTCAACAGGTTTTTTATCGTCCAGCTTCCCATCCACTTTATTTAATGTATAGACCAGCGTATTGGCATCCGGATCCCGTTGCAGGTAAAACAATTGCTGTTTTTCCCTGGGTACAGGCAAGGTTCCACGGTCGACTTGCTGGCCAAAAGTTTTAGTCGAATATAAACCCGTTCCGACTAAAAGAAAGATGAGCATAGTGAACTTCATAATCCTGGGTTATCTGATAAACATTCCTGTCTGTTCACTCTATAACACAGACAGGTCTAGCAAAGTTTTCTGGTTACTCAAACCAAAAATAACGAAGCATTTTGTAACTTCCAAATAATCAGTCTTATGCCGGTATGCTGAAATTCAATCAAGACGTTTGGTCATCTGCGCTTCTACAGCCCGAAAAACCTGTATAGGCTTGTGGCTGCGCCAGGGCAGGTCATCCAGCTGGCCACCAAAATTAATGTAATAATCGATGTTGGCATTCCGGAATTCATCGATCACGTGGGGGCGGAAATTGATCCCTGCTATCCAGCCATCTTCAATATCCTGGAACCATTCTTCGTAATAGCAATCGTCTGAAGCGTGGTAATTCAATACGTTTTCGCCGATCAGGACAAACCTGGAAATTCCTTCATTCACCATGAGCTCCAGCACCTCTCGCTTCAGCATCATGATGTCGTTGTTAATGGCGTCGTTCCATTCCCCGATCAGTTCAATGATGGCATAACCATGATCATAGTCGGCAAAAAGAATTTTAAGATACAGGGTATTTGAACCGAAGCTGTCCCATTGCGGATGCAACAGAAAATTATAAATCTGTTTATCGAATTCAAACTCGCTGTATTCCACCCCGTAGAACGGCGATCGGTCGTCTTCAGCTGCAACGTAATCGTCGCGCCAGCGATAAAAAGGTTCGATTTCGTGCATAGTAATATAAAATTACATATAAAAATTTAAATTCGTTACCTTAGCGCATTTTATACCCGCATGCGTCCATCTACTAAGAAAAATCTGCTTTTAGCAGCCAGCTATGCCGGAGTCCTTTTCCTGGGGCTGCTGTTTGGCCAGCGTCTGGCGGTGGACGATGCAGGTACTGGTCCGTCTATCCTGCCGTTGGGGATCAACGACAATACCGGAAAGCTTCAGCGTTTCATGCAGATCGTTAACGATCGCTATGTAGAGCCCATCGGAGTGGACACGTTGCAGGATAAAGCCATTTCGGAAGTGCTGACCGGGCTGGACCCGCATTCCAGCTACATGCCACCATCTATTGCCAAGGCCGTAGGGGACGATCTGGCGGGAAGCTTTGACGGAATCGGAGTCGAGTATTACCGCCTTAACGACACGCTGATGATTACCGCCGTAACCCCCGCCGGGCCGGCCGATAAAGCCGGAGTCCGCATCGGCGACCGGATGATCGGTATAGACGAATTGCCCATCGCAGGTGTACGCATGAACGAGCGGGAAGTGTCGGCTAAAGTACGTGGACGGCGCGGGACATCCGTAAATTTATGGATCCACCGGGACGGCGAAGACCTGCCGAAACCCATAAAAGTAACCCGGGATAAAATTGTCGTAAGCAGCATTGAAGCTGCCTACATCATTGATACCGCCATCGCCTACGTCAAAATAAGACGTTTCGGCGCACAGACCGTGGAGGACTTCCGGTCCAATTTAAAACGCATGAAGCAATACGGGGTCAATAAGCTTATCCTGGATCTCCGGGGTAACAGTGGCGGCTACCTCCGGGCAGCCACCGCGCTCGCCGGAGAATTCTTCAAAGATAAAAAGTTGCTGGTGTACACGCAGGGCGCCCACGAACCCCGGGTGAATTACTTCTCCAACTCCAGCGGCATGTTTCCAGACGGGAAGCTGGCCGTGGTCATCGACGAGAAGTCCGCTTCCGCGAGCGAGATCGTCGCCGGTGCCGTTCAGGACCTGGATCGGGGCACCGTAGTCGGTCGCCGATCTTTCGGGAAAGGACTGGTACAGCAGCAATTTAATTTTGACGATGGCTCCGCTGTAAACCTGACCATTGCCCGTTATTATACCCCATCCGGGAGAAGTATACAACGCTCGTATAAAGAGGGGCGTGATCAGTACTTCATGGAGATCCTGTCCCGGTACAAAGTAGACGAAAGCGGAAGCTCGGAAACCGCCATCCTGAACGACACTTCACTTTTCAAAGGCTTGGTATACCGTACCATATCCGGTCGGAAGGTTTACGGTGGCGGCGGTATTATGCCCGATATTTATGTGCCGTTGGACAGCCTGGGGCCGCTCAGCTTTTACCAGCGTGCCCTGGGTGCAGACCTGATCAACCGTTTTGTTTACCTGAACCTCATCCGGAAGCCACCCGATTTTTCTGTTGAACACTTCATGGAACATTATGAACTGCCCCGGGGAACCTACGATGACTTCGTTGCCTTCGCCCGGGTCAACGGTCTGGAGAGCGACGTACGGCAGTCACGTGCCTCTCGCCGGATGATTGAGGCCAACATAAAGGCACAGTTGGCACGCTTCTTTTTCGGAAGCGAAGCCTACTTTAAGATCATCAATGAAAGTGACCACGTGCTGGCACGTACAGTAGAAGTGCTGAAGCGTGACTAGCTTACTTTGCCCGGAAAAAGATCTGGATCGGTACCCCGTTGAAATCGAAATGCTCCCTTAATTTATTCTCCAGGAAACGTCTATAGGGATCCTTGATGTATTGCGGAAGATTACAGAAGAAAGCGAACATCGGAGAGCGCCCCGTAATCTGCGTGATGTATTTGATCTTAATGTGTTTTCCCTTCGTTGCCGGAGGAGGCGTATGTTCGATGATGGGCAATAACACATCGTTCAGTTTCGAAGTAGATATCTTCTTGTATTTGTTCTCGTAAACCCTGGAGGCCGTCTCCACCGCTTTAAAAATGCGCTGCTTTTCCGTCACGCTGGTAAAGAGAATAGGAAAATCGTTGAAAGGAGCCGTTTTTTCTTTGATGAGCTCCTCAAATTGCTTCACAGACTTGCTGTCTTTCTCCACCAGGTCCCATTTGTTGACCAGCAACACAATACCCTTTTTATTCTTCTCTGCCAGGTGGAAAATGTTCACATCCTGCGCTTCCAGACCCTCCGTTGCATCCACCATCAGGATTACCACATCAGCATCCTCCAGCGCCTTGATCGTCCGCATGACGGAATAAAACTCAATATTTTCTTTCACCTTGGTTTTACGCCGGAGACCGGCCGTGTCAATCAGCATGAACTCATGCCCGAACTGGTTGTAATGAATGTGAATCGAATCCCGCGTGGTTCCGGCAATCGGGGTAACAATATTACGCTCCTTCCCAATCAGGGCGTTGATCAGGGAAGACTTGCCCACGTTAGGTTTTCCCACAATAGCATACTTCGGAAGCGGGTCCTGCTCTTCCGGAATCTCCCCGAAATGTTTCACGATTTCATCCAGCAATTCCCCTGTTCCGGAGCCGGTCATAGACGAAAGGTTATATACCTCGCCAAGCCCCAGGCTGTAGAAGACCGCAGACTCATGAAGCAGTTTATTGTTGTCAACCTTATTCGCCACCACAAAGACCGGGCGCTTAGATCGCCGCAGCACATCGGCAATGTCATCGTCCAGGTCAGTGACACCTACCGTGACGTCCACCATGAAAACCACCACGGAGGCTTCTTCGATCGCAATCATCACCTGCTCACGTATAGCTGCTTCGAAGACATCCTCTGAGCCGTGTACGTAGCCGCCGGTATCAATCACGGTAAAAACCTTACCGATCCATTCCGCCTGCCCGTAGTGCCGGTCGCGCGTAACGCCGCTGAAGTCATCCACAATCGCCTTCCGGCTTTCGGTAAGCCGGTTAAAGAGGGTGGATTTGCCAACGTTTGGCCGGCCAACAATTGCAAGGATGTTCGACATGATCTGTGATTTTTCGTCGCAAAGGTACAGATAATCATGATCTGTAACAAATCCCGAGGCTGAGCGTCCATTGCATGAATCCTTTATGCATGCTTAAAAAAGTATCGGTATTTTTTCGGTCCGAATGGCGCCGCCTGCTCACCCTGCTGTCAGGAGCCTTCGTGCTGTACGGTTTTCTCTTTTTTATTTCTTACATGTCCGACCCGGAGCAGACCATTCAGGGCTTCTCAAAAGACCACGGACTGTTCCTGAATACCCTTCTTTTCGTAGCGGAGACCACGATCTGCTATTACATCCTGATCTACCTCATCCTGTTGCCGCTGATCCGGAAAGGAAACTGGAAACTATTTTTCGTACGCCTGATTGCGCTGTACACCATTCGGTTTGTTTACGGGTACTGGCAATGGATCCATTCGGAAGACTTCCTTAAAGCCGCCTCCGAAAGCTCGAAATCCATTATCCCCGAAGACAGTCTGACCTGGTTTTTTATGTGGCATTTGATCTTCATGGTTTTTGATTTAGTCATTTGTCTGTCTGTAGCGATGATGGTCGATCGCAATCAGCGCATTAAAAACCAGATCAATCTGCAAAAGCAAAAGGCCGAAGCAGAACTTATGGCCATCAAGCATCAGATCAACCCGCATTTTCTTTTCAACTCCCTGTCTTTTATTTACGGCAGAACCATTAAAATAGATCAGGATGCTGCACAATCTGTGCTTCTGCTGGCAGATATTATGCGTTATGCGCTCAGCAAAGAAGAAGATGCCAACGGGAAGGTGCTGCTGGAAACCGAACTCACCCACGTAAAGAACGTGATTGAAATGAACCAGCGGCGGCATAATCACCAACTGCATATAGATTATCAGGAAGACATACAGCGGGGAGACGCCCGCATTATCCCGCTGGCCATGATTACCCTGGTGGAGAACGCCTTTAAACATGGCGATCTTCTCAACCCGGATCACCCCCTCCGGATCCAGGTTGTAAGCGACGAACAGTCCCTCGCCTTTTCCATCGTCAACCGGATTGCCGCAGGGACCAAGGAGCTTTCAAACGGAATCGGTTTGAGCAATATCCGGGAGCGCCTGCAGCTCATGTATCCGTCGTACGACTTTTACGTCGACGAAACAGGGGAGACTTTCAAAGCCTATTTGCGTATTCCCCTTTAAGACTCGTAACCAAAGCTCTTCAGGTAATTCTTCTTACTTCGCCAGTCGGCAATAACCTTCACGTGCATTTCCAGGAATACCTTTCCACCCAAAAATTCTTCGATATCCTGCCGGGCATAAGTACCCACCTTTTTAATCATGCTTCCGGCTTTCCCGATGAGGATATTCTTCTGGGAATCGCGTTCAACAATAATTTCAGCACTGATGCGCGTCAAGTTGTTTTCTTCTTTGAAAGAGGTGACAATAACTTCTGTGCTGTAAGGAATTTCCTTTTCATATAGTTTGAAGATTTTCTCACGAATCATTTCCGAAACGAAAAAGCGCTGCGACTTATCCGTCAGCTCGTCTTTTTCGTAATAGGCCGGATGTTCCGGAAGCTCCGCCATAACAAATTCCCGCACCGCATCCAGGTTATGGTCCAGAAGGGCCGAAGTGGCAAACACCACTTTCGGGTTCAGCGTTTGCTGCCAGAAGGCAATTTTCTCCAAAACGGCCGCTTCGTTGGATTTATCGATTTTATTTACCAATACCGCAACCGGAGAGCTGGTTTTTTTAAGCTTTTCGATCACATCCTCTTCATCGTAGCGCTCATTTACATCCGTTACCAGCAGAATGACATCCGCATCGATCAGAGAGCCTTGTACGAAATTCATCATCGACTCCTGCAAGGTGTATTTCGGTTTGATGACGCCCGGCGTGTCTGAAAAGATAATCTGGAAGTCTTCTCCATTGACAATACCCATTATCCGGTGGCGGGTGGTTTGGGCCTTTGGCGTGATGATGGACATTTTCTCGCCTACGAGGGCGTTCATTAAGGTTGATTTTCCAGCGTTTGGTTTTCCTACAATGCTGACAAATCCGGCTCGGTGCGACATTTTTTTCGATTTTATTTGCACAGCAAAGAAACAAAATATATCTTTGCACTCCAATCAGACGGGAACGAATGTTAACATTCTCCTTCTGAAAGGAAAAAACAGAGTGCGGGGTGGAGCAGTTGGTAGCTCGACGGGCTCATAACCCGAAGGCCACAGGTTCGAGTCCTGTCCCCGCTACCAAAACGAAAGCGACTAAGAAATTAGTCGCTTTTTTTGTTTCAATACGAAAACCTCTAGGTATTGACGTCACTTTTTTAAATCATCTACCTTGCAAATCGAACATTTTGTGTTATAATTGCAAGGATGATAAAGCGCAAAGTAGAAGCGGAACTTTTGGATTTGCTGGAAGAATATCCAGCTGTTGGTCTATTAGGACCTAGGCAGGTAGGTAAGACCACTTTAGCTGAAACGATTGCCGCATCAGTCGATCCTGAACCCATCTATCTTGACTTGGAAAGTCCTTCTGACTTCGCCAAGTTGAATGCGCCAGAAGGTTATTTCGAATTGCACAAAGGTAAACTGATTATTCTTGATGAAATACAGCGCGTTCCTGAATTGTTCGCCGTTCTTCGCGGAGTAATCGACCGTAGACGCAGACAGGGATACCGAACTGGACAATTCCTCGTGTTAGGCTCGGCCTCACTCGACTTGCTTAAACAATCATCGGAGTCCCTGGCAGGACGTATTGCATATAAAGAACTATCCGGTATCACTGCTACTGAAATTACTCAAAAAACGCAAAGCGACAGAGATACGCTGTGGCTAAGAGGCGGCTTTCCCGATAGCTTTTTGGCGAAAAATGATGCGGCTAGCCTTCGTTGGCGCACCAATTTCATCAACACCTATCTGGAACGCGACGTGCCGCAATTAGGACCAAGGATACCTGCTAGCACATTGCGAAGGTTATGGACAATGCTTGCCCATAATCAGGGCAGTCAACTCAATATTGCACAACTTGGCGCAAATTTAGATATTGCTGCTCCAACAGCCAAGCGTTATATTGAATTGCTGGAAGACTTATTGCTTATCCGTACGCTGAGGCCGTGGTCTGGTAATGTGGGTAAGCGTTTGGTTAAATCACCTAAAGTCTATATACGTGATAGCGGTATTACCCACGCGCTGTTGAACCTGCCTAACTTGGATGACGTACTTGGCCATCCTGTTGTCGGTGCCAGTTGGGAAGGCTTTGTAATAGAGAATCTGTTGTCTTGTTTAGATGTAGGCATAACGCCGTGGTTTTACCGCACCTCAGCCGGAGCAGAGATAGATCTTGTGATCGAGAAAAACAGGAAACAGTTAATAGCGATTGAAATCAAGCGTTCACTAGCGCCTAAATTATCAAAAGGCTTTTATCTGGGCTGCGAAGATATAGAAGCCACGCAACGGTTTATTGTCTATCCAGGCAATGAACGTTTTCCTGTTTCCAAGAATGTTGATGCTATTCCATTAACGGAACTGATGTCTATCATTGGGAACACAAAAGCATAAGCTATATTTAGTTATTCTAAGAAGTTCTTGACAACCACAATGGCTTCGTAGTCGGCTAAAAAGTTAGACATCTTTAAAGTTAACTCTTTCTTGTTTGTCAACACCTGAAAGGTATTGCAGCCCCAGTAAGCTAACCGACCTCCCATCAGCGACTGAATGAGTCCGGATTGTTTTATTTAAGCTCCAGAACATAGGAAGTCATCCGGGACAATTCCGTTCCAGTTGTCTTCTTAAATTGATACACATCGCTGAATGCAAAGCGCTTGCCGGAAGCGAAAGCCATTTCTCCGTTCGCCGCGCCAAACTTTCCATGTGTGAAAGCCGAATCAATACGTACTTCCCGAACATCCGCCTCCCGCATTTCCTCCATTGCCTGGCGAACCGTTTCTTTTCCCTCCAGGATTTTATCGCCTACCATATCCCAGGTGAAATCCTCAGACAGATGGGCTACGATGAAATCTACGTCGGCTTTCGCGAAGGCGATGTTGAAGTCAACCAGAAATTGTGATCTGGGCGAATTACCACAGTCCGGGCTGGCCGTTATCTTTACTTTACTCATATTCGTGTTTTCCTCAAATATGCGGGTTTTCGGGGCAGCTGATCCGGTCCGTTTCAGCCTTTATCAACGGGCATTCAGGACATTGAATTCAGGACTGAGTAAGATACTTCATCGTCAACGGATCTTTCTGCCCCTGAAAAAACCGATCCAGTACCAGCTGAAAGACCGGGTTGCTTTCCTTTAGCGAAGCAAAAAGGCTGATGCAAGACCTGAGTTTCAAGTCATCCGGAGTGCCGAAAATACGCCGGGCATCGCTCGCACCTGATTTGATCAATAGCTTACACAGATCTATTAGCCGGACCCCCAATACCGGATGCTTCAGGTAGGCATCCGCCTCTTTCAGGTCTTCCAGTCCATAAAATCGCGCCATCTCGCTGGCACCCAAACCCCTCAGCTGCGGAAAAATAAACCACATCCAGTGACTCCGCTTCCTACCTTCCTCCAGCTCACTGTATGCCATTTCATACACACCTATCTGCGCTTCTAGAAAACGCTCAATTGATTGCTGTTTCATTATCCTTCCCACTTAATTCTTAACTTAACCGACCTATAGCGATCGGTTATAGAACAATTTCAATCGGAAATGGTAGAACTAATTAAAAAATAAACATGAAAATTGTCGTATTGGATGGCTATACGCTGAATCCCGGAGACCTTAGTTGGCAAGGTTTGGAAGACCTTGGAGAACTTGTCGTTTACGATCGCACCAAGCCGGAAGAAGTGGTCGA
>JBMDWN010000062.1:0-12516 GCA_048595275.1 Olivibacter sp. | reverse complement strand
ATAGGTCGGTTGAATTCATTTGATACGCTTCAAGCGTACCGTCCAGTCGGTTGTTAAACATGGCAAAATCCAATCCGACGTTAATGGACTGGTTTCGTTCCCATCTCAGACCGCTGTTCCGCATCCGATCAACCCAAAGCTGATTTACCTGGATTACCTCCCCATCTGGACGTATATATAGATATTTACCTGTGGTAAGATTTGAAAGGGCAACATAGCGTCCGATATCCCTGTTTCCGTTGCTACCCCATGATAAGCGCAACTTTCCGGAATTAAACCAATCGCTCTGGAAAAAAGATTCTTCAGTAAATATCCATGCAAAAGCAGCAGCACCAAAATTGGCTCTTGGGTTCTGTTGGCCGAACGCAGAATAACCATCTCGCCTAAAAGTTCCGGTAAATGTATAGCGATCATCAAGTGTATACACTACCCGGGCCATCAATGCATCACCGGTACTATACTGATCATTGCTACTGATAATGGGGTTAATTCCAGCACCTATTCCATGATAACCCAAATCGTCATTAGGATCAAAGTTATCGTTGGTCATTTCGTTTCTCCACTCCTGAAATTTCTCGGCGTTGGCAAGAAGGGTCACATTAAAATCGTGACGATCAGCAAAGGTGTGCTTCCATGTCAGTATATTATCAACCTGCCAGTAGTATTGTCGATTATTTATACGTGTTGCGCGACCTCCAAAAGCTGCCCATGCTGCGTGGGTGGAATTTTCGTGATTATAATGTTCGTAGACGTCCAGCAATTGGGTGAAATTCGTCTGAAACGTAAAGCCAAAGGGAAGCGTAAGCCGACCGAAGACGGTTCCATTCAGCTGCGTCACCCGCTGAAGTCTGTCTGTATGATAAGCATTATATCCAGGATTAGTCCCACCTGAGGGCTCGTTATTTGGTCGCCATACTAATTCGCCGTTTTCGTCATATTTATCTCCGTAGGGAGAAAGGCTCGTAATGTTCCCCCACGCGTGAGAAATATAACTTTCGTTTCGTGCGGTGAATTGTGTATTCATTCCGACGCTCAGAAACTTAGTTACGTTTGCTTCTAGGTTGACGCGGGAACGAATGGTTTTGAATCGGTCACCGACCACGATACCCTCATTATCGAGGTATCCTGTACTTAAGAAGTAAGATATATCTTTATTTCTACCAGATATACTGACGTTATGATCCTGTCGTAAGCCTGTCTGAAAGACATCCCCATACCAATCAACTGTCCGTCCAGCCAAATAATTGTCGACTTCATTTGGCTGCATGTTCAACCTTCTTAACCATGTTGCTACCGGATCTCCCGTTGAACCATCATACCCCAACCAAGTATTGATATCAATATCTGACGGTAAATTTCGAGGATCATCAAAACGGAAAGGCTCTGCATTCTGATTAATACTCTTCATAACGTCTGTCCGCCAGTTAACAAAGTCTTGTCCGCTGTAAACCGGCTGATTGTTAGCCAACGTTGCCAGACCAAAGTTTCCGTTGAAATTAATAATCGGCTTTCCTTCTTTCCCTTTTTTGGTAGTTACCATGATTACCCCACTGGCTGACTTAGCTCCGAATACGGCTGCAGCACTTGCATCTTTCAATACGTCTACAGACTCAATATCACTCGGGTTTATGTCCTCCCAGGCGCCATAGTAAATTGCGCCATCCATTACAATCAGAGGGCTCGTCCCAGCGTTGAGGGATGTATTCCCCCGTATCTGTAAACCTCCGCCCCCTTTCGCATTTGAACTAAATCCGACATTAAGACCGGCGATGTTGCCTCGAAGGACATCAGTCAATTGCGCAGGCACCTCATTTTGAATCTTCTCCGTATTCAGTCTCGAAACTGCTCCGGTTAAATCACGTTTTCGTTGCGTTCCATAGCCAACAACCACTACTTCATCCAAATCTGACACCTGCGGCGCCAGTTGAAGATCGATTGTACCACGTCCCCTTACTTGGATTTCTTCTGTAATGTAACCTACTGAAGAAACTACGAGAGTCGCGTCTCCAGGTACATCATTCAGTCTGTAAGCCCCGGTGGAGTCTGTGCTTGTCCCATTTTTTGTTCCTTTAACCCTTACGGCTACTCCATCAATCGGTCGTTGGTCTGTAAGACCGGTAATTAAACCACTTACGGAAATCGATTCCTGAGACAATGCCTTTTCATAAGGCATGACTAAGAACAACATTAGAATGCTGACAAGGCATTTTCCGTTTCTGGGAATTTGAGATAACGCTTTTTTTGCTGCGTAGAAAAGTTGATTCATAATCACCTAGCTTTACGATGGTTTTTTTGTTGTTTGTTTAATCGGTTTAGGCAGATTCAAACAAAAGAATCTGTTGGTCAGCCGATGTATCAAAGGTAGCCGAGGTGCTGATAATTATAAAAAATTAGCGGCTTAAACAGACCTCAGAGGTTGTTAAAGCCGCTTTTAGCAAGATTCAAACGTTTGAAATGAAATATTATGGGATAAGGTTTTTGGCTTGTTTAGCGCAGCTCAAACGTTTTAAAACCGTAAAAAATAAGGATTATCCGCTTCAAGGCTTATTGATTTGCGAGATTTTCCATAGCTGATTTCGATAGTCTGATCCACCGGGGAAGTAAATTTTGCTTCGGATAATCCGCCTTCTTTCCAGGCCAGATCTACCGTAACATTGCCACGCGCTTTCAGGCCTTTCATCTCACCTTCCTTCCACTCATCGGGTAAAGCCGGCAGCAATTCCAACACACCAGCCTGAGACTGAAGCAGCATTTCCGCTACCCCGGCCGTAGCGCCCATATTCCCATCGAGCTGAAAAGGCGGATGCGCATCAAGTAAGTTATCGTAAGAACCCGCGCCATCACCAGAATAGGTCGTCTCGCCGCCATTGCCCTTCTTTGCGCCGGCGGGTTTTAAGATCATCTTATACAATTTCAGCGCCCGGTCCCCATCATGCAGCCTTGCCCAGAAATTCACTTTCCAACCCAGCGACCAGCCCGTCGCCTCATCGCCACGCGCTTCCAGGCTCACCCGGGCAGCTTCAGCCAATTCAGGAGTCTGCTCCACGGATATCTGCTCCCCGGGATGCAAAGCATACAAATGCGAAACATGCCGGTGTTTATTGTCCGGATCGTCGACATCCTCCTTCCATTCCTGCAATTGGCCCCATCGTCCGATCTGAGGTGCCAAAATTCGCTCCCGCACAGCCTCCGCCTTCGAGGCAAATTCATCATCCCCGAGCAGGCGGGCAGCCAGTGCAGAATTGTTCAGGACATCCCAAGCCAGCTGATGATCCATGGAGGCTCCTCCGGAGATCCCGCCATGCTCTGGCGAGTAAGAAGGCGAGGAAACAAGCCGTCCCTTTTCGTCTTCCGTGAGATATTCCATCCAGAACACCGAGGCTTCCTGCATGACCGGATAGACCTTTTTCAGGTATTCGATATCCTTGGTGAAGGCATAATGCTCCCACAAATGCCGGCACAACCAGGCCGCTCCGCCCGGAAAAAAGCCCCAAGGCACATCCCAGTTTATCGCCGTGTAGCCAAAGGCATTGTTCATGGTATTCACCATCCAGCCATTGACATTGAAGAAGTCTTTCGTACTTACCCGGCCGGGCTCCACCAGGCTGGCGATGTAATCGAGTAAAGGCTCATGACACTCGCTCAGGTTCGTCAGCTCCGCCGGCCAATAGATCATCTGAATGTTGATATTGAAGTGGTAATCCGCTGCCCAGGGCGGATTTACTTGATTATTCCATTTTCCCTGAAGGTGCATCGGCATGGTGCCGGGTCGGGATCCAGCTATAGTCAGGTAACGTCCGTATTGAAAAAACAGGACTTCCAGCCCTGCATCTTTTCCTCCTTCGAAGTAAGCTTGCTTTCTCTTATCCGTTGGTAAATCCGAACGGTCAGGTCCGCTTAAATTAAATTCAACACGCTCGAAGAGTTTTTCATAATCTTCCAGGTGGTTTTGCAGCAACATTCCGAAGGATTGATTTTTGACTCCCTCCAACCGTTGCCGAACCGTCTTCCTGAAATCATGCCCTGAATAGTTCGGGTACTGCATTTGATAGGCCGTTGCTGCCGTATGTACGATCAGAAGCTCCGTTGCATTTTCCACCTCCAGTTCACCGTTTTCATAGCGTAGCTTACCATCGGTTACGATTTGGAAGGCTGTCTGAAAGCCCATTTTATTATTGGGAACCTCACCGTTAAAAGTTAAAACACTTCCATTGAATTGCGAGTCCAGGACGCGCTGATCGCTTGTATGTTTTATTCGGTAATCAGTAGGCTGATCCGCCTGAAAGCAATACACTAAAACCCCTTTAGGGTAATTGGCAAAATAAGATCGATTGTGCATGACAGAGCCCGCCTGGTAGCGGACGGAGCCCGTCGCTGTAGTCAGATCCAGCTCCCGACGATAGTTTTGAACCGCTGCTCCCCGATGATCTACGGCCACGAATAAATCTCCCATGGGCTGCTGAGCTCCGTAATCGCCATATTCAGTCGAATCGTCCTGATGCTTATGTGCTGCCTGTCCGGTCATTTCTCGCCTGACCAGTTCATCCGCCTCTTTAAGTTTCCCTTCAGCGATCAGACGGCGAACCTCCGGGAGGTATTTATAGGCGCCTTCGCGGTTTCCGTAGTTATAATCAGGATGAGTATCGGGACCTCCCGACCAAAGGGATCCTTCTGCGTATTGTATATGCTCTTCTTCTATTCCTCCGAAAAACATCGCTCCCATATAACCGTTTCCAATAGGAAGGGCCTGACGCATCCAATCTTCCGCAGGTCGGTCGTACCAAAGCTTCAGATCAGTTTCTGCCTGTATTGAAGAAAACATCAAACAGAGTATAAGCGTAGAAATAGATGTACTAAGAGAATAATTCTGAAACATCATAACAGGATTAATGGTCCGCTTACATAATTAGCAGAAAGTTATGATTTTCGAATCATATATCTTGGCGAAGGCTTCTGCCTGATTGGCTTATTTGTTAACCACTCTTTCCCATTCCGGGTGGCGTTTGATGTAGGCTGCAACAAACGGACAGTACGGCAGAATCTTGGTCCCTTCCTTGTCAACTTTAGCAAGCACTTTCTCAATCAGCGCAGTTGCCGCACCGGTGCCTTCCAGAGCAGCCGGACTTTCCGTATGGATCAGCGCCAGCTTCTCTCCTCTCTTCATGTATTCAACAAAAGCCACGTGTTCACCAACTTTCAGTTCGAAACGCTTGTTTGCTTCGTTGTCTACTAAAGGCAGATCTTCAAATTCCTGTTTCATATAGAACGGTTATAAATTTTCACCTTATTGTCCAGTCATCTTAACGAGCGTCAGAAGCTTAACGGTCTGGTTGCGGATTCTCTGCGACAACCTTATTCCGGTGCCCGGCAGGCAACTGCAACTGGAAACGAATAAGCCCGTCTGCTGTACGTTTCCATGCCGGACCATCACCTATCGCTTCCCTTATCCGTCGCTCCTCATCGTAAGAGGAAGCTCCGCCTACCAGAACATTTATCGGCCTTCCGCCCGGGTCCAGGTTAAAAGACACTTCGACACGCCGGTCAACCATTTCCAGGTTGACAACCGACCGTTGCCAGTAATTCAAAAACGAATCCCAACCATCTGCAGGTATCGCTCTGACCTCAAGCGACGCATGCCAGTCCACCCCAGTCGAATCCGCCACATGGTAGGGGCGGAAATTTCCGGTTTCTTTGACCAAAACGGTCTGAAAACGATGCCTGAAAGCCTCATCAGATTGATCGATCTGACGCCTTAGCTGCATAACATCAGCTTCGGTGCTATCTGGTAAAACATTAGCGTATCGACCGAGGGAAGGATCTGAAGCCGGCCAGCGCCGTTGATAACCGGCCCAATTGCTTTGCATTCCAATACCTTTGACCCAGGCACTGTTTCCCTGCGGTCGGAGAGAATAACGCTGATCAGCCAACGGTGTTTCCCCCTGAATTCCACCGTAGCTTTCGTTATAATGCACGGTATCGGGATCCCAGGAAGTTTCGTGATCCGGATTGGAGCGTTCCATGAAAGGAGGTGTCCAGATCAAAAAAGTCAGGCAACCAAACAGGATAGCAATAATTAAAGCCCACTGTGCCACCGGCATGCGACGGCTCCTTCTATTGTCTGCCGCAAGGCGTCTTTTTAAGGCTTCGAATTCCGAGAAAGCATGACCCTTTTCGTATTCCTTGCTTAAATCGAAAATAGCCGCTTTCCAGGCAGGATCTTCTTTGGCATAACGTTCCAATCGGCGCCGCTCCCGCTTATTCAATTCGCCCCGGTAGTAGGCCCGAATCCATTCAATATCTGGTTTTTTATCTTCCACTCGCTTTAATCGTTAAAACTCAGCGCTACAAAATTGTTTGTCTGTTGTTAGAATAACGATCATTCGGTCTATTCTGTTTGTCAAAAAAAGTACGCTATAGCACATAGGAGATTGATTCGTATTAAATTCGAACCAAGTTTTTTCGATTTACAGCTCAATATCAAGTATATTATAGGTTTGAAACAGGTAAAACCTGTTATAAACCTATTTCAAATCCCATCTGAGCCGTTAAAAACCTGTTTTTCGGTCGAAGTTGGTACGAAGTTAGTCCCTATTTGATACGATGATTTTTAATACCCGGATTGAATTGTCGTATTGGGCCGGATCCGGAAGATGCATTTCAATGCCGCCACGGCGCTCGCTTACCGACAATTTTTCTCCGCTATCCAGTAAGCGGCAACTCTCTACAGACTCCGCTGGAAACGGTAGCTGAAGTTTATTCCCGTTCAAGGGTTCTGTCAGGTGAACATAAAAAACCTTCTTTCCAGCTTCCTGCTTTTGAACAACCATTATCCCTTCTCCCAGTGTCTCAGGCGAGCCCCCGAAAGGTTTAGTGGCATACACCGATTCACCATTGGTCAGCATCCAGGCTCCCATCTCCCGCAACCTTCGAACGCCCGGCAGGGGCAGCGAACCATCGGCCATCGGACCGATGTTCAGCAGGTAGTTCCCTCCTTTTGCCGCATTCGCGACCAGGTAGCGAAGCATTTGTCCGGAAGATTTCCAGTTGAAATCTTTGCTGTGATAGGCCCAGGTATGGTTCATGGTTGCCGGGGTCTGCCAGGGCTTTTGTTGCAAACCCTCCGGATAATCGTTATCCATCATCTCCAGGAAGTCGATATCGTCGCCCGGATCGTGCATAGCAATGCGCCCGTTGATCAGACACTTCGGACTTAGTGTCCTGACCAGATTGATCAGCTCGTCCCGTCGCTCAGGTGTAATTAGTTTTTCCGCTTCGTTATCCCAGGTATCGAACCATAAGAGGTCCGGATCGTAACGCTCAATCAGCTCCCTGACTTGCGGAAGGCTCTTCTCTTTCCAATAGCGCTCAAATTCCTTATCCGGCCGGGCCGGCTTCCAGTAGGGAATGGCGCCCTGCGGATGCTCCCAGTCCTGCCAGTGCGAATAGTAAAAACCATATTTAAGGCCGTATTTCTTGCAAGCCTCCACCAGTTCCCCCAGGGGATCGCGCCGCTTAAAGGGTGTGGAAGCAATGTCGAAATCGGATACGTCTGAATCCCATAGCGCAAAGCCGTCGTGGTGCTTGGCCGTGATCACAAAATATTTCATCCCCGCGTTCTTCGCTTCCCTGATCCAGGCATCTGCATCGAAATGAACCGGATCAAAACGCGAGGTCAGCGCCTGATAGGCATCATCCGGGATCTCCAGTCGCTGCTGGATCCATTCGGCATACCAGCTTTTTCCGTTTGGCAACGTCGTGTCCGGCATGGTCCTGCCTTCATAGCTGCCCCCGAGGATGCTGTACAAGCCCCAGTGAACGAACATGCCGAAGCGTGCCTCCTCAAACCATTTCAGGCGGTCTTCAGCCACCTCATTAGACTGCGCGGAAGCTTGCAGCGTCAGAAAGATTGCCAGGAATATGAAGAAAAAGCGTCTCATTAATCTGGTATTGGAACGGAAAACTCGTTGCTAACGCGCCCTCCGGGTGTTTCAACGACGTATTTTAACTTAAACACTGTTTCTTTTTCCTGTTTGCTGTACCAGGGAAGGGAGATGGGGGCCGTGTATAAAATCCCGGTCGGGTCTGCTTTATGACCGTCCAGGCTGTAATATATACTGCTGTTGGCTACGAGGGGTTTTATGGTAGCCGTTCTTCTTCCTGTGGAAGCGTCCCGTCCGAAGCTAACCTGCGCTTCCGGAACACGGTAGTAAACGCCCATCTTTTCCAGGTCGTCCAGCCGCCGCGGAAGGCGATTAAGCGAGAAATCCGCATAGTCTTTCGCCTGCTCGGCCGTCCAGGCGATCTCGGCGATAGCCAAAGCGCGTGGGAAAATCATATATTCCAACCGTTTGTTACTGGCTACATATTCCGTCCACATATTGCCCTGGACCCCGAGGATATGCTTATGCTGATCAGCCGTGAGCGAGTCCGGGCGGGGATTATAGCCATAAACCTTTTCCAGGTTTAAAAATCCGCCAATGGTGACCGGTTCGGAAGTTTTGTCTTCCGACTGATATTTATCAATATAAAGGTACGCGCCAGGCGTCATGATGACATCATGACCCATCCGCGCAGCGGCGATACCACCTTCTTCTCCGCGCCAGCTCATGACGGTAGCGTTCGGCGCCAGTCCGCCTTCGAGAATCTCATCCCAGCCGATCAGGCGACGTCCGTGTTTGTTCAGGAAACGTTCGGCATGACGGATAAAATAGCTTTGCAGCTCATGTGCATCTTTCAGTTTGTTTTTTTTCATGAACGCCTTCGGCCCGGCGTTCTGCTCCCAATGATCTTTAGGCACCTCGTCGCCCCCCACGTGAATGAATTCGCTCGGAAAGATGTCCATTACCTCGGTGAACACATCGTCAAGGAATTGGAAGGTTTCGGGTTTCGGCGCCAGGATAAAAGGCAATACGCCCCAATAACCCGCTACCTGGTAGGTGCTGTCTTTCACACCAAACTCCGGATAGGCTGCCAGCACCGCCGTGCTGTGCCCGGGCAGTTCGATTTCGGGAACTACCGTAATCTTTCGGTCGGCTGCATATTTGACCAGCTCACGGGCCTGCTCCTGGGTATAGTAACCTCCATGCTTTTCATTATCGTACACAAAAGGTTTAAAATCGTAATAATAGCCGATGATGGTCGAATCGCGCTGAGAGGCGATCTGAGTTAACTTCGGATATTTCTTGATCTCCAGTCTCCAGCCCTGGTCGTCAGTCAGATGCCAGTGCAGGCGATTGAACTTGAAATAGGCCATAACATCGACAATTTTCTTCAGCTCTTCCATTTCGAAGAAGTGCCGGGCAACGTCCAGCATGAGGCCTCGGTAGCCGTATTCCGGTTTGTCTTCCACCGTTGCGGCAGGGATGAGCCAGGCATCCTGCGTCGGTTCAATCATTTGCAATAGGGTCTGCAATCCATAAAATACACCGGCGTTGCCGCCGCTGACCTGAATGGCCTGTTGGTTAACGCTGAGGCTATAAGCCTCTTGACCGCGACTGCTGTCTGTCTCCAGCCGAAGGATGTTTTCTTTGCGGTCTACCGTACTGATTGGTAAGCGGAAGCCGTAGCGTTTTTCTATAAAGTCGTTAAACAAAGAAGCATTAAGCTTCAGGTCTGCCGTCGGCGCCAGTAAAATGGTTTGCCGGTTCAAACGGAAATTACCTTCCGACCGCGTAGCGTTTACCGGCTTCGGAATGATGGCCAGGTCGGACGGATTTTGTGCCATACTCAT
The DNA here is from genome assembly GCA_048595275.1 of Olivibacter sp. Taxonomy (GTDB): domain Bacteria; phylum Bacteroidota; class Bacteroidia; order Sphingobacteriales; family Sphingobacteriaceae; genus Olivibacter. The sequence goes on along the minus strand of JBMDWN010000062.1, from coordinate 2,786 downwards.
TCCGCAGCTGAGGCAGAAGGCAAGGGCTATCGAGAGTTTCTTTAACATAGCGTTGGTTTTATCAGGAATGATCGGCCTAATTTAATGGGATTATCTGATATGTTAAACGGTAATCTTTAAATGGAAGCCGATAAGCGGGCAAAGGCTGCGATCCCCAGCTGTCAATGCCCTGTAAACCGATTTGTTGCAGGTCGACATGCATATAAATCCGGTCCCGGAGCTCGAGCTCGCCGCTGTGGTATTGTTTCTTGTCCACTTCAGGATCCAAATCATCCAGACTATAAGGAAGTGCGGAAAAGTTCAGCAGGCTGTCGACAAAAGCAAAGCGCAGTCCTTTCCCTTTTTTATCGGTCAGGTCTACCCAACGGACATCGGTTTTATTCCCGCTTTCCTGCGGCCTTGCATAAGGGAAATACTGATCCTCCAGCGTCTGCTTATACAGACCTACCGAAGAAGCGTATTTACGGTCCCAGTAATTTTCCCAGGGGCCTCTGCCATAAAAGCGGATCTGGTCCAGTCTTGAAGCCAATTCAAGATTTGTACCTACGCGCATCAGGATAGGGTGTTCTCCTTTCAGCGCCTTGAAATCGTGCTCGACGAGGATTCGTCCGTCCGGAAAGACCTGATAGCGGATGACCGATTTGGCGTCCCCCTTCAGCAAGGATTTTTCAAACAAGATGCTATACCCCTGCTCGGTCTGATCAACGGAGTGACGGCTGGTCGTTGCCTGTTCGTACACCTCCCGCCAGTCGCGCAATTTCCGGTTGTAGCCTGCCCCGATGTCGTTATCCGTAGGTGCCCGCCAGAAGGCTGGCGCAGGACCGGCATGCATCAGCGTATCTCCATTTCGGAGATAGGTTGACAAGCGACCCTGCTTTTTGTCGAACTGCAATTCAAAACCCTTCCCTTTCAGCACGATCCGATCAGAACCATCTTCCAGTTTCAGCGTACCCTTACTACTGCCGCCCGGTAAAGCCGGAGGAACAGGGTCTGATAGAGCGAATTGCTCATAAGCCTGTTCATAGCCAGCAGGAAGGAAAGGTTCATCCTTTTTCAACTGGTAGGAGACATTGAGGAAGTATTCACCCTTTTCGGATGGTTCTTTTAAACGGAGATCGAATGTACTGCTGTCCCGCGGCGCAAGAGAAAGATCCTGAATGCTGCCCCGTTGAACCGTTGTGCCATCTTTAACCAACTCCCACAGCAAGAAGAAGTTGGACAAGTCCCGGAAAAAATAACTATTGAAAACCCGGAGCTTCGAATTGCCCAGGTAATTGCTTTTAATGTACTGATGAACTTTTTTAAGCTCGACTGCCATGGGCGTCAGTTCGCGGTGCGCGGTGACCACTCCCTTTACAGAAAAGTTGTTATCGCTGAAGGACTCCTCCACCGGCCCCTCCAGCGGAAAGTCGCCTCCATAAGCCAGAATGCGCTTTCCGTTCTTCACCGTATCAATAGCCTGATCAATCCACTCCCAAACGTAACCGCCCTGCAAGTTCGGGTTGTTTTCAATGACATCCCAATATTCCTTGAAATTTCCAAGGCTGTTTCCCATGATGTGGGCATATTCGCTCATGATCATCCCTCTTTCCTGCGGATGGCCGGAGAATCGCTTCAGGTATTCCGGACCGGGATATTGCGGCACCAGCACATCCGTATTGAATTCTCTTCCGGCACGCTCGTACTGCACTGGCCGGCCATCCCTCGCTTTTAACCCTTCATAAGCTTCGTACATATTGATGCCGTTCCCCGCTTCGTTTCCTAATGACCAGCTGATCACGGAGGGAAAGTTTTTGTCGCGCTCGTACATACGATAGATCCTAGAAAGGTGCATTTCCCGCCATTTCGGGTCGTTGGCGAAGGTGAAGGCCAGGTCGTAATAGCGTCCATGCGATTCAATGTTGGCTTCATCGATTACATACAAGCCGTACTGGTCGCACAATTCCAAGAAATAGGGATCCGGAGGGTAATGGGAATTCCGCACGGCATTAACATTCAACTTTTTCATCATTTCGATGTCTTTGCGCATATCAGCCTTCGACAAGGTATGCCCCTTCGTGGCGTGGTGCTCATGCCTGTTCACGCCCTTGAAGAACACCCTTTTCCCGTTCACCAGCAAATCCGGCCCTTTGCGTTCCACGCTTCGGAAGCCAACTTTTACGGGAATCACCTGTAATAAAGTTCCCTGCTTGTCGTATAAATGCATCAGCAGGGTGTACAGGTTCGGCGTTTCCGCCGACCAACTTCTTACTGAAGGGATGCTTGCTTCCACTGTTATTTCCTGCTTGTAACGACCCAATACTGCGCGCTCGACTCGCCCGCTTTGGTAGATTTCTTTACCTGCATCGTCCAGCAAGCTCATCTGCATGGAAAAGGTATCGGGCACACTGGTCAGTGTATTGCTGTCAATCTTATAACTCTGAACGGAAGCCAGCGCCTTCAATGTCCCATTCTGATAGGAAGCATCCAGTCCGCCGGTTATTTTAAAGTCGCGGATATCCAGTTTTGGTGTCGCGTAGAGGTAGACATCCCGTTCGATTCCGGAGATGCGCCACATGTCCTGGCATTCCAGGTAGCTTCCCGCGCTCCAACGATAAACCTGTAAGGCAATGGTGTTGGTACCGGGTTTCAGGTATTCAGTCAGATCAAATTCGGCTGCCAGTTTGCTGTCCGTGCTGTAGCCAACCGATTTACCATTTACCCAGATGAAGAAGGCGGACTTTACCGCGCCAAGGTGGATGAAGACTTCCTGTCCTTGCCAATTCGCGGGCAGCTCAAAGGTTTTG
>JBMDWN010000061.1:0-4444 GCA_048595275.1 Olivibacter sp. | reverse complement strand
TGGATGGCCGGACTTTTTTATATGGTCCGGCTGTTCATTTATCATACCGAAGCGAAAGATAAAAGTGCGGAGGAATACCAGATCCTGCACCGGCAGTTTCGGGTGATGGAGTCTAAGTTGTGGTGGGTCATTACGACGCCTTCCATGTATCTGACGGTAGCAGCAGGGCTGACCATGCTTCATTTGGTTCCATCGCTGCTGAGCACCGGCTGGATGCAGGTAAAGCTGGTGTTTGTGCTAGGGCTTATCGTGTATCATTTCATCTGTCAGCGGATCTTTTTCAGGCTTGGCCGGGAAAAGAGTGCCTGGACTTCTACGCAGCTGAGGCTCTGGAATGAACTGGCTACGCTGCTGCTGTTCGCAATCGTGTTCACGGTCGTGCTGAAAAGTGCGATCGACTGGGTATACGGAGTGATCGGACTTGTCCTGTTTGGGGTTATGCTGATGATCGCCGTGAAAGTATATAAACGGTTTCGAGAGCGAAAAAACTGATCCTTACAGCATAACTTTTCTCATTCGGTTTTCAATGGCGGCCAGGTTGTTTTTCAACCGTTCATTAAGCGTTTTCTGACCGTGCAAAGCGGTGTTTTCTACCAAAGCATTGAGCACCTGTACACCGTATTGAATGTTTCGCATTTCGTAATTCGGTTTAGTTTCCGCGATCGCCAAATAGTAATTCAGCTGCTGGCTCACATACTCCCCATTCTCGGCCGTTAACTGATTGGCCTTTTCGGTTTCCTGAAGTTTATACAAGCTATCGGAAAGAAAGTATAGCGGGCCGCTCTGTGAAAGGGAAACCGGTTTTTCCGGAAGTACAGCAAAAGCTTTCAAAGCTACTTCGCGGGCTTTCTCATCCTGCTTCTCATCCAGAAAATGCTGGGACAAATTGGCAAACTCTGCGGTTAGCATGGGAAGCATATTTTTGGTGAGCGGGTCAAGGTGCTTTTGTTCCCGAACCGACGCATATTGAAAACGTTCGACCAAATTCTTACGCAGCGCTTCAGGATTGTTGAGGAGGGAATCATCTGATAAGCCTTCTTTCCTGGCGATTCCGGAATAATTTACCGGCATCAGTTTGGAAACCAAACCCTCGTGAATGAAGTACTTATCCAGCCCCATCAGGTCCTCTGAAGGCATATTTACAAAGTATATGGGTCTTTTCCATTGATTGTTTTGGATCAGATCCAATACCACCATTTTTCCACGGGTCAGGTAATCCTGATTGAATTCCCACTCGAGGCTGTCGGCGATCTCATCTTGCCAGGCAGCCGGAACGGTACCGGAAGCCAGCACGGCTTCTTTATTGACCGGCAGGCGCATACGCTTGGTCGGTAGAACGTTGGTGTAAGAGCCATCCTGTAGTTGCACCTGATCAGCCCGGTCGTCCGACAGAACGATGGAAAGCAGCAGGTCAAGCTCAACCGGCCCGTTTACCCTGAAATCATGAAAAGGCACATAATCCCGGACACCTTTTTTTACTTTGTCATAATTGAAAGAAAGTGGCAGGGGAGCGGCATCGTTGATTGGATGGTATTGTTGTTCCACATACCAGTCTGAATCCAAATAGCCGATGTTCACCACCCGGACGTCCCTGCGGATGCCTTCCACCTCCTGCGCATACCAAAGCGGAAAGGTATCGTTGTCTCCACGGGTAAACAGAATGGCGTTGCGCTCACAGGATTCCAGGTAATTGCGGGCGTAAAGGTCCCGCGCCGCAGTGCCGGATGACCGGTCATGATCGTCCCAGCCTTCATAAGCCATCCAAAGCGGGACGGCCAGGGCAACCAAGGCACTGACTTGGAAAGCTTTGCCGCTTTTCATCCAGCGCTCTAAGCATTGGTAAAGGGCAAGAAAGCCGAATCCAATCCAGATGGCAAACACATAGAAGGAACCGACATACACATAATCTCTTTCACGGGGTTGTAAGGGCGTGTCGTTCAGGTAGAGTACGATAGCCAGACCGGTGAAAAAGAAAAATAAAGCCAGCAAGAATGCCGATTTACGGTCTTTTGAAAATTGCCAGATCAGCCCAGCTATTCCGAGTAGCAGCGGCAGGAAAAAGAAGGTGTTTCTGGAAGGATCATTCTGCTGTGCATCAGGAAGTTCATATTGTCCGCCTAAACGCAGGTTATCCAGTGCGGGGATACCGCTCAACCAGTTGCCATCCGTCAGGTTCCCCATCTGACCGCTTTCTTCGTTTTGGCGACCGACGAAATTCCACATAAAATACCGGGCATACATCACCCCAGCCTGGTAGGTCATGAAGAAATTCAGGTTGTCTCCGAAACGAGGCTGATCGTTTTCACCCAGGTTTAGCCAGCTTCGATAGAAGGCCGGATGCCCTCTCGAAGCATCGCTGCTGAAAATTCTTGGGAATAAAGTCGTACGGTCGTATTGATAGCGCGGCCTTCCTTCGATGGGAACATAGCGGTCCGCTTCTTTTCGGTACGTTTGGGTTTCTTCCATTCCGGTAATGCGGGAGTCGAAATAGGATCCGCTGATCAAGGGGTTGGAAACGTATTGATCGCGACTCAGATAATCCAGAAAAGAGATCGCGTTGGATGGGTTGTAATTATTCAGTGATGGATGGGCAGCAGCGCGGAGAAACACCATGGCATAGGAGCTGAATCCGAAGAAAATCAAAAGCGTTCCCAAGAGGATGAGATTCATCACCGGCCTGGCTTTTCTAATGCTGTAGCGTATAAAGTAGGCAAATCCGCCGCTCAGCAGGAAAAGGAAGATCAGTAAACCGCTTCCTCCCGGAAGTCCTGTTTGGTTAACGAAGAAAATATCCATTTTCCCGGCCAAATAAGTGCTGTACTGAATCGTACCCCATAAAACGGCTGCCAGTACCGTCGCGCTGAGGGCCAGTGTTTTTAAAAAACCTGCGCGGGTGACGTTTTTACTTTTTCTCAGGTAAATCAACGCCCCGATGACCGGAATGCTGAGCAAATTCAAGAGGTGGACGCCTATGGACAGCCCCATGATATAGGCGATTAAAAGCAAGTATTTATCTCCGCGTGGCTGATCCGCCCGGGCTTCCCATTTTAAAGCCAGCCAGAAAACCAACGCCGTGCAGAGAGAAGACATCGCGTAAACTTCTGTTTCCACGGCCGAGAACCAGAAGCTATCGCTAAAGGCATAAGCAAGGGAGCCCACCAGGCCAGCGGTTAGTAGCGCTTGAGGTTGTACGTTGATCGAGCTTATTTTCTTTGCCAGCGCTGTTATGGTCCAGAAAAGGAAAAGAATCGTAAAGCCACTACATAGGGCAGAACCGAGATTCATCATCCAGGCGATGTAGGCCGTATTGCCGAGAGCAACATTGGAAAATAAGTTTTGTAGCAGGAGGAAAAGCGGCGCTCCGGGTTGATGAACAATCTGAAGCTTATAGGCGGCAGCAATGAATTCTCCGCAATCCCAGAAACTAACGGTTCTTTCGGCGGTCAGCAGGTAGGTGCTGGTAGCTAAGGCAAATACAAGCCAGCCCAATCGATTGTTCCATTTTTGGTCGTTCATTTTACTGGTTATCTGGTAGATGCATCCAAGGTAATGAATTGTCATTTAATTCCGGGGACGGAAAATTCTTAAAAAATGTTAAATTTTTAAGTCGTCGCGTATCCGGCGGGGCAGGGATTGAAGGATAAGATCGTAGCTGTGGTCAATCCAGCGGCGGAGCGCGGCTTCGCTCAATTCACCGTTGGCTTCGATCGTGTTCCAATGTTTTTTATTCATATGATAGCCCGGGAAAACGGAATGCGGGTGCTCCTCGCGAAGGCTTACCGCCTGCTCAGGATCGCATTTTACGTTGAAGCGAAGGGCCGAAATGTTATCCAGGCCGGTAAGCAGGAAGACTTTTCCGGCGACTTTAAACACCAGGGTATCCGGGCCGAAAGGAAGGCTTTCCTCGACATGTGGCTTCGAAAGACAGTATTCGCGTAATTCTTCAATGTTCATAACCGTATTTTTCCGGAGACAAGATAGGGCTTCTTTTTATATCTCTATCTTTGCAGGAGATTTTTCTATGATGTTCGGAAAACGACTTTTTCAACTGCTGGTCCTGATTGGGATACTCGTTAATGCTGTAGGACTTTTCACCAGGATTATGGAACCGGACGGCGCGCTCTATGCCTGCCTGGCGAAAGAGATGGTTTTACGGAACGACTTCATAAATCTATATGCCAATGGCGCGGACTGGCTGGATAAACCGCACTTTCCTTTCTGGACCGCGGCACTGAGTTATCTGATCTTCGGTGTTAATTCTTTTGCTTATAAACTTCCTGCCCTGCTGTTCTGGATAATCGGACTGGTGTACACCTATCGCTACTCAAGACTACTTTACAATGAGAAGGTCGCCCAGCTGGCTTCGCTGATTTACCTCAGCGCTATCCACCTGATTATTTCCAATAGCGATGTCCGTGCGGAGCCCTATCTAACGGGAATGCTG
>JBMDWN010000060.1:0-2660 GCA_048595275.1 Olivibacter sp. | reverse complement strand
TTCGTCAACCTGAGTAGTGCCCGAATGATGAAGCGCTCCCGGGAGGTCGCTATACGCAAAGTAGCCGGCGCCGGGAGTCGGACCGTGTTATTACAAAACGGCCTTGAGCTATTTCTTCAGGTCGCTTTAAGCGCAATGGTTTCTCTGGGGTTGAGTTACCTCTGCTTCCCTTTTCTGGAGCAATTGATCGAAACTCCGCTGACCTTACCATTCGTTAGGCCAGGCTTTTGGATGTATTTCATTTCGCTCACTTTCATTATTGGGATAGCATGCGCCTTTTATCCTGCTTATCTTGCCTCAAATTACACCCCTCTTTCGATCCCAGGAAAAGTAAACGCTGGCAGGAAGAGCATCTTGCTCCGCCGGACGCTGGTTACCGTTCAATTCTGCATCGCTACCCTAATTATCGCGGCCACTCTGATCATTCAACAGCAGTTAAGCTACGCTCAAGAACGTCAAACCGGCTACAACAATAACCGGCTGGTCTACCATCCAATCAGTCCGAAACTGGACAAAAATTTCGATGGGCTTGCCCGGCGGCTTGTGGATGAAGGTTTGGCCGAGTCCGTAAGTAAAACCTTCGCGCCCATTACAAACCCAGACGCCATGGGGAACGGCTATACCTGGCAGGGCTGGTCACAATCCGGATCTTCCAGTACGTTGTTTGTGAGTTTTGCTACAACGGGCAATCTGGTTCAAACACTGGGTCTTAAACTTGTTGAGGGCAGGGAGATCGATCTTTACATTCATCCATCTGATTCCAACGCTGTGGTGGTCAACGAATCAGCGCTTAAGGTGATGAATATGAATGATCCTCTTGGCAAATGGATCGAACATAACGGCCGGCGGATGTTTATCGTCGGAGTTGTTCGGAATTTCATCTTAGAATCCCCATTTGACCGGATACGCCCCCTGATCATACGAGGCCCTTATCAGGAAATGCGTACCATGCACATTAAATTTAGCGAGGGACCCATCGAAACAGCTTTGGACCGGTTAAAGGGCATATTGGCAGAGATGGATAGAGAACTCCCCTTCGATCTTCGTTTTGTAGACTCGGAATACGATGCGCTGTTCCGCGGTGAGCGCAAAGTTAGAGATCTTAGCCTTGCTTTAACGCTTGTCGCCGGGAGCATTGCAACACTGGGTTTGCTGGGGCTCATGGCTTATCTCGTGGAGCAGAAACGGAAGGAATTGGGTATTCGTAAGGTTCTTGGTGCAAGTCTGCTTTCCGTCGCCTACCTGTTATCGAAGGATTTTGTGAAACCCTTCTGCATAGCAATGCTCATCGCCTGTCCTGTGGCTTTCCTACTTATGCAACAGTGGCTATTACAATTCGACTACCGGACGCAGCTTTCCTGGTTGACCTTCATTCCAATCGTCCTGACAGCCCTTTTCATCGCCTTCTTCGCCATAGGCTATCAAATCTTTCGTGCAGTCCGGGCTAATCCGGTAGAAAATCTGAGAGAAGATTAACCAGAAAACAGCATACCTTCGGCTAATGGAAATAATAAATTACTCGGACCTTATTCGGATTTTGTTCGGATCTTCTTCGGAGTATGACTGGAAAATTGCGATTAAAATCAACACAAGCTTCAAAAAATCTTAGTCGTTTTTCACACATTTTTATCCCTTTGGTATCCGATTCGTATGCAATGTTTCGCCGAAAGTTTACGCATTATTCTGCTCATTGATGGCTTCTCACTGCCGGCAGATAACAGCAACTACAGCTCCCCGAACTGCCTGCATTTTATTTTCTTGAGCGATGAAAATACCGACCAGGTTTAAAAAGCTTGGTGTCTCCAATGAAGACATTGCTAGCATACTGGGTCCCCAATTGAGCTGATAGCCTCCTTGTAGATTATTGAAAAACGAATGTATGAATGCTTTTGGGACTAAGTTTAACACCCCTTAAGTTTTTAAGTTCCTTCATCGCCATATCTTCCCCGGTCTTTGCGCTGGTCACGAAATGTCGACCTTCCGGGTTCCCTATTTGCCCGCCCTTGATCTTTAAATCGACTAATTGTTCTCTGTCTGACGCGTTAATGATTACAAAAATGTAAGCTCCTCTGCCGTCGCTGTAAGCAGAAGCTATTACATTCTGTGCAGCTTCCAATTCATTAAGGTTATCAGAGCGCGTCAGCTCAATGCGATGCATTCCCGGGCGGATAAACCGACTAAAATGTCCGAGCGCCCATAAGTTTTTGGTGATACTAAAATCTCCCTCCTCTTCGTCAAACTGTTCGTTCAGCGCCAGCAGATAATAACGCGTATCCAACTCGGCGGAGCCGTTTTCAAAGGCATTCCACCATTGCCAGGCGCTCGCTCCACCAACGACCAGATCATGATGAATCATTTTGGAGAGAAAGAGCGCACAATCCATAGCCGGAATTTTTCCAGTCTTTCCTTCTTTGTATCCGTTTCCTAACATAGAATATTCAGATTGCCAATATTTTATTCCGTAAGCTTCTGCTTTTAGCCGCACCCGCTCACGAAGTGCGATTCTGGCAGAATCTCCATCGTCGGTAAAATAACTATGCCCGGCAGCCAGGGGTGCCACGCGTGTCTTCGCCCCAAGGTATAGTTGGCTTTCTTTGTTGAAGAACTGATCAATCTGTGCGGAAGCGCTACCCTCTCCACTAATCAGGTAGTTCAACGTT
>JBMDWN010000059.1:0-22348 GCA_048595275.1 Olivibacter sp. | reverse complement strand
CCAGGCATCAATGTGAAGCTTCCGATTCGCTTCCGGCCAGAAGCTGTGCATATCTTCCACCAAATCTTTCAGCTCATGGCCTATCGAGAAAAAAATGTCGTGTTGCTCGGTATGCCGTCTCTCTGGCTTACAGCCCAGAAGGATCATGAAAAGAGTGGGTTCCTTTATCATATTCACCAGTTATGATCAACAAATCTAGCGATTAAAGTCGAGTTCCACAGCAACCGGACAATGGTCCGAATGTATGGCCTGTTCGTGGATGTCCGATCTAATTAAGCGATCTTTAAGTGCCTGGCTCACCATATGATAATCAATCCGCCAGCCCAGGTTTTTAACGCGGGCATTGGCCCGGTAACTCCACCAGGAATAGCGGTGCGGTTCCGGGTGCAAGGTTCGGAACGAATCGATATAACCACTGTCAAGAAAGCCCTGCATCCATTCCCGCTCCTCCGGAAGAAAACCAGAGGACTTCGCATTGGCCTTCGGATTGTGGATATCGATCGGACGGTGACAAATGTTGAAGTCGCCGGACACCACTAATTTCGGAATCGACGTCAAAAGATGATTGCTGTACAATTGAAAATCGTCCAGGAAACGATACTTAAATTCTTGGCGCAGATCGCCGCTGGAACCCGATGGAAAATAAGCGCTCATTACCGAAAAATTTTCAAAGTCCGCTCTTATCGTCCGCCCTTCCCGGTCGTATAATTCCTCCCCTAACCCATACTCCACATGCTTCGGGCTGTGTTTGGTCAGAATGGCCGTGCCGCTGTAACCCTTTTTCTCAGCAGGATACCAATAATGCTCGTAGCCACATTGCTCAACCATCAGCAGGTCGAGCAGCTGATCCGGAGTGGCCTTGATTTCCTGCAGACATACAATATCGGCATCACTTTCCCTAAGCCAGCCGATCCAATCCTTCCTCATGGCGGCACGAATGCCGTTCACATTATAAGAGATAATCTTCATCTGGGCCGTTAGCGAAACAGGTCAAGGAAACGGGTGAAAATACTCGGACGATAAACTTCTCCCTTTAATTTCGCTTCCAGCTCCAGGGATTCCCGTTTATTCAATAAACTCAATTGCATGATCTGGTCAGTCAGGGGCCGATCGTGTTCGTCCGTCGGTACGTTACAAACGGAATCAATCATCGCCACGTTTTGAATGAGCTCCCCGAAAACTGTGTATTCTTGATCCAAAAAAGGAGTACCGCCGATCTCTTCGTAAACCCGGCGTTTGGCGGAGTCGATTTTTCTTCCTTTCATTCGAAGTTCCTCCAGGCGGTCCAGTTCCTCATCGGAATAAACTTTGCCCTGTACCAGGTAAAACTGCATGGCGCTGGAACGCTTTTCCGGGTTGTTCTCCCGGGCGGCTGCCAGAACGCCTTTTTTATGAAAAAGGCTATCCGAAATTTCCGCAGGCACGGTATAAGGGCGATCACCTTCCCCCAGCTCGGCGCCCAGGGGGGCATTTTTGGAATCCGGATCGCCGCCCTGCATCATGAAGCCTTTGATCACCCGATGAAACAACAGGCTATCGTAAGCACCTTCTTTCACCAGTGATGCGAAATTATCACGATGTTTAGGTGTGGCATTGTAAAGGCGGATAATGCCCTCCATTCCATTCACCTGAATCCGTACGTATTGGAATTCCGGCTGTGCTCTAGCTACGGCATGCTGGCTGATGGCTAAGCAACCGGTAAAAAAACAAATCAAATAAAGGAAATGCTTAGTTCGAAAGGGTTGATTCTTCATCAAAGTAGTCTATAATAAGGGATTTCATAATCATTTCCTGCTCCATTAACGTGTAATTGGGGATGGGTCTGATCAGACGCCAGTGCGGCCAGCCCTCTTCATCCGTCCCTTCCAATTCATAAAAGCCCAGGCCGCTGAAAAGACGGCAGGTCGCGATGTGCATCAGCTCCTCCTTTTGTCGTTTGGAAAAGGTCTGAGGACCCTTTCCAAGTTCCTGAACACCAATTAGGAACAACATCACCTTTATATCGGGTTTTTCTGAATCAAAACGCCTCGCAATATCCTCCTGTAAGGCGGACCACTGCAAATTGATCTCTTTAGCATTCATCCCGGCAAAGATAACCTAATAATCGTAACAGATTTCCATGTAGACTAAGTTGTGGCGGTAATTCCACATTTTGTTGCGTTTTGATTTTTCAGTATGCTTCGGTAGTAGATGAATGGGCTTGTAGACAGGACGTTACGATTTTGGCATACTTCTTTATTAATATTCTGCGATGATGCACAATTTGAAAAAGCCAAATGGAAATAACAAAGCGATTGCTTTTGTCGCTTCTTTAGGATTAGGATTTGTTAGCCTTTGCGTTAATCCCGCATCTGCTCAGGATTGGGCAATGAGTGATCTGGAAAGCTCGGATTCGCTGCGTGTAGAACTTCGGGCGGATTCGACACAGCTTAAAAATCAGTTTTCGGATTTAAAAGTCGAGGATAGTTCTAACGCTACTCCGGAACGTCGTGTTTTCTTCGGTTTCGAAGACGAAAAAACCCCGGTTAATCCTAAAGATTTACCGAAGGCGGTAACGATGGCATTGAGAAAAGATGATTATAAGAACTGGAAGCAAGGTCAGGCAGTACTGGTACGTACGCAGGACGGAAACTTCTATTATGAAATAGCTTTGCATAAAGAAGATAAAAGGCAGGTTGCAAAGTTGAAAGATAACGGTAAAATGCTTTAAAAGTATATAACTGTTTGTTTTAGTATCTGACGAAAAAAGCCGCTTCCCAGGCGGCTTTTTTATTTTATTATTTTTTAGACTTGTTGTTAAAACAGGCGATAACCTACGCCAATAGTCCATAAACTGATTCGCTGACTTTCCATATCGCCACGGCTAAGGCTGGAGAGGCCATGCTCGTAACGAAGATCTGCGCGGAATTTCATGATGTCGACTCCAACCCCTCCAGTAAGGCCAATAGCCTGGTTGCGATAATTGTTAAATTCTCCAACTTGCTGAAGTGCATTTCCAATTCCTTCATCGAGCATAAACGAGATTACAGGTCCTACCTGTACTCTTGCAGCGATTGGTCCAAGCCCGATTCGGGTTCCCAGCAAAAGGGGTAAGTCAAGGCTTGTGAAGGTCACATTTGCCTGGACATTCCCGTTATTTTCCGTGAAGCGCGCTTCCGCCGATTTACCAGTAACGTACAACTCCGGTTGGAAGTGTAAACCGGCACCGCCTACTCTCGCCCACACCCCGGCCTGATAACCCGTCCTTGAACTTGAACTCAGCCAATCGCCATCTGTGCGGAGCTGTGAAAAGTTCAGACCGCCTTTCAATCCGAACTGAAAGGTCGGAAGCAATTGGGCTTTCGAAGTACTCACCAGAAAGGCCAGAACAAACAGGGTAGATAATAATTTTTTCATTTTATTAATTTTTTATTAAAAATATAGGCTTATATGAGCAAAATTCGAGCCTAAAAGCACCACCCATTTTTATGGCCGAACTTATTTCGCTAAGTTTGTTATAGCCAATCAGATGCGTTATGATAAACATTAGTTCAGAAAACTGGGAAGTACTGCGTGAGAAGTTCAAACGCAAATACAATCATCTTAGCGATGACGATCTTCGTTACACGACGGGCGAGGAAGAGGAATTGGTGGAACGACTGGCGCGACTTGTTCGCCGGGACAAGCGTTATATCGAATTTACACTGGCGAAAGAGCAGTCGAACCTTTCGTCTAATCGCTTGTAAACCGGGCTTGTACCGGCGCTTTATGGAATTCGGGAGTTATGACTATGAAAAAGAGATGGATTATCCTTCTGGCCGTCCCGGTCACCCTAATCATTGCTTTGAGCTTTACGGGTGTCCGTAAGGACCTTTCAGCCTTAGCAAAAAACCTGGAAGTCTTCGCCGCCGTGTACCAGCGGATAAATACCAGTTATGTAGAAGAAGTGGATCCTGCTTCCCTGATTGACAAAGGAATCTCAGCTATGCTGGACGAACTTGACCCCTATACGGAATACATTCCCGAATCCGAAATAGAAGATTTTCGCCTGAAGTACATAAGTACCCAGTATGCTGGTATCGGCGCACGTTTTTTTGTCAGAGATGACCGGGCCACCCTGGCTGAAGTTTATGAAGGTAATCCGGCGCAGTTGGCGGGCTTACGGCCGGGTGATGAACTGATGGCAATAAACCGGGAGTCTGTTAAAGGCAAGAGTAGTGCCGAAGTGGCTCATTTGCTGAAAGGGCAGTTGGGAACACAGGTAGTACTCGATATCAAGTCGTCTAACCGCGAAAAAGCGGATACCAAAACCATCAGGCGTTCGACCATTACCCAACCGAATGTGACCGCCAGCGGTCTGATGCCCGGATCGGTAGCCTATGTGAAGCTGGATAAATTCCTGGAGAATGCCGCTTCAGAACTGGCCGGGGTAATTGACGGCTTGGGTCGTGAAGGAAGGTTGAAAGGACTTGTACTGGATTTACGCGATAATGGCGGCGGAATCCTGCAGGAGTCGGTGAAAGTTGTCAACCTTTTCGTGGAGCCCGGACAAGCAGTTGTAAGCCAGAAAGGGAAAATGAGTTATTCGCTTCGACGGTACCGGACGAAAGATCCGGCCGTCTTTAGCAAACTTCCCTTGGTAGTTTTGATTAATGAACAATCCGCTTCGGCCTCGGAAATTGTTGCCGGAGCTCTTCAGGACCTGGATCGGGCCGTCATCATCGGTGCACCCAGTTTTGGGAAAGGACTGGTTCAGCAGACCTTCAAACTCCCTTACAGCAACATGGTGAAGGTAACCGTTGCTAAGTATTTTACTCCTTCTGGCCGGTGTATTCAAGCCTATGATTACCACGACCGAGATGCTTCCGGAATAGCCCGTCGTATCGAAGACAGCCTGCACTCAGAATATTTTACCCGTGGGGGAAGACGCGTATACGATGGGAATGGGATTTACCCGGACCTGCTTATGCAGGACGAAAAGAGAAGCGCACTGGCGCGGAGTCTTGAGAAGCAGCTCTTTATTTTTGACTTTGCAACCGAATACAGCAATCGATACCAGCAGATCACCGATCCGGAAAATTTTCGTTTATCCGATGAAGACTTCCGTTGGTTCTCCCGGTACCTGGTGCTTAAAGGCTTTCGTTTTGAAAGTAAAACAGAGAAATTGTTAAGGGAACTGGAGTCTGAGTATGCTTCAGCCAATTTGAGCGATAGTCTCCGTCAGGCCCTGAGAATCCTTCATCAGTCCGTTTCAAACGAAGTTTCAATAGCGTTTGCCGGGCATGAAAGTGAAATCCGCGCTATGTTAGAGCAGGAAATCGTGGGGCGTTATTATTATCAGCGGGGGCAGCAGCTTTATCAGCAACGCACGGATCGATCCTTAAAAAGGGCGGTCGGACTTCTTGGGGGGGAGCCGGGCACTTTCGCCGACATCCTGATTGGAAAAGGAAACTACGGCTCCATCGGGAAGCCAAAAGATCCCTGGACGGAGCATCCGCTACTCCATGCGGATCAATGAGCATTTCTTTTTTCGATCAACCGGTAGAAGGCTTCCCGATAGGTGTCCCCGATGGGTAGCACGCGTTTATCTTTTAAAATAATCCTTCCACGTTCCACGCTCTCTATTTTATCCAGCGCCACAATGTACGAACGGTGAATCCGTACGAAACGACCGTCGGGAAATCCATCTTCAGCTCTTTTCATACTTCCCAGGGTAATGACGCGTTCTGTATCCGTAAAAATAGAAATGTAATCTTTCAAGCCTTCTATATAATAGATACTGCCAAGGTCGACACGATGTAACTTGTTTTCTGTTCGCACAAAGATAAAATCATCGTTATTTTTCGGCTCCCTGGCGGTCAATTCCGAGATCCTTGCCCTTACGCCATCCTTTAATACCCGTTGCACCGTCGTGTAAAATCGGTTGAAGGCGATCGGCTTCAGTAAGTAGTCCCTTACATTCAATTCATAACTTTCCAGCGCATATTGAGGATAGGCGGTTGTTAAAATAACATCACACTTCCCCTGAACTAGTCTGGCAATTTCTATTCCCGTAAGCTCGGGCATCTGAACATCCAGAAAAAGCAGATCAACATCCCGCTCTTGGACAGCGCGGAGACCTTCCAGTGCGCTGGTAGTTGAGCCAACCAGTTCGAACTCATGAACTTTCATAATATAATCTTCCAGAATCTCCAAAGCCAGGGGTTCGTCATCAATTACGAAGCACTTGATCATAATCTGTCGTTTAGGAGGCCTAAAGATAAGAATTATTCGTTATCAAGGGCCCGTTAGTCTAGTAAATCAACCCGTTGGTCTAATAGATTTTCGGAATTCGCTCAATAGCGCTTAATTCGTATAATAAATAGGATCAGTTATGAAAAATAAGATCGGATCTTTGTCGCCATTCACCTTGCTTCTCTTGCCTATCGCTGTTGGAGCAGCCATTCTTTTTTTCCAGTCAGAAGTCAGCCCGGCAGTCATGGATGCCCAGGCAGGGCTAAGTATCTTTACCTTTCCGGATCGCTTAAGTCTTTTTACACTTTTTTCTTTCTGAAAATCACTGGCTTATTTGTAAAACTAATTTAATAGTTATACGTTTGTATAAGTGTTAAATTAGTTTATATATGAAAATAAGAGAGTTGACCAGGGCTGAGGAACAAGTGATGCAGTTGCTCTGGGAATCAGAAAAAGCGTTTGTCAAGGAACTTATCGAGCAGTTCCCGGAACCCAAACCAGCATACAATACGGTCTCTACCATAGTCCGCATACTGGAAACCAAAGGCTTCATCGGACACGACGCTTTCGGAAAAAGTCATCGTTATTATCCCTTAATATCCCGCGAGCAGTATAAGTCATTTGCCACCAGTAAGCTGCTGAACGGTTATTTCAGTAATTCACCCAGTTCGCTGCTTTCCTATTTCATTAAGGACGAAAAAATCGACCTGAAGGAGATGGATGAGCTGATGAAACTGATAGACAAGGCTAAAAAATGAAATATTTGATCCTCAGCAATCTCTATTTGATCGCGTTCTACTTGTTTTACGCGTTCTTCCTTCGTCGCGACACACATTTTCATGTGAATCGGTTTTACCTCCTGGTATCGCCTTTACTAGCTTTTACCCTTCCCTTATTGCCGTTGAACTGGTTGGGCACCATAGAGGCCGGCCGATTATATAGCGTGCAGATTTTTCAAGAGGTGCAGGTTTCCGCTCAGCCCAACGCAGAAGAGGGCTTGTTGGCGCTGGCCTGGGCAAGGAAAGCGCAATGGCTTAACGTGCTTTATCTCTCGGGTTGCCTGGTTGCGGCCATTCTATTCATTAAAAATCTTCTTGGGCTGCTCAAGCGCTTTCGTAATCCAGGAGAAGAAGACGCCTTTTCTTTTTTCGGCTTCATACATGTCGGGGCTTCAATAGATCGCCAGTCTGTGCGGGAGCATGAATCTGTACATGCGCGGGAATATCATTCGGTTGACCTTATGTTCTTTGAGGTGTTAAAAGTCGTAAACTGGTTCAACCCGATTGTATATCTTTTTAGCAAAGCTGTGCGGATCAATCACGAATTTCTGGCGGACCAGGGGGCGCTGCACCTGAGCGGAGCGCGAGCAACGGATTATGCCACGATGCTTCTTCAAAGTAATTTGGTTAAAAGCGGGGTACTTCAAAGTTCATTTTTTCAGTCACCGCTTAAGGCGCGGATCAACATGCTGCTAAAGGAACGATCCGGCGGGCAGGTTCTAATTAAATACCTGGGCGTGCTGCCTCTATGCCTGCTGATGTTGCTCTTTTCCCGTTGTATCAAAGAAGGTACACAGGATACTCCGGTTACTCCGGAGGTGGAAACAGCAGTGGTTGATTTTGTGGATGTAGATGTTCCTCCAGAGTTTCCCGGCGGCATAGCGCACTTCTTGCGATGGGTGGGCGAGAATTATCGCTTACCAGAAGCGGCTATAAAGGGGGACGTGAATGGTATGGTCCACATGTCTTTTGTTGTCCAGCAGGACGGTACGCTGAAGCACATTAAAGTACTCAAGGACATTGGCTATGGGACCGGAGAGGAAGCCATACGTGTACTGAGAGGATCTCCGAAATGGACACCCGGGAAAGTTAACGGGCAGGCCGTAAACGTTTCCTATGCGCTGCCAATCCGAATCAATACCGAAAGTTAAATCCATAAAAAAAGGCACCTTACCGGGTGCCTTTCTCGTGTTTAGTTTATAGTGTAAAAGCGTCCTTAGACGTTCTCTTTAAAGAACTTGGCATTCAGGTAATCCCGGTTCATTCGCGCAATGTTCGTCAGTTTGATGCCTACCGGGCATTCCGCTTCGCAGGCTTTAGTTACCGTACAGGCTCCGAAACCTTCCGCATCCATTTGAGAAACCATAGCGTTTGCCCGCTGATACCGTTCCGCCTGTCCTTGTGGAAGCAGGGCATACTGAGAGATTTTTGCCGATACGAATAGCATTGCAGACGCATTCTTACAGGCGGCAACGCAAGCTCCGCAGCCGATACAGGTTGCCGCTTCAAAGGCCTCATCTGCCTTAGGTTTCGGAATCGGAAGCGCATTGGCGTCCGGAACACCTCCGGTATTGACGGAAACGTAGCCTCCTGCCTGCTGGATGCGGTCGAAAGCGGTACGGTCAACGGCAAGGTCCTTGATGACCGGGAATGCGGCTGCTCTCCAGGGCTCGATCACGATGGTCTGTCCATCGTGAAAGCTGCGCATATGCAGCTGACAGGTGGTTATACCATGCTTAGGCCCGTGAGGCTGACCATTGATGTGTAAGGAACACATTCCGCAGATGCCTTCGCGACAGTCGTGGTCAAAATAGATCGGATCTTCCCCTTTACGGGTCAGGTCCTCATTCACCACGTCCAGCATTTCGAGGAAAGACATATCCGGAGAAATGCTCTTCGCTTCGATGGTTACAAATTTCCCTTTAGTATTTTCGTTTTTCTGGCGCCATACTTTCAGCGTCAGGTTCATTGTTTGTTCACTCATGATCCTACTTGTTCTGAGTCAGAATTATTTGTAACTCCGTTGAGTTAACTTAACGTTTTCAAATACCAGCTCTTCCTTATGAAGTTCTTCGGGCTGGTTGTCTCCTTTATATTCCCAGGCAGCAACATAAGCATAATGCTCGTCGTCACGCTTAGCCTCTCCTTCGTCGGTCGAGCTTTCTTCGCGGAAGTGGCCGCCGCAGGATTCTTTACGGTCGAAGGCGTCGTCCACCATCAGTTCGCCCAATTCAAGGAAGTCAGCTACCCGGCCCGCTTTTTCGAGCGACAGGTTCAGTTCTTCGTTTTCACCCAATACCGTTACGTCGCTCCAGAATTCTTTACGGAGCTCCTGGATCATCCCTTTCGCCTTCTGAAGACCTTCGGCATTACGGGCCATGCCGCAATACTCCCACATGATGTGGCCTAGTTTCTTGTGGATATCGTCCACCGTCTTGGATCCCTTTAAGGACAACAGTTTGTTGATTTTCTCTTCGACTTCTCTGCGAGTAGTCTCAAAAGCCGGATGTTGTTTGTCGATAGCTTTGAAGTTACCCAGACTGGTCAGGTAATCACCCACGGTATAAGGAATTACGAAATAACCGTCAGCCAGTCCCTGCATTAATGCAGAGGCGCCCAGCCGGTTTGCTCCGTGATCGGAAAAATTACATTCACCCAATGCGTAAAGACCGGGGATGTTGGTCATCAGGTTATAATCCACCCAAAGTCCACCCATGGTATAGTGAACAGCCGGATAGATCCGCATAGGCTGTTTATACGGATTTTCATCCGTAATCTGATAATACATGTCAAAAAGGTTGCCGTATTTCGCACGAACCGTGTCTTCACCCATCCGGTTGATGGCATCGGCAAAATCCAGGTACACAGCTAAGCCGGTGCTTCCGACGCCACGTCCTTCGTCGCACATATTTTTCGCGTTCCGGGAAGCCACATCGCGCGGCACCAGGTTACCAAAGGAAGGATATTTACGTTCCAGGAAATAATCGCGGTCTTCCTCTTTAATATCGTTGACTTTAATCTCGCCTTTGCGAAGTCTTTCAGCCATTTCTTTTGTCTTGGGAACCCAGACACGACCGTCGTTCCGCAAAGATTCGGACATCAGCGTCAGCTTAGACTGATGATCTCCGGAAACCGGGATACAAGTCGGGTGAATCTGCGTATAGCAAGGATTCGCAAAGAAAGCGCCGCGCTTGTGTGCACGCCAGGCTGCCGTAACGTTGCAGCCCATAGCATTCGTCGATAAAAAGAATACATTTCCGTAACCGCCTGTACACAAAAGGACAGCGTGACCTTCGTGCGACTCAATAGCGCCGGTTTGCAGGTCGCGTGTTATGATACCTTTCGCATGCCCGTCGATCATCACCACATCCAGCATTTCATGACGGGTGTAAGAAGTAATCTTGCCGGTATGCACCTGGCGATTCATCGCAGAGTAGGCGCCAAGCAGCAACTGCTGACCGGTTTGCCCGCGGGCGTAGAAGGTCCGGGAAACCTGCGCGCCACCAAAAGAACGGTTATCCAGCAAGCCGCCGTATTCCCGAGCGAAAGGAACCCCCTGGGCTACACACTGATCGATGATGTCAACGGAAACCTCGGCAAGGCGATAAACGTTTGCCTCCCGCGCCCGGTAGTCGCCACCTTTGATCGTGTCGTAAAACAGGCGATAAACACTATCGCCGTCATTCTGATAGTTCTTAGCCGCGTTTATCCCCCCCTGGGCGGCAATAGAGTGCGCCCTCCTTGGGCTATCCTGATAACAAAAAGTCTTAACGTTATAACCCAGTTCGGCCAGTGAAGCCGCAGCAGAGGCACCTGCAAGGCCTGTCCCTACAACAATGATGGTGAATTTCCGCTTGTTGGACGGATTGACAAGCTTAAGGTTGAATTTATATTTGGACCATTTTTCACTTAATGGTCCTTCGGGTATCTTTGAATCTAACATGTCTTTATTTATTTAACACCACTTAGAAAATCGATCTCATGTTTATTTTAAGAAAAAATAGAGTGGCATCGCGGCGAAACCGATCGGAATAATTACGCCAAAAATCCAGATCGCCAGAAAGCGAATGGCCGGTGTATATTTCCGGTTATCGAATCCCAGGGATTGAAAGGCGCTCCTGAAACCATGGATCAGGTGGAAGGACAGCGCAGCCATAGATAGCACATAAAAGGCCACCAGGATCGGATTCTGAAAGGCAAAATCAACCTGCTTGTATAGGTCACGTGCTTTGGTAACTTCAACATCACCCTCGGTCAAGACAACGTAGTCGGTAAACTCACTGGCTGATAGTTCCCTCATTTCGGTCTCCCCGTTATTCATATCGGTACGATACTCCACATAGGGGACCTCGTCATTGTGGAACTTCCACCAGAAGTTGGACATATGGGTGGCAATGAAAACCAACAGGACCGTGCCCAGAATACCCATATTACGTGAGTTCCAGGAACTGTTCTTTTCGCCTGCATAAGACGCGTACTGCACCGGCCGCGCTTTCTTATTGTATATAGTCAGAATCAGCGCGTACACCGCATGAATAACGATCGACGCATACAAAAGATAAGATACTGCCTTTATCGGAGGGAAATGGGTCATGAAGTACGCATAGTCGTTAAAGGCCTTTCCTCCATCGTCTTTAAAGAGCTGTAGATTTCCTACAAGATGCACGATGAGAAAAGTACAGAGGAATAAGCCTGTCAGGCTCATGATAAGCTTCTTACCCAAGGTTGAGGATAGTGCTTGCTTAAAACTACTCATTATAGTGAATTAAATATTGATTTTGCTAAGCAAAGCTATCTAAATGAAACTTAAATGACATCAATTATTGTATCCTTTGAGCAATATAGAACTATTCTAAATTGAGAGCCCGTCGGATTTTTTGCAAATGCTCATCGGGATCGAAGGAAGTGGGAATAATTTCGCCAACACCTGCCGGAAAGCCAGCTTTAAGGCTGAGTCGGGAAAGCGATTCTGAAACATGAAAAGCACGTAGGATGATCGATGGCATAAACGTCTTGTCGGTTGTTAAAATATCCCGGTGTACCCAGGAACGGGCGAGAAAATCGATCGAAAAAAGAATGAAAAGCATTCCTTCGGGTAGCTCGCGTTTGATCTCCCATTCCAGGTCTTTTTTGCCGGCGTTGCTTGCATCTGTATAGGAGAGATGTTCCACAATCTGCATCTCATCCTTAAGGAAATGCACAGATACGGCGAACAAGTTGATCCTGAATTGATGGTCAGCGTCTTTAGGAAAACGTAAATGCATTTCAGGAACAAAGGCCGGCAGACTCACCCGTATAGATCCGTTGTCTCGCAACAAAAAGTTCGGCTCCATCAGCAGAATGTCCGGTATGTGGGCCTGTTGATTGAAGGAGAAGGTTACCAAGGGGTCAAGATCGGAGTTTTGAAGCAGTCGGTTTCCAAACTCTTCCGTGGACTTCTGCATACAACGATGAATGGCGGCAGTCAGTCGTCCGTTGACGTTGCCATCAAGATATGGAAACAGACTGGCAAAAAGAGCTTTTAAAATAGCTGCCTGCCGACTGGCGACGCCGAATTCCAGCGCCTTAAGTTTGGTCGCGTCTGTTCGTCGAACTTTTTCAGGAAGTCCCTGAAGAGTTTGCTTACCCTTTCGGTTTTTGTAAACCACGTTCTTGACCTTACCGGTAATTTTTCCGTTGTTGTGCTGAATAGCCATA
This sequence comes from Olivibacter sp., assembly GCA_048595275.1. GTDB lineage: Bacteria > Bacteroidota > Bacteroidia > Sphingobacteriales > Sphingobacteriaceae > Olivibacter. Next base: position 9,659 of record JBMDWN010000059.1, on the reverse strand, counting down.
ATTTAGAGCTTTTGAAAAAACGAAATTTGACGGATCAATATCGGACTCCCAATTCCGCCTCGATTAGCTGAAATTATTCTCTTACGTACGTGTTTGATCCGCCTTTGACGGCCAAAATACGGACTGGACACGGACAAAAGGCGGAGTAGAGGCGTACCTGATCCGGAAATAGGGTTATTTTTTTAGTATACGTTTGGTGTTTTCTTAAGTTTTTCGGCTTTGTATTAATTGGTTAAACCTGATATCCGTAAAGCTACGAAAAAAAATAAAACCCCCATACCATTTTAACACGATACGGGGGTTCAACTTTTCAGAAAAAGATTTTATTGGGTAGGGAAACTCATGGTAGCCCTTCCGCCGTCCGGTGTCACGCCGGTGATGCGGATCATATTGTTTTTGCCGGATCCCAAAGCACTTTCCACCTCATCAACATTGCTAACGGCTTTGTCGTTGATGTTGGTGATGATTAAGCCTCTTGGGATGTCGTAACGATCAAACAAGCCACCACGACGCACTTCGGAAACGACCACGCCGGATTGCAGGTTGAATTTCTTCTTCTGCTCCGCGGTTGCGGGGATAAAGCCAGCACCCAGCTTATTGTAGATCTCAGCGGTGCTTTTCGAAGAAGCCTGATCGTCGCCGGTGCTTTTCTCATCCTGTTCTTTCAGTGTAATGGTCACTTCCCGTTCTTTACCTTCACGTTTGTAGGTAAGTTTTACCTTATCGCCCGGACGAAGACGCGCTACACGTTCTTGTAAGTCAGGGCTGGAGATGATATCCTTGCCGTCGATCTTCTTGACTACGTCGCCTTTTTTAAGCCCTGCCTGTTCGGCTGCGCCTTTAGGCACAACGGCCTGAACATATAAGCCGGTGATCTCGTCGACTTTCAGCTCTTTAGCAGCTTCTGCGTTGAGTTCTGTAAAGCTGATACCAATATATCCGCGCTTGACGCTGCCGAATTTGACAAAATCATCCGCAATCTTTTTGGCGAGGTTTACCGGAATGGCGAAACCATAACCGGCATAGTACCCGCTTGGAGATGCGATTGCTGCGTTTACGCCGACTAACTCGCCACTGGCATTGACCAATGCTCCGCCGCTGTTACCCCGGTTAATTACGGCGTCCGTCTGAATAAAAGACTCAACTGCAGAACTACCCATATAGTCTTCCGGATTTTGTCCTCCGAAGCCTTGTTGCTGTTGCTGTTTCAGTTCTTCGTCCCTCAGAATGCCGATCGCGCGACCCTTAGCGCTGACGATACCAGCGGTAACGGTGGATTCCAGGCCGAGCGGATAACCGACGGCCAGCACCCATTCCCCGATGTTCACTTCATCTGAGTTACCAAGCTTCACGATAGGAAGACCGGTTTCGTTGACCTTTATCAGGGCAAGGTCTGTGCTGGGATCTCTACCAATCACTTTGGCATCATAAACCTTCTTGGAGGTTAGCACCACGCTGATGCGGTCGGCGTTTTCTACCACGTGATTGTTCGTCAGTATATAGCCGTCCTGTGAAATGATCACACCAGATCCGGATGCTTTTGCCGGCTGGGCCTGACGTTGGCGATTTCCCCCTCTTGGAGCACCGAAGAATTCTTCAAACATGTCCTGGAATGGATCTCTTCCACCACCGGACCGGCCCTGCCGATCATATTCCGTCTGAATGTGCACCACGGCCGGGATAACGGCCGCAGCGGCCTGTGTAAAATCGGGGTTTCCCGCCGAGGAGGTGATATTGCTTGGGTTATTGGCGTAATGAATTTGCTGACGCTCTTCGAACGTCATCTGGCGCTCCTGCTTATTCTCCAGAAGCTTGTAACCGCCAACGGCAACAGCGCCACCGATCAAAGCGGTCAACAAGGTTAATCCTAATTTCTTCATTTTTGTGTTATTAATTTTTAAGCTTTCCGACAGGAAAGCCGATTTACCAACGGCTGCAAACGTTTATAAATACAATTTCAAAATTAATACCATTTGAGGGCTTAGAGCAACTTTTTGACCGGCGTTTTCTGTTAAAAATTGTTAAAGGGTCTGAGATGATGGTCAAAGGGCGCCCTGCTCGCGCACGAACTCACTTAATTTCTCGAACCATTCCTTTCCATACTTACGCTCAAGGGGTGTTTTCAGGAAGCTGTAGACCGGAACGTTCAGTTCCTTTCCAAGTGAGCAGGCGGCGTGGCAGATATGCCACCGATCGTAATTCAGCACCTCAAATTCCGGGTATTTCGTAATCCGTATCGGGTATAAATGGCAGGATATGGGTTTCTGCCAATCGATCAAACCTTGCTCGTAGGCCTTTTCTATGGCACATTTGGTGATACCGCCCTCCCAGGTCACGTAGGCACACTCCTTATTACCATCTACACAGGGAGTGGTCAGATCGCCGTCGAAATCGCGTACATGCGTGCCCTGTTCTTCAACCGCCTGGATTCCCTTTTCCGTCATCAGCGGACGTACTTTCGGATAAATATCCTTCAGGATATCCAACTCATAAGCTTCCAGCGGAGCACCGGAATCTCCTTCCACACAACAGGCACCGCGGCACTGATTCAGGTTACATACAAACTCTTCTTTCAACAGGTCCTCATGCACCAGCACCTGATCGATCTCTACCATCATGACAAATTTTATGTTTTATGACAAGCTGTCTGTTTTTTTGACAGTTTAGTCAACTGTCTTCAATTCATAGCGGAGCCCTTTCACCCGTTCGACTTCGAGGGTGACCGATCCGATGAGGATATCCACCTGGGCTTTAATGGGAATGCGATTGCCATCGTCTGTTACCCAAAGGAAAAGTTTACTATCTTTCTTAAAGACACGCCCCGGTTCCAGCGAAGGGCTGAATTTCAGGCAACGCACTTTACCAAGCGGCGTTTTGATCACTTCTTTTCCATGATAGGTGATGTAAAGCGTGCTGATGGTGTCCTTCAGGAAGTAATTCAGGTTGAAGGTTTGTCCCTCTTTAACGCCACTCAGATCAAGCGTACGCGAAAAGTAATAAGCAGAAAGCAAATCAAAAGTCTGCGCTGTTGGCGTATTGTATTTACCTCTCGTAGCTTCCAGTCTTTTCTGCGATTGATAAAAGCGGATCTTATCGTTTCGTCGGTAACCGCCTTCCCGGATGTCCTCACTAAAAAAATAAGGAAGAAAGGTTTTCTGGTCAATCCATGAATCGTATTGATCACGGATGTTATAGAAGAGGTTAAAAGCCTTAGCGGTCTTACCTATGGCCTGCAGGTGATAGGTCGGCTTTCCGTCGAACTTCTGCTGAGCTTCCGATACCGTCAATACTCCATGGGCGGCAGAGATGATGCCGTAACGGAGTTTGTAATGGAGCTCCTCTCCGGGCTGGAAGACTGGGTTTTTCAGATAAGGTAGCTGCTGTGCCTTCAGAACAGAAATTGAAAACAGTAACAGGCTGCACATTAGTGAAAATCTCATACGCTACGTTAAGTCCCTAGGCTTTTCGTTTAAAGATCGGGACGGTGGAACAAGGCTCGCCGTACATGATGCTCTTGGCGACGGCAGACAAACGGGTGGTGAGCTTAACAAAGGCAGATACTGGAATGGTCAGGTCTCCGCAGCCCTTCACGACCACCCGCTGATCGCGAAAACGCTCCATGTCCAATGTTTCCACAGCGCGTTCGAATCGAATATCTTGGATCTTATCTGTTTCGCCGAAATAAATTTCCGCCGCGTACGGTTGCAGACGGTTAGCTACCAACATATATGCCCAGGTGGGAACGATGGCGTCTGCGGAGCAGGTAACCAATACGTCCTTACCTTCATAGCTTTGCCAACCGTGGTCCTTCACAAACTCCCGGAAGTCTTTTTCCCGGAGAATCAAGCCCTGAAAAAGCTGGTCCTTAATATCATAGACCACTAATTCATTTTTCGGGTATACGGATGCCAGGTCGAACGTCAACAATCCGCTGCTGGCCACCTTATTGACAATATTTTCCTGAATTTCCATGTCTTGACGTTCTGTTTTAAACGAAAAAATCCGGATAAGGTTTAATTCCTTATCCGGATACAAAGTTAGTTAATTCGAAACTAATAGAAAGACACGCGGTTGTCATCAACCTCCGCCTTGTCAATCAGCGCACGGAACGCAAGGTTCATGGCACGCTGTTGCAGGCTTTGTCTCATCTGCGACTTTTGGCCGCCGGCATTTTCCATTGCAGGTGGATTAACAAAATCCGTGAGCTCTACCACGTATACGCCCTGATCACCCGCTACGGGTTTGGAAAGCTTCTTGGGTTGCAATCCGAAGACGGTTCCCACTACTTTGCTCTCTTGTGCCAGACCGGGAATAACCGGATTGGCCAGTACAACGTTTTCGGTGGCTACGGCAGTTTTCTTGACTTTTGAAGCGACCTGATCGATACCGGTCGCGCCATTTAGCGCGGTATTCAACTGCCCTTTAAGCTTTGCCGCTTTGACCTGTTTGATAACCTCCGGTTCGATTTCACTTTTCACCTGAGCCAGCGAAAGCTGTCCTTCGGGTTTAATGTTCGTTACCCGGGCAACCACATACTGGTCTTCCATTTCGTAAACTTTATCAGTCAGGTCGTCTTCATCCGCTTTGAATACCCAGCGTACCAGTTCGCGTGGGCTGGAAAGATCCTGAACATATCCCTGCATTGGGGTGATGTTGCTGGCCTGATGAACCTGAAGGCCTTCTTTAGCAGCCTCTTCGGAAAAGTTTTTCGAATTGACTTTGCCGAGGAAAGCAGAGGCCTTGCCGTAAGCTGTCTTTAGTGTTTCGCCACTACTGGCTACACGCTTATCAATGATTGCCGCTTTTACGACGCGGGACATACCTTTCTGTGCATCCACTTTGATAACGTGTACACCATATTGAGTATTAAGCGTGAATAAATCGCCTGCTTTAGCGTTAAAAACCGCATCTTCAAACTCAGGAATCATATTTCCACGAGTAAAAGTACCCAACTCTCCCCCGTTGTCTTTGGTGCCATCCGTGCCATACTCCACGGCCAGGGCAGCAAAGCTTGCACCATTCTTCAACAAATTGACGATTGAATCAGCCTTCTTTTTGGCCTGATCTACCCCACCTTCCATCGCTGGATTCAGCAGAATGTGGCGGGCAGTAACTGAATCAGGACTATTCCGACTATCCAGGATCTTGGCTGACTCATAAATGCCGTTAGAGGAAACCGGACCCACCGTACTTCCAACCGAAGCGCTAAACACCAAAGAATCCAGAGCCGGGCTCAAGGAGCCTTTCTTAATGTAAGCGACCGGGCGTTTTTGCTCCGAGTTCGACATCGCGAAAAGGGAATCGTTTTCCGTGGTCGCCAGCTCTTTGGTAAGCTGTTCGACCGTTTCGCGGACGACGTTAGTGTCTGCCGCAGTCGGTTGCGCGTCAAAAGCTACGAATTCAAACGAGCGGGTTTCGGTCTCATTTTTAAAAGAACCTTTATGCTCGTTGTAATAGTCTTTAAAATCGTTATCGGAAGGCTTCGCCTGATCATCCGGCACGCTTGCATAATCCAGCAGTACATAGCGGAAATTGGCAATCTTGTTGCGCTGCGAATATTCTTCCGCTGCTTCCAATGCCGTTACATATACGCTGTTGCGCACCAGGTTATTGTATTTCTCTTGCAGGCGGCTGCTTCTCAAGGCTTGCAGAAAAGCTTCCCATTGCTGACTCAGCTCACTTCCGCCCGGTTCGTTGCGAACGTTCTGCAGGAATTGCGCCAGCTGATTTCTATCCAGCTCGCCGGTCTGTGGATTGCCAAAATTCTGCATGATAAGCGGAGAAGGGTTCGGACCGCTGACCAGATCGTTCAGCTCATTCCTGCCCACACTCAGCCCCAGCTTTTCTACTTCTTTATTCAAAAGTATGGTGCTCAGTTGCTGATTCCATACTTCCTCTACGGCATAGGAGGTCATCTGGGGAGCCATATTGCCGCCCATTTGCTGGCGCATCGCATTGGTGCTCTGCTCGACCTGTTGGTTGAATTCCATATACGAGATGGATTCTCCGTCAATATTCCCTACTTCGTTTTGTTTGGCAGCCCAGAATGGAGTGCCGAACCGAATGACATCGCCTAACAGAAAGGCAACGATTGCTAAACCGATAATTACTACGATGATGATCCCTGCGCGGTTTCGCAAAAAAGTCATTAATCCCATATACGCTGTTGACTTATTTGATTAAGGTCTTTGTTAATACTTTTTAAATGAGGGCGCAAGATACAATTTTTTTTAATCTAAAACTCTTCACCCTCCTGCAAATTATAAACGCCATGTGCACCATTGATTTTCCGGTTTTCGAAGTTTTCATCGGCTTCGAAAAAGTTCCCTTGTATTACATCCCCGTTGGGTGTTGTCACCGTAAGCGGCATGGTGTTGTAGAATATTCGTTTGTCGTCGTCCCAAAAAAGCTGTTCAGATTTGAAAACGGTACCGTCCCGCATGGTGACGACTACATTGTGTTTCAGTTCCAGCAGTTTCTTCGGTTCGGTATAAATGCCGTAGTCGGAGGTAACCCGACGCTCTTCCTGCAGCTTTTCATCGTAAAAGATCATCAGGACATCTTTCGGACATTCATAAAATGGAGTATCTACGTTGTGGTGGACCATTTCATTGGTCACCAGCTTTGCTTTTGTCTTGGCGGAATCGCTGAAGAGAATGGTTACACCGTAGGATATGTCGACCGGCTCTTCTTCCGTGATGTCTGAAACCCGACGTACGTCGCTCAGATCATTCTCGCAGGAATTAAGCAACAGGGCAAGAACGGATAGCCGTAGGGCGGAATGTGTAAAGCGCGTTAAGTAAGCAAAAGCAGCAGTTACGGGCATGGTACCAAACGCTAAAGTCCCATTAATCGTATCGGAACCGCGTAAACCAACGGTCGTTCAACAGAAAGGAGAGATTGAAATTAATGTAGTTCTCCCGGATCAGGCTGTTTTCCAGTGTTCCGCGGCGACCGAACTCGGCAGTGAGGTTGATTTTGTAAAAAGATTGAATCCCTGCCCGGGCAGAAATCGGGAGTCCCAGACCTACCGAGACGGCCATATCTTTAATATCGGTATTGTTCAGATTCAGGTAGGTTTTATCGTATCGCAACCCTAGCCGGTAGTCCATCACACTCAAGTAACGAATGGAGTTGATGTTTGGCGTCCATTGTCCACCGACTGCTACTCCGTAACTGTTGTTGAAGTCAGGATTACGGTCGCCGTCCCGGAAGTCCGACCAGTTTTCCAAATGTGCGTCCGCTCCGACCAGCCAGCGGTTATTTTTCGCAAGCGAAATACCTACACGATGGCGCATCGGCATCGTAATGCGGTAATCGGCATCCTCGCTGAAAGATATGCTGTCGGCAAAATTTTCTCCAGCGTAACGATTAACGACATTAGACAAAGTAGAAGTCAGCGGAGAGCCGATATTATTGGTATAGCCGATGGTCAGGTAGGACTGGGTGCCGACCGGCGTATGAAACTGCAGACCGAAATCGTAATTAAAGCCTTTGATGTCGCGCTTCTCTTCCAAAACCGTGCGCAGGGCGAAAGGATCATTAGGCAGGCTCATGCTGGAAACGTTATTGGTCCGCCCGAACAGGTAGGATACATTCGCCCCTACACTGAAATATTGTCCTAACTGTATTCCGTAGCCGATGTATGCTTTATTAATCCCGCCCTCTCCGTAGAAATTCGTGCTTAACAGCGTCGTATCCACGCGTTGCTGGGCGGTGTAATTATAGCCCATATCCGAGTAAGGCATCAGTCCGAAGCTGAACGCCGAAGTGCGGCTTAACGGCATCGCAAAATTGATGTGGTTCAGCGAGAAATTGCCACTGGCCTCTTCCTCGTTACCGCGCTGAAGCATGCTCCGGTTAGCGTTCAGACCAATATCGAAAGTCGTTAAACGAATAGCGGAATAGGAAGCGGGATTGGAGATATTGATGTTGTTATAGCCGCCAAGCGTACGAATACCGGTAGACACACCACCAATGGCGCGATACTGCGGCAGGTTGTCCCCTCTTAACAGACCTAAACCATAGGCGGAATAAGGTGAACTTGTATTTGACTGGCCAAAAGTACTCAGCGTGGGAAGAAGCAGCGCTGCAACCGCTATGTTCTTCAATTGTCTAAAAATCATGTATCTTCTCGTTCGTTCCCAAACAGCAGAATCAGCTGTTCCGACCGCAAAGCTATTTATTTTTTGCGGGTTAAGAACTGGCTTTTTGTTAAAAAAGGTTAAAGGGGGGCTTCATATATTCGCCTCAACGCTTTAAAATATCTGAAAATAAAGGATTGTTAGCAGGAATATAAGGTATACGGTTTCGTAAAACCACCGCGTTTTGGCGTATACAAAATAATAAGCCAGGTATATCGACAAGGGCGGAGCGCAGAGCAGGAAATGGTAGTCGGGCGTATCAGAGTCGACGTAATAAGCAACAATGGAAATCAGGAGAAAATACAGGAGCAGATGAAAACCCTTTCTGGCAAAAACCACGCTGCGGAAGATGTTTTCCCGTACGCTGTTCAGAAACAGGACCAGGATAAAGGCCAGCGGCAGGAAAACCCAATAATCGTGTAGTTCGATGTAAAAGCTTCGGGGGAAAGGGTGTCTGAGGGGGTTAAAAATAGCATAGAAGTCCGGCAGCTGGTCAAACCACAGATAAAGCAGGCCTAAAAGGAAGTATACAGCCAAAAGGCCGAATATGCCGGCAAACCATTCCCTGAAATCGAACGGCCGGTAGATGACCAAGGCAATCCATAAAATTGGGAAGAATAAAATGAAGGGAAAATAAAAAAGACTGCCCGCAGCCACCATCATGCCAACGTCGAATAAGGTGGATTTGACCTCGGTCTTATGGTACATGCCCATCAGCTTATAGATCATCCAGATGAGGAAGAAATTGCAGATGAGCGCGGGACTGAGTGCCAGAAAAGGAAGGAGCAGGCTCGCGGTGGTCATGTACATCAGCGCCGGGATAAATGTGGGCTGTCCCAGGAGGTTGTAATGCGTGACAATACGGTTTAGCAGAATTGCCTGTATTACGGTTAGGAAGAGCGTGATCAATATGTTGGTTTGCGGCGCCAGTTTCAGGTCGTTCAGGCTTCCGAGGAAAACCCCTACAGAGCGATCGAATAGCTCGGTATGCATCTCCGCCGGCAGGTGGAAGAAAGCGCTAAAAGCCAGGACCAGGCCGATGACGATCAGAAAGAAAAGATTAGAGGGGCTGAATTTTCTGAAAAGCTGAATCATATTGCTGCGGCCGGCAAACAGCCAAAGATAAGTAAGATAATTTGTATATTTGCGCCCGAATCATTAAACGCCGTTTGCAGCGGTATCAATGCGATTATGAAAGCTTATCAAACTCTTCTTTACTACTGCTATAGCCCTATTGAACAGGCCGAGCAATTTGCAGCAGAACACCTTGAATTTTGTCAGTCCCTGAATCTTGTCGGCCGGATCATTGTGGCTGATGAAGGGCTGAACGGAACGGTTTCCGGTTCACCGGAGGCTTGTAAAGCCTATATGGAGGCTGTAAAGGCCGATCCCCGCTTTGCCAAAACGGATTTTAAGATCGATGAAGTCGACGAACCTTCCTTCATTAAAATGCACTGTCGCTATAAGCCGGAAATCGTGCATTCAGGTTTGAGAAATCCAAAAATCATAAACCCT